>CANHRM010000003.1 GCA_947463725.1 Actinomycetota bacterium | reverse complement strand
GGGATCGAATTCCAGAAGTTGAAGGCGCAGAACGTGCCAGTACTTATTACGAATTAAGTGCGCGTATTTTTGCTCGTGGCCAATATGACGAAGCTTTAGCACTCGCTGAAACTGCTTGCGATATTTACGACCAACTTGGTGCAAGTGCGCCATCTGAAGGCGTCGCACAGGCATACAGCGCAATTGGTTATAACTTAAATCAATTAAAGCGTATGGAAGAAGCAGCAACTGCAATGTCTAAAGCAGTTGAGATCTTGCGTGCTAATAAATCATCCATAGCTCTAGAACTTGCTTGCACATTGGGTGAGTGGTGGTTTGCATCTAAGAATTTCGAAAAAGTAATTTCCACCATGGATGAATGTGCCCAGGAACATTTACTTGATGGCAATGAGTATGGCGCGGCAAATGATCTTTACTTAATTGGTTGTGCTCATCGCTCACTAAAGAATTTCCGCCAAGCTATCGTTTCATTCTATGAAGCACGTGATCTGTTTAAGCGAAACAAAGAAGTAATTCAAGTCGCTCGCTGCGATCAAAAAATCGCTTCCTGTCATGTTGCGCTGGGCGAAGGTGATTTAGCTTTAACTCGTGCACGTAAAGCGCTTGATGTTTTTGAAACTGCACACGACCACATTCGTTCCAATAACGCACTTTTTGAATACGGAAAAGCTCAAGTGCTGTTGGAGAACTACGAAGAAGGTCTAAATACCCTTGATCAAGTTTTAACTGTAGCTACCGATGAAGATCCTAAAGCCTTTGAATACATCGTAGATATTGAAACTTCGATCGCTGCCGTTATGCGAATTCAAGGTCGCAATACTGAGGCTGACGAAATTGATCGCCGCTTAATTTCGGTGCGCGAAGCGCTTGCCGATGAGGTCGAAGGCGAAGTAAGCAGCTCCTAGAGCTGCACCAATACCTGCCAAAACCAGCGGTAATTCGTGAGTTCCACGACTCCATAGGGCGCCACCCCAAATTCCTGCACCCAAAATCGCAAAATTCATACTTGCTTGATAGACACCTTGAGCGCGCCCGCGATGTTCCGGCTGACTCAAACGTGCAATCCAAGATTTGCCTACTCCGTCTGTTAGCGCACCAAAGAAACCGTAAACCCCAAGCATTAAGAAAGCCAAGTGATGATTCTGAGTTAACCCCAAAGTGCAGTAAGCAAGAGCAAAAGTTATTAACCCAAACATGTAAACCAATTGGGGAGAGAATTTATCTGCAATTACACCAGCTGGATAAGCTGCAAATGTTGCGACTAGGTTTGCAAATGCATAAGCAAGAACAACCATCGTTGTGCTTAATCCGATGTCATGCAGTCGAAGTAATAAAAGTGCGTCAGGGATGTTTGTTAGTTGAATGAGAACCAAAATAACAATAGATCGTTTAAGCGGCGTAGGAAGTAAAACCTTGACGCGTTTCTCTTTAGCAACCTTTATTTTCTTTACATACTTATCTTTGATCAAGAATGTAAGCAGGCCACTTAGAAGTGCTGGAATCAGTGCCCACTGTGCAACTTTGCGGACATCGCCGTCAAGCAACCAGAGACCGGCAACGGCAAGTAATGGTCCAACTACAGCGCCAAAATTATCGCCAGCACGGTGGAAACCAAAAGCCTTACCTAAGTGTTCATTCGGAACGGAATCATGAATCAAGGCGTCACGAGGTGTACTTCGCATTCCTTTTCCAATTCGATCAGTTACCCGACCAAAGAAAACTAATGGCCAAGCTGCCGCAATAACCACTAGCGCTTTACCGATTCCCGCTAAGCCATACCCTGCAACAACAAATGGTTTACGACCTAAATAATCAGATTTGTTTCCAGCCCAGAGTTTGGTAAAGCCAGCAGCCGCTTCAGCGCATCCTTCAATTAAGCCAAGTGCAATAGGCGCAGCTCCAATTACCCCTGTTAACAAGATTGGAAGTAATGGATAAAGCAGATCGCTGGCAGCATCTTGAGTAAATGAGACCAGAGTTAAGACAATTAGATTTGGCGTTAGCCATTTGGAATTCTTAATCATTGGGATTCCTTACCTTGGCAAGTGCTGTAGTGCCCAGTGATACATGGCAATTGCACCAGCAGCCGATGCATTCATGCTGCGAGTAGAGCCGTACTGATTAATTTCTAGTACTACCTCACAAACAGCAACCGCTTCTTCGCTCATTCCAGCACCTTCTTGGCCGAAAAGAAGTACGCAACTTTCTGGCAGCTGTGTTGATTCAAGTTGCTTTGAGATGCCGGGCAAATTATCTATTCCAATAATTGGCAAGCCGGCTTCGCGGCAATAATTTCCAAAATCTTCAACTGTTGGATGATGCACAATAGTTAGATATCTATCGGTAACCATGGCGCCGCGCTTATTCCAATCGCGCTTACCAACTATGTGAACTGCACTAACGTTAAAAGCGTTTGCAGTTCGAACAACTGAACCGATATTTAAATCATGCTGCCAATTTTCGATTGCAATCTGCAATTTATGGCGTTTGGTATTTAGATCAGCAACGATTGCGGCAACTGACCAATAGCGATATTTGTCGAGCACATTGCGGCGATCGCCATTCTCCAGAAGTTCTAAGTCGTATTCATCACCTGTTGGCCAAGGTTTTGGATGCGGCCCTACGCCTACAACCGGGAAAAATTCACCGGGACCAATTTCAGCGGGCGGCATGCTCATTGGGTCAATCTATCTTTAGTAATTAGAAAGTAGTATTCGCAGCATGAAGTTGCGCCCATTATCAATAGCCTCGATCAGCGTAGTTCTAGTTGCGCTTACAGCGGCCATGACTTCCAGTGCACCCGCAGCCCTAAAAAGCAGCACCATTAGCCCTATTTTGAGTAGCGCAGCTAGTTCAAAAACGCTGGCAAACCCGGGCTTGATCTTGCTTGATCCGGTAACTGGCGAAACTATTTTTGAAAATGGTGCAGATTCTTTGCGTAAACCGGCATCGCTTATGAAATTACTTTCGGCAACTGCGCTCTTGGATTACCTAACACCTGATTATCGATTCACTACTGAAATTCTAACTGGAGCTGAACCTAACACCTTGATGATTGCTGGTTCGTTAGATCCCTGGATGGAACGAAACAATACGCTCGCGACCAAAATGGGCCGGGTATCTCTTCCGAAAATTGTGAAAACTGCGCTAAAGAAATTTGATTCCGATAACGGAGCGCCAATAAAAACTTTACATATCGAGTATTCCCAAATGCATAGCGTTGACTTAGATTTTATTAAGGCGCAATTTGCAGCGCGCAATGTAAAAGTGAGCTCCGCAAAAGTTACTAGCGCCGAGGCCCATCTTTATTCAAAAGAGTCAATTGCTAAATTTCAGTCGCCACCATTACAAAAGATCATGGATTGGATGTTGCTCTGGAGCGATAACACTCTGGGCAATCGCATGGCGATGTATGCCTCAATGAAAGCTGGTTTCGGTTATTCCGAATCTGGCATTGAAGAAACTTTTTTGAAAACCCTAAATAACCTAGAAATTAATTCGACTGGATTAAATGCAGTTGATGGCAGCGGACTTTCTAGGTCGAATAGAGTTTCCGCAAAAATGTTGGCGCAGCTTCTTCTTAAAACATATAACAGCGATAAATACGGCACTATTTATGGCGGACTTCCAGTAGGTGGCGTTAATGGCACTATGCGTAATCGTTTTGTCACAAGTGCACCTAAAGCTATTGGCTTAGTTAGAACTAAGACTGGCTCGTTAACTGGCGTTGTTTCAATGGCTGGCTATGTTCAAGGCGGCGACCACGAATATATCTTTGTAGCTATCGCAGATCAGATTCCTAAAAACAGAACAGCTGCAAAAGCAGCTCGGGTAGCGCTAGATAAAGTACTTGCTAAATTTGCCAAACCAGTTCCTGGTATTTCACCAAGCCCATCAAGTGTTATTGAAAATCTTGATGGCACTTCAGCAACCGGCAATTAATTAATCGTCATCCTCTTCGTCATCTTCTGACTTCTTGGATTCTTTGCCTTCGCCCTTCTTTTTATGCTCTTTTTCATCATCATCGCCTGACTTTTTTGTTGGCGGCAGAATTAAGTCTTTTGAAGTTGATGAAGTTCCAGGCGATGTTATTGCTGTAGGTGCCTTAGGAGTTGGCGCTGATACTGCAGGTGCCTTGGTTACAGTTGCTACAGGAGCGGGCTGACTCGACTGAGTAGCTGCAGGAGTTGCAACTGGTGCCGAAGTACTTACAGAGAATGCTGGCGCTGCACGGTAATTATCATCATCGCCTTCATCTTCACCTTCAGATTCAGATTCATTGTCATCTTCACGAGAAGCAGTTGGCATTGTGATTGCATTGCTTGTCTGTGTAGGAGTAGAGCTAGTTGCGACTGGAGAATCTTGAGTTAAGTTCAAAGTTTCAACAGCGTTCGCTGATTGATCTTCGTGGGAGAGAAGTGCCCATCCGGCACCCATTGGGAGAACTAAGACGCCTGCCAGAATCAAAGCGAGATTACGCTTTGGCGCAGGTACCTTGCCCTTAAAACGGCGAGTTGCTGGCTGATCGTTATCGGCTAGTTCGAACCAATCGGGCTTCTGGTTGTTTTCCATGTCCAGAAATTAACCCATGAACCTGTGAGCCCTCTGGGAACGCGTACGGTGAGTACTGTGTATTTATCTGAGTAGCCTTGCTCTGTGAGCGTAAATGAGCCAGGCCGGAACTCAGATCTTCGAATTCGTGGCTATCTCGACCTTATGAAATTGCGAGTGGTCGAACTTTTGCTCGTGACCACTTTGCCGGCCCTAGTGCTGGCCCAAAATGGAATTCCATCTGTGGGGCTTTCTATCGCCACGATTCTCGGCGGAACTTTGGCAGCTGGTAGCGCCAATGCATTCAACATGGTGATTGAAAGTGAAACCGATAAGTTAATGAAGCGAACTGCGCAACGACCAATCGCAGTCGGCATTATCTCGCGCAGAGAAGCGACTATTTTCGCAACTATTGTCGGTTTACTTTCGCTAGTTATTTTCTGGATTTTTACTACTCCGCTTGCTACTTGGTTAACTTTGATTGCAATTGTTTTCTATGTAGTTATTTACACGATGGCACTTAAACGACGCACTTCGCAAAATATTGTTTGGGGCGGAATTGCAGGCTGTATGCCAGTTTTAATTGGTTGGGCTGCAGTCACTAATGAATTATCGAACGTTGCCTGGGCATTTTTCTTGGTAATCTTTTTCTGGACACCGCCACATTTTTGGGCACTAGCGATTAAATATAAAGACGATTACAACGCAGCCGGAATTCCAATGTTGCCAGGTGTTACTTCGCAGAAGAATTTACATGGTCAAATGTGGTTCCACACTATTGCCATGTTTATTGCTTCGGTTGTCACAATAAACTTTGCTGAGCTTTCGCTCTGGGTTCAAATCGTTAACGCACTTTTATTTTCTGTTTTCACGCTAACACTTGCGCAACTTCGTGGCAGTAATCCAGATTATGGAAAAGTAGCGGCCAAAGTTTTCCAGTGGTCGATTACTTATTTAAGTTTGTATTCAGTATTACTTGTTGCCGCAGTCTTGATTTAAATTAATTCAAATAAATTAACTTAGCGCTTGCGCAATATCTCTTATTAGATCATCACTATGTTCTAGACCAACTGAAAGACGCAAAGTGGTTGCCGTAATTCCCATTGCCAGTTGATCTTGCGGGCTTAACCGGCGGTGAGTAGTCGAAGCAGGGTGAGTAATAAGTGACTTGCTATCGCCCAAATTGTTGGAAATATCGATGATTCGCAAGCCATCCATGAACTTATATACATCTTTTTTGGTGCCCTTAAAAGTTATCCCGATAGTGGTACCAAAACCAGTCATCTGCTTTTTAGCTAATTCGTGACCTGGGTGTGATGGCAGGCCAGGGAAGCTAACAATTTCAATTTCCGGTCTAGTCGATAGGAACTCAGCAATTTTCTGCGCGTTATTAGCCATACGTTCCACCCGCATGTCCAAAGTTTCCAGCGACTTTAAAAGTACCCAAGCATTAAATGGACTCAACGATGGGCCAGTGTGGCGGAAGAAAGGTTTGAAATAATCATTCATGTATCCGAAGCTACCGAGTACGGCGCCAGCAAGAACGCGACCTTGACCATCGATATGTTTTGTTGCTGAATACATAACTACATCAGCGCCATGTTCGAGTGGGCGTTGCATAATCGGTGATGCCATTACGTTATCTACGATTACGGTTGCGCCAACTTTATGGGCTAAGTCAGAGATCATTCGAATATCAACAATTTCCATTAATGGATTACTTGGTGATTCGATGAATACAACTTTGGTCGGCTTACTTAACGCTTCAGCCCAAACTTTTTCATCGGTGCCTTTTACAAGTTCAACCTCAACGCCCCATGCTGGCAAAAATTCGGTGAGCACAACGTGGCAAGAACTAAACATTGCCGCCGTTGCAACAACACGATCGCCAGCTTTAACCATGCAGGCAACGGATGCAAACATGGCAGCCATGCCAGAACCGGTAGCTACACAAAGTTCAGCACCTTCAAGTTCGGCTAAACGATTTTCAAACATGGCAACCGTTGGGTTACCAAAGCGGCTATAAACAAAGTGATCAGTTTCATCCGTAAATGAATCTTCTGCTTCTTGGGCAGAAGAATAGGTAAATCCACTGTTTAGAAAGAGGGCTTCAGATGTTTCGCCAAACCCAGTGCGGGTTACTCCCGCGCGAACCTGAGAAGTTTGTGGGTTTACTTTCCAATTCGGGGCGGGGCGGCGATTCGGTTCTTGGTAGCCCCATGCATCTTTACTCATGCACTAAGTGTAAGGGGAAGGGCTATTGTGGTGGGCATGAGTAATCTCGCTGTAGCAGTTCAAGATTTAAGCAAGAAATATGGCGATACGTTTGCAGTATCACACGCTAATTTCGAAGTACCCATGGGCACCGTTTGTGGTTTCGTTGGCCCAAATGGGTCAGGCAAGACCACCACTATTCGCATGTTGCTGGGCTTGATCTCGCCAACAGGTGGCACGGGTGAAATCTTGGGGCACTCAATTAAGCATCCGGAAAGATATTTGGCCAGTGTTGGCGCAATGATCGAAGGACCAGCTTTTTATCCAGCCTTGACCGGTCGCGAAAACTTAAATGTGTTAGCAACTTTAGGTGGCTATGGCACCGATCATGTGCAATCACTTCTCGAACGAGTTGGCTTAGGTGATCGCGGAAATTCGAAATACAAGACTTATTCACTGGGCATGAAACAACGTTTGGGTATTGCTGCCGCACTTTTGCCAAATCCAAAGCTGTTGATCCTCGACGAGCCTACTAATGGTTTAGATCCCGAAGGTATCCAAGAAGTTAGAGATTTATTAAAATCATTAGCGCAAGAAGGCACTACAGTTTTTGTCTCTTCACATCTACTTTCAGAGCTTGAACTAATAAGTCAGCATCTAGTGATGTTGCGCAAAGGCAAAGTTCTATTTGCGGGCAAGATTGAAGATCTCTTCCTGGCACAGCAGCCATTCATCTTGGTTAAAACTCCAAATGAAATTGATCTAGTAAAAATTCAAGAAATTGCAACAAGTGCCGGGCATAAATCAACTATTCGCAGTGGTGTTGCACATATCGAAGGCCCAGCCGAATGGGCAGCCGAACTTAATAAATCAGCATTTGCCGCAGGTATTACGCTCTCGCAACTATCTCCGATGTTACCCAGCCTAGAAGAAACATTCTTTGAAATGACGGGGGATTCCGAATGAACCAGATATTTAAGGCTCAAGTTTTCAGAGCCGAGTGGCGCAAACTTCGTAGACCAACACTTTTTATCGGCACAATGTTGGCATCAGCTGGCTTAACTGGCTTAGTTACTTCATTATTGTTCTTACTAATTGATTCTCCGCAAGGTAATTCCGATCGTGGCAACATGATTTCTCGAGATATTTTGCAATTGCCAAGTGGTTTAACTATTGGCTTTAGTAATGCAGCTGGCCTTTTAGGAATAGTTGCCCTCTGCGTTTTTGCTGCTCAAACAGCTCAGGAATATACCTACGGAACTTTGCGTAACTTATTAGTTCGCCAACCTCGTCGTCTGCAATTGCTGCTGGGTAAATATTTATCAATGGCCTCGTTTGCGGTCGTTATGGTGATTTTGGCAGCAACGGTAAGCATGTCGTTAGCTTTTGGATTATCGGGCAAAGCAAAGGTAGCAACTGATGCCTGGGTAACTTCTGATGCGTTACATGAATTGGCAAAAACATTTGGAAATGTTCTGTTATCGGTAATTGCATTCGGCACCGTTGGCATGATTTTAGGACTACTTCTTCGCTCACCAATCAGCGCAATCTCCCTGGGTGTTATCTGGTTATTGATTGTGGAAAATATCTTGATCGCGGTAAAAGCAAGCTTAGGAAAATGGATGCCAGGTAATTTGATGTCCACTATTGCTACAGGTGGCACATCCAACGTTTCATATACCCATGCAATTTCATTCACCGCAATGTATTTAGTAGTCGGCACAGTGATTGTTACGACACTGTTCAAACGCCGTGACGTATCAAACTAATTAAGTACTGACACGGCGGCGCTTCTAACTACTTTCCAAGGCGCCCCATTTATCCTAAGAGCATGTCGAAGCGGCTCATTGCGCTCGCAGTCGCGCTTACTTTTCTAGGTAGTAGCACGACTGTTTATGCCGCCTCTCCAAAACCAACTTTGGCCCAGATTGAAGCCGCTAAAAAAGCCGAAGCCGCTAAAAAAGCGGCAGCTGATGCAGCCGCAAAAAAGTTAGCCGCGGCGAACATGACGCTGAAAGCGCTAACCGCGAAAGCAAATGCAGCGCTAGCTCTATATGTAAAAGCCAAAGCTGAATTAGCAAAGGCCACCGCTGATGCAAATGCGGCTGCTGAATATGCTCGCAAGACTGCTGAAGAAGTGGCTCGTGCGCATCGAACTATCGGAAAGCTAGCTGCCAATGCGTACATTATGGGTGGCACATTTAGCGATATCGAACCTCTGTTAAGTGCAAACGGGCCACAAGACTTGGTTGATCGAATTACGATTTTACAATCACTTGGTGATCAAAACGCTAAAGCGTTAGAAAGATTCAAAGCAGCCGAAGTTATTGCTCGCGCGGCCAAAGTAGTTGCCGATGCAGCAAAAGTTAAGCAAATTGCCGCAACTGAAAAAGTTGCAGCAGCCAAGAAAGTTGCCGATGATGCTAGAGCGCTACAGCAAAAAGAAGTAGATAAATTACGTGCAGTACAAGATAAATTAATCAAGGAATTAACTAAAGCTAAAAATGTTCGCATTACGTTAGAGCAACAACGTCAATTAGCTTTGCTCGAAGAAGCGCAAGCGGGGCAAGCCGAGCTAACACCTGGGCAGTCAAAAGTTTGGCCAGACCTTGGCTTTAAGGGCCGCTCCACAATTCGCACTACCCAAGCACAGCGAGATGCGGCGGTTGCATATGCCAAGAAACAAGTGTTAGCGCGCAAGCCATACATTTGGGGTGCCGAAGGTCCAAATTCATTTGACTGTTCTGGCTTAGTTTTTGCGGCATATAAATCTGCTGGCTTAACTTGGCCAGGCTGGGATCGCTTGAACTCAGCACTTTATGCGGGTTACACCAAGCATGTAACAATTAGTGAACTTGTGCCCGGCGATCTCTTGTTCTACTCATACAAGGGAACTATCTCGAGCATTCACCACATCACGATTTACGCTGGAAACGGCATGATGTGGGAAGCCAATTCAACGAAAAAAGGCTTGATTTACTCAAATATTTATAGCATCAAGGGCTTAATGCCATTTGGCGGTCGGGTCTAGTCTTAACCCTGTGAGCACAAACCCAGCAACGGTCGCAATTCGTAGTGCTGTGCGTGAATGCCTTTCTAGTTGTAGTGCAGGAGATACCGTTCTAGTGGCCGTCTCTGGAGGCGCTGATTCGTTAGCACTTGCGGCCGCGCTAGTTCCGGAATCTAAAAATTTGTTGATTAATTTAGTAGGTGTAACTATTGATCATCAACTACAGAAAAGTTCTAGCGAACAAGCCACAAAAGTTCTTGCGCAACTTTCGGAATTAGGAATCTCGCAAACCGAAGTTATTAAAGTTGATGTCGAATTAGTTGACGGCTTGGAAGCATCTGCTCGTCGGGCTCGCTATGCCGCACTCGATGCCGTAGCTGAAAAACTTAATGCGAAATTAATTTTCCTTGGCCACACTCTTAATGATCAAGCCGAAAGTGTTTTACTAGGTTTGGCTCGCGGATCAGGAGCGCGTTCGCTTTCAGGAATGGCGCGATGCACTGGTAAATATTGTCGACCACTTTTAGGTATTTCAAGGTCTGAAACTTTGGCTGCATGCGATGAAAACAATTTGTCACCTTGGGTTGATCCGCATAATTCAGATTCGCAATTTGCTCGAGTTCGCGTGCGCACTGTTGCACTGCCAACGCTAGAAAAAAGTATTGGTCCTGGAATTACAGAAGCACTGGCACGTAGTGCTGACTTATTACGCGATGATGCCGATGCTCTCGATGCGTGGGCGAATCAAGTTGCAACCAGTCTTGATCTAGCTGATCTAGATATTTCTCAATTAGCCGACCTGCCCAAAGCCGTCAGAACTCGCCTCTTGCGAAAGGCCATTTATGCCGCGGGGGCGCCAATTGGGTCAATTACGGCCGATCACGTGGCCTCAGTTGAGGCTTTTGTCACCTCTTGGCACGGTCAAGGCGCTTGTAGCCTCCCCGGCGGTGTGAAGGTTTCCCGAATTTCGGGCAGACTTTCGCTCCTGTCCCGCTAATTTAAGTAAGCCCGCCATATTAATGAAGGAGCATCGTGGATTTATCAGTAATTGAAAGCGATATCGAGCGCGTAATAGTTAGCGAAGTAGATCTACAGGCACGCATCAAAGAATTGGCAGCACAAGTAGATGCCGATTACGAAGGTCGTGACGTTCTATTAGTTGGCGTATTAAAAGGCGCAGTTATGGCAATGGCTGATTTAACTCGGGCGATGCAACGTCATCTGGAAATGGATTGGATGGCAGTCTCTTCATATGGATCGGGCACAAAATCAAGTGGCGTAGTTCGAATTTTGAAAGATCTTGATCGCGATATTACCGGCCGCAATGTTTTAATTGTTGAAGATATTGTTGACTCAGGCTTAACTCTTTCTTGGTTGAAGTCAAACCTCGAATCTCGCGGAGCTGCCAATGTTGATATCTTGGCAATCCTACGTAAACCAGAAGCAGCAAAAGTTGAAGTTGCAGTCAAGTATGTAGGTTTCGATATTCCAACTGATTTTGTGGTTGGTTACGGACTAGATTTCGATGAAAAATATCGCAATTTGCCATTTATCGGTGTGCTTGCAAAGCACATGTACGAATAGAAGCAATATGACTAAAAAAGATATGACTGACGAAAACAAAAAAGAAAAAAAGAAAGTAACCAAGACGGTTACTAAGCGCGGAGAAAAGAAGCCAACCACAAAAGCCGGCCGAATTTTCCGTGGACCTTTGTTCTGGATTGTCTTTGCGATCATTGCTGTATCAGTTTTCGGTCAGGTCTCTGGGGCAGGTAGTGCCTACACGAAAGTAAATACTTCCCAAATTCTTGATGCAATTGCGCAATCTGAAGTAAAGAGCGCCGTAGTTGTAGATAAAGATCAAATAATTCGGGTTGAATTAAAGCCTGGTCGTACGATCAACGGCGCTTCTAAAGTCGAAGCTTCTTATGTAGTGCGCCAAGAGCCAACAATTGTTGATGCTTTGAGCGCTAATCCACCGTTAAATGGCTGGAATATCGACGTTCCTAAAACATCATTACTAATAAGTTTCTTATTCTCGTTAGCTCCAATTCTGATTATCGGTTTGCTCTTCTTCTTCATGATGAGTCAATCTCAAGGCGGAAACAAAGTATTTAGTTTTGGTAAATCACGCGCTAAATTACAAAGTGACGAAGTACCAAAAACGACTTTTGCCGATGTTGCAGGCGCCGATGAAGCTATTGCTGAATTGCATGAGATAAAAGATTTCTTAGCAAACTCAGCTAAGTACGCCGAACTAGGCGCCAAGATTCCAAAGGGCGTATTGCTTTATGGCCCACCAGGAACAGGCAAGACTTTATTGGCACGTGCAGTTGCTGGCGAAGCAGGCGTACCGTTCTATTCAATCTCAGGTTCTGACTTTGTCGAGATGTTTGTAGGTGTTGGCGCAGCACGTGTGCGTGATCTTTTCACTCAAGCTAAAGCAAACGCACCAGCAATAATTTTCGTTGATGAAATAGATGCTGTAGGTCGTCAACGCGGAACTGGTATGGGTGGCGGTCATGATGAACGCGAACAAACACTCAATCAACTTTTGGTCGAAATGGATGGCTTCGAAGCAAATGGTCAAGTAATTTTGATCGCTGCAACTAACCGTCCTGATGTTTTAGATCCAGCGCTATTGCGTCCAGGTCGCTTCGATCGCCAAATCGCAGTTGATCGTCCTGATCTCAAGGGCCGTGAAGCAATTCTGCAAGTGCATGCAAAAGGTAAACCAATTGCAAAAGATTTAGCTCTTCTGGAATATGCACGTCGTACTCCCGGATTTACTGGTGCCGATTTAGCAAATGTGCTTAACGAAGCAGCACTGCTGGCTGCTCGCGAGCTAAAGAAAGAGATTGGTAATCACGAACTCGATGAAGCCATCGATCGCGTAATGGCTGGCCCACAGCGTAAATCACGCTTAATGTCTGACTCTGAGCGCTTAGTTACTGCTTATCACGAGGCTGGGCACGCACTAGTGGCGCACGCTTTGCCACACACCGATCCAGTTCACAAAATCACCATCATGCCGCGCGGCCGGGCTCTTGGTTACACAATGGTTTTACCTGATGACGATAAATATTCAACTACCCGTAATCAATTACTTGATCAACTGGCGTATTCACTTGGTGGGCGTGCTGCTGAAGAACTTATCTTCCATGATCCAACTACTGGCGCATCGAATGACATTGAAAAAGCTACTGCGCTGGCAAAAGCAATGGTTACTCAATATGGAATGACTGAAGCAATAGGTGCAATCAAACTTGGCACCGATGGATCTGAACCATTTATGGGTCGCAGCTATGGACACGAACGTGACTATTCTGAAAAAGTTGCGGGAATTATTGATGCTGAAGTTCGTAAGTTAATTGAAAATGCGCATCAAGAAGCTTTTGATATCTTGGTCGCAAATCGTAAAACTCTCGATGCCATGGTTCTTGAATTACTTGATCGCGAAACTATAAATAAGGATGACATCGCAATAATCTTTAAGAGAGTTAAATCTTGGGCAGAGCGCCCAGCCTGGACTGGATCAATCACTCGTGTTCCTTCAGATATTCCACCGGTAGAAGTTCCGGCGAGAGCCAAGGTCCAAGAAGTAATTGAAGCCAAGAAACCACGCACTAGAAAGAAATCTAGTGAGTGAAATAAATTCAATCTCGATGCAAGAGGGTGATGGCCGCGCCAATCAGCCATATGACGCAGCACGCGTTGAAGCAGCGGTTCGCGAACTACTACTTGCGCTAGGTGAAAATCCTGAGCGCGATGGTTTGAAAGATACGCCAGCTCGAGTTGCTCGTGCGATGGCCGAAAACTTTGCGGGCCTTTACCAATCACCAGAAGACGTTCTAACAACTACCTTTGATATCGGCCATGAAGAACTAGTGATTATTAGGGATATTGACCTTTTTTCACAGTGCGAGCATCACTTGACCCCTTTCCACGGTGTTGCCCACGTTGGCTATATTCCAAATGGAAAAATAACTGGATTATCAAAAATTGCTCGCTTAGTTGATGTTTTTGCGAAGCGACCACAAGTGCAAGAACGTATGACTTCTCAAATTGCAGATGCCATGATGGATATTTTAAAGCCAATGGGTGTAATTGTGATTATCGATTGTGAGCACTTATGTATGTCGATGCGTGGTGTGCGTAAATCTGAAGCTCGCACCATTACCAGTGCAGTACGTGGTGTATTACGCGATCCGGCTACTCGTGCCGAAGCAATGTCACTTATTACAGCTCGGTAGATAAACCATGTTGGTAATGGGAATTCTAAATGTAACTCCAGATTCCTTTGCCGATGGCGGTGAACATTTCACTTATCCAGATGCAGTCGAGCACGGGTTAAGTCTGATCGCAGAAGGCGCCGACATTATTGATGTAGGTGGTGAATCAACCAGACCAGGTGCTGAGCGAGTTTCACCAGCCGAAGAAGAACGTAGAGTTATAAATGTAATCACAAAATTGGCTGATGCGGGTAAAGCAATAAGCATCGACACTATGCGCGCATCAACTGCAAGAGCTGCTGTCATTGCTGGGGCGTCAATAATTAATGATGTAAGCGGTGGGTTAGCAGATGCTTCCATGTTAGAAACGGCTGCGGAACTAAAGGTTCCATACATAGCAATGCATTGGCGTGGCCACTCTAAAGAAATGAATAATTTTGCGGTTTACACAAATGTGGTCGAAGAAGTAATTGCAGAATTGAATTTGCGAATTGAGGCAGCGCTTTCAGCAGGTGTGAGTAAATCAAATTTGATCATTGATCCAGGCATCGGCTTTGCTAAAGAGCAGTCCGATAACTGGGCAATAATCGAGGAAATTGATCGTTTTGTAGCTCTAGGTTATCCAGTGTTAGTCGGAGCATCTCGCAAGCGATTCTTAGGGGGAGATGATCCAACTGCGCGCGAAACGGCAACGATTGAGTTAACTAAGCGACTTAGCCAAAGCGGCATCTGGGCAGTTAGAGTTCATGGCGTAGCAGCTAACAAGGCGGTCTTGCAATGAATGATTCAATTCGTATCAATGGCATCAAAGGCTTTGGCTATCACGGCGTATTTGCCGAAGAGACTAAAAATGGCCAAGAGTTTTTAGTTGATGTTGAGCTAATTCTTGATCTGGAAAAAGCATCCAAGAGTGATGATTTAGCCGATACCGTCGACTACGGCACAATTTGTGATTTAGTTGTAGCTGCCATAACTGGCACCCCGTATAAATTAATTGAGAAGTTAGCCGGAGTGATTGCTGATGAAATCTTGGCAGCAGCTAGCCTGGTGGAAATTGCACTGATTACAGTTCATAAACCAAGTGCGCCAGTTGACGCAATCACCAGCGATATCAATGTGATGGTTATCCGTACTCGATGAAAGCAGTAATTTCATTAGGTGCCAATATCGGGGATGCTAAAGCAAATTTAGATTTAGCAATCGGTTTACTTCGTGAAGCCACCGATGTGATTGCAGTTTCTAGTTATCTACAAACAAAACCAGTCGGCGGGCCAGAGCAACCCGATTATTTAAATGCAGTTGCAGTACTGGAATCAGAGTTACCGGCCAAAGATTTATTGGCTGTTTTAAATGGAATTGAAACTGCAATGGGTCGCACCCGCGAAATTCATTGGGGACCAAGAATAATTGATCTAGATTTAATTCAATACGGCGGGTTATTGGTCCGTGATGAGAAATTAACTCTGCCTCACCCACGAGCTCATGAGCGCCGCTTTGTTTTAGCTCCTTGGTTTGAGATTGAGCCCGAGGCAATCCTGCTCACACACGGGCGGATTTCGGATCTACTAAATACTGATTTAGAATAAGCACACATCGCCCGGTACCTGAAAGGACTGGAGCCAAAAGATGACCGTACTAGTTCCGACAATGGGCGCCCTTCATAAGGGGCACCAAGCGTTGATTAAGCGTGCTCGCGAATTAGATAAGGAAGTTGTTGTAAGTATTTTTGTTAATCCGCTGCAATTTAGCGATACCGCTGATCTTGAAAAATATCCGCGTACGCCAGAAACTGATATCCAGATCGCAACTTTGGCTGGCGCAACGCAAGTTTGGTTTCCAACTTATGAAGAAATTTATCCGAATGATCCAATTCAGATATCAGCTGGTGCAGTTGGCGACCTCTATGAAGGTGCAACACGACCTGGCCACTTTGCCGGTGTTTTAACAGTGGTTAATCGTTTATTCGAAATTGTTAAACCAAGTGCCGCGGTTTTTGGCGAGAAAGATTTTCAGCAACTGTGGTTGGTTAAAAGGCATTTTAAGAAAATCGAAATTGTTTCGGTGCCGACTGTGCGTGAGTTTGATGGCTTGGCGTTGTCCTCACGCAATGTTCGTTTAACCGAATCAGATCGAGCAGCTGCCTCGATTATTTCTAAAGCTCTTCAAGAACCAAACCGAATGCACGAAATCTTGGCCACGGAGCCTGCCTTCAAATTGGATTACGCCGAAATAATTGATGAGAAAACCTTTCAACTTGCTAGCGCAACCACTCAAAATAAGCGGGCCATCATCGCTGGTTGGGTAAATGGGGTTCGATTACTAGATAATGCAGTTGTGGAATCTAACTCATGAAGTTACTAGCCCCCAAGCCAGGTTGGACTTCGCGCGCCGATGTAATTGTGGTCGGCTCTGGAATTGCTGGCATGACCACCGCGTTACAACTACGTACTTTTGGTTTATCAGTATTGATTGTTACTAAAGCAAAAGTAGACGAAGGTTCAACTAAGTGGGCGCAAGGCGGAATTGCTGCGGCACTTGGTGACGGTGACTCACCAGAGGCCCATTTAACAGACACTTTGACCGCAGGCGCCGGACTTTGTGATGCCGAAGCAGTGCGAGTATTAGTTACCGAAGGGCCTGAAGCAGTTCGCAAATTAATTGAACGCGGCGCTAAATTTGATACTGAAGCAGATGGCGAGATTGCGCTAACTCGCGAAGGCGGCCATTTGCGCAATCGCATCTTGCATGCAGGCGGCGATGCAACTGGTGCTGAAGTTTCTCGAGCACTGTTAGCTGCAGTTCGCAATGATCCGCAGATTGAAGTTGTCGAAGATGCATTGGTGCTTGATGCGCTTAAAGATAAAACTGGTCGCGTTTGTGGAGTAACACTGCACGTAATCGGTGCGGGATCCCGCGATGGCGTAGGTCAAGCACTTGGTAAGGCAGTGGTCCTCGGAACTGGCGGACTTGGTCAAGTATTTGCCAGCACAACTAATCCATCAGTTTCTACCGGCGATGGAGTTGCACTCGCGCTACGAGCTGGCGCGAAAATTGCAGATGTAGAATTTATTCAGTTTCATCCAACCGTACTTTGGTTGGGTGGAAAATCACGAGGCCAGCAACCACTAATTTCTGAAGCCGTGCGTGGTGAAGGTGCATATTTAGTTGATGACAACGGCAATCGTTTTATGCAAGGTTTGCATCCATTAGCTGAATTAGCGCCACGCGATGTGGTTGCAATTGCAATCATGCGAAAGATGAAAGAAAGTGGCAAAGACCATGTCTGGCTCGATGTTCGCCACTTAACTGGTTTTGCAGATCGATTCCCAACTATTAATGCCTCATGTTTGTCTCACGGAATTGATCCCGCTAAAGATCTGATTCCTGTAGCGCCTGCTTCACACTATGCCTCAGGCGGTGTGCGGGTTGATCTAAACGGTCACAGCAGTATTACCGGCTTATACGCCTGCGGTGAAACGGCTTGTTCAGGTGTTCATGGAGCTAACCGATTAGCTTCAAATTCACTGTTGGAAGGCCTAGTTTTCAGTGCTCGGATTGCAGCAGATATTGCGGCAAATCTGCCAGCTGAATCTGAACCAGTTGAAAATAACAGTCAGACTTTTTTACTTGACCCTGCAGTACGTAAAGATTTACAAACAGCTATGAGTCGTGGCGCCGGTGTATTGCGTTCGGCTGATTCTCTGATTGAAACAAGTAACGCATTGTCTCGACTTGAAGCTCGACATAGCGATGCACCGCAAGTCGATGCCTGGGAAACTACCAATCTATTTCAACTTGCCCAAACAATTTTGCGAGCAGCTTTGATTAGACAAGAAACTCGCGGCTCACACTGGCGGGAAGATTTTCCAGAAACTAGTGCAGCTTGGGAAAAAAGAATTGTGCAGCAAATCGATGAAGTTGGTAATTGGGCAACCGAATATGCGCAGGTGATAAATAAATGATTAATTATGATTTAGTAAAAACCGCACTCGCCGAAGATTTAGCGGGGGGAGTAGATGTAACTTCGGTTGCAACTATAAGTGCTGACTCCGAGTTGCAGGCAGAATTTGTGGCACGCGAGTCAGGTGTAGTTGTTGGCATTGATATGGCGAAAGCAGTTCTAACTGAAGTTGGCTTAGCTGGAATAGAACTACTTGTTCAAGATGGCACTGTAGTTAAGGCCGGCGATGTCCTAATTAGAGTTTCAGGTAATGCAAGAGCAATTTTATTAGCTGAACGAACAGCGCTGAATTTCTTAGGTCACTTATCTGGTATCGCAACGCTAACCAACCAATGGGTTAAGGCAATCGCAGGTACTAACTGCAAAGTGCGTGATACTCGCAAAACCACACCTGGATGGCGAGAATTAGAAAAATACGCTGTGCGCATGGGTGGCGGAACAAATCATCGAATGTCATTAAGTGATGCTGCTCTAATTAAAGACAATCACATTGCAGCAGCAGGTGGCGTAAAAGCAGCGTTTAACGCTGTTCGCAGCGTATTTCCTACTGCGCCAATCGAGATTGAAGTTGATACGTTGGAACAATTAGCTGAAGTACTTCCGCTTAAGCCTGATTTAGTTCTGCTAGACAACATGTCACCTGATCAATGCCGGGAAGCTGTCGTGCTGGTGGCTGGTCAAACTAAGTTAGAGGCATCTGGCGGTATCACGCTAGATCTAGCTCGTTCATATGCCGAGACAGGTGTTGATTTCTTAGCAATTGGCGCACTGACACATTCAGCAAAGAATTTTGATATCGGCCTCGACGTAAGGAGTAAATAACTATGTTGTTAACTGTAGATGTTGGTAACACTAATACGGTGCTGGGAATTTTCGAAGGCGAGAATTTAACTCAGTCCTGGCGAGTAAAGACCGACCCTCGTAACACGGCCGATGAGCTCTGGTTGCAATACGAGGCGCTAGTTTCGGAGTACGACTTAACTGGACTGGCAATTTGCAGCACAGTGCCGGCAACGCTTCGCGAGTTACGACGCATGATCGCTGATTACTTTGAAGATGTTCCAACTACTATCGTTGAACCAGGTATTAAAACTGGCGTGCCACTACTAGTAGATAATCCAAAAGAAATCGGCGCTGACCGGATCGTAAATACTTTGGCGGCTCATACTTTATTTGGCGGACCAGCAATTGTGGTTGATTTTGGAACCTCAACAAATTTTGATGTGGTTTCACCAACTGGCGAATTTCTAGGTGGCGCACTGGCTCCGGGTATCGAAATCTCAGTTGAAGCGCTAGCTGCTAGAGCTGCACAACTGCGTAAAGTGGAATTAGTTCTTCCTAAATCAGTAATCGGTAAAAATACTGTTGAAGCACTTCAGTCGGGAACCATCTTTGGTTTTGCTGGCCAAGTAGATGGTTTGGTAAATCGCATTACCGAAGAACTTGCACAGAGTTATAGCGATACGCCAACTGTTGTTGCTACTGGTGGCCTGGCACCCTTAATTTTGGGCGTTTCTGAGACGATTGATGAACACGAACCAGATCTCACTTTGATCGGCTTGCGCCTAATTCACGAGCGCAATCAGTAGCAGTTAGACTGCAGTTCTTATGAGTGAGCAGACTCCAACTATCGGTGATGACCTACCTGAGCAACTACGTATTCGGCGCGAAAAACGAGCTGACTTAATTGCCCAAGGCATCGAGCCATATCCAGTTGCGGTAGCTCGCACAAAAACACTGGGCGAAGTTCGCACGAAGTACCAAGACTTAGAGACCGATACCGCAACTGGCGATATCGAGAGCTTGACCGGCCGCATTATTTTTAAGCGCGATACTGGCAAATTATGTTTTGCAACTTTGCGCGAAGGCGATGGTACTGAACTTCAAGCAATGTTGTCACTCGATAAAGTCGGCGAAGATTCAATCACTGCCTGGAAATCTCAAGTAGATCTAGGTGACATTGTTAGCGTGACTGGCGAAATCATCACTTCAAAGCGAGGTGAACTTTCGATCTTGGCGAATTCATGGCAGCTGGCATCAAAATCTTTACGTCCGCTACCTAATGAACATAATCCGCTCTCTGAGGAAACTCGAGTTCGTATGCGTTACGTAGATTTAATTGTGCGCCCTGAAGCACGAGTAACAGCTCGCATGAGACCTACGGTTATGCGTTCATTGCGTGAAACTTTCCACGAACTAGATTTCATTGAAGTTGAAACTCCAATGTTGCAAGTTCAACATGGTGGCGCGGCTGCTCGTCCATTTAAGTCATTTAGTAATGCTTATGACATGGATCTTTTCCTGCGTATCGCACCAGAGCTATTCCTGAAGCGTTGCGTTGTAGGTGGCATCGAGCGAGTATTTGAAATCAACCGAAACTTCCGTAACGAAGGCGCTGATTCTTCACACTCACCAGAATTTGCAATGATCGAGAGTTATCAGTCCTTTGGTGATTGGCGCTCCATTGCCGAGCTAACCCAGAAGCTGATTCAGAATGCTGCCATGGCCGTATCAGGCTCATTAATAGTTACTCATCAAGATGGCCGCCAAATAGATTTCGGCGGAAAATGGCGTGAGATATCGCTATATGAAGCGATTTCTGAGGGCGCTGGCGAAACCGTAACTGCGCTAACGCCAATCGATGATCTAAAGCGCATCGCAACTAAGTTAGGTATCAAAGTTGATCCAGCCTGGATCGCCGGCAAACTAGCTGAAGAAATTTTTGAACATGTTGCTAAAGATCAATTGATTGAACCAACTTTCGTAATGGGTTTCCCAGTTGATACGTCACCGCTAGTTCGCGCACATCGCGAAACTCCTGGCGTTGCCGAAAAGTGGGATCTCTATGTTGAAGGGTTTGAATTAGCAACTGGTTATTCAGAACTTATTGATCCGGTTATTCAACGTGACCGCTTAGTCGAACAAGCTCGCTTAGGCGCAAAAGGTGATGTTGAAGCAATGCAAGTTGATGAAGATTTCTTACGCGCGATGGAATTTGGAATGCCACCAATGGGTGGAATGGGAATGGGTGTAGATCGTTTACTTATGGCACTTACCGGCCTCGGAATTCGCGAAACAATTTTGTTCCCATTAGTTAAGCCGGAGATTGAGTAATGATTGAAGTTCGGCCAGCTCGTACAAGTGACATCAAAGGCATTCATAATCTAATTGCTAACTTTGCCTCTGACGGTCGAATGCTGCAAAAGGAAACTGTCACGCTTTACGAAAGCGTGCAAGAGTTTATGGTTGCAATTGAAGACGGGATAGTCGTTGGTTGCGGCGCACTGCATGTGCTCTGGGAAGATTTAGCTGAAGTGCGGTCTGTCGCTATTACGGAAAACTTGCGCGGTAAAGGAATCGGCAATCAAATTCTGGAACAAATTATTGAACGTGCCCGCGAACTTGGTTTGGCTCGAATTTTCTGTTTAACTTTTGAAACTAAATTTTTTGGTCGCCATGGTTTTGAAGAGATTCATGGAACTCCGGTCGAGCCCGAGGTTTACGCTCAATTACTTAAGTCTTATGACTCTGGTGTGGCTGAATTCCTCGACCTGGAGTCAGTTAAGCCAAACACTTTAGGCAACACCCGAATGTTAAAAATCCTCTAAAGCTGACCTATCTTTTTGACCAGGCCAGGGCATAAATTGGGGTTCAATCTGGTTATAAGTGGCATATCTAGTGGTTTTTCTAAGCGTAAAACCCGCCTCGCGAGCTTGCCCCCTCGGGCATTAGGCTTAGCGAGATACGAATAAAGGAGTACCGCCAATGTTTGAGCGTTTTACCGATCGTGCCCGTCGGGTCGTAGTTCTAGCCCAAGAAGAAGCACGCATGCTCAATCACAACTACATCGGCACCGAGCACATTTTGCTTGGTCTGATTCATGAAGGCGAAGGCGTCGCTGCTAAAGCGATGGAAGGCATGGGCATTTCACTCGAAGCCGTGCGCGCACAGGTCGAAGAAATTATTGGACAAGGTCAGCAAGCACCAAGTGGTCATATTCCTTTTACGCCACGAGCTAAGAAAGTTCTCGAACTTTCACTGCGCGAAGCTTTGCAATTGGGCCACAACTACATTGGTACTGAACATATATTGCTTGGCCTAATTCGCGAAGGCGAAGGTGTAGCTGCACAAGTATTAGTAAAGCTAGGTGCTGATTTAAATCGTGTTCGTCAACAAGTTATTCAATTACTTTCTGGCTATCAAGGAAAAGAAGCAGTAGCTTCAAATGGTCCAGCCGAAGGTACTCCTTCAACTTCATTAGTACTTGATCAATTCGGTCGTAACTTAACTCAAGCTGCTCGCGAAGGAAAACTTGATCCAGTTATCGGTCGCGAATTAGAGATTGAACGCGTCATGCAAGTTCTTTCTCGTCGTACTAAAAACAATCCAGTTTTAATTGGCGAACCAGGTGTTGGTAAAACTGCTGTTGTCGAAGGTTTGGCACAAGCAATTGTTAAAAACGATGTGCCTGAAACCCTTAAAGATAAGCAGCTTTATTCACTTGATTTAGGTGCTCTTGTTGCCGGTTCTCGTTACCGTGGTGATTTCGAAGAGCGCTTGAAGAAAGTGCTTAAAGAGATTAAAACTCGTGGCGACATCATTCTCTTCATCGATGAAATTCACACTTTGGTAGGTGCCGGTGCAGCTGAAGGCGCAATTGATGCAGCTAGCATTTTAAAGCCAATGCTTGCTCGTGGTGAGCTACAGACAATCGGTGCAACAACTCTTGATGAATATCGCAAGCACCTTGAAAAAGATGCAGCCCTAGAACGTCGCTTCCAGCCAATTCAAGTTAAAGAACCATCAGTGGCTCACACCATTGAAATTCTAAAAGGCTTGCGCGATCGCTACGAAACCCACCACCGAGTTTCGATTACTGACGGTGCGTTATCGGCTGCGGCAAACATGGCTGATCGTTATGTTTCAGATCGCTTCTTGCCGGATAAGGCAATCGATTTAATTGATGAAGCTGGTTCACGTCTGCGTATCAAGCGCATGACCGCACCTGCCGAACTTCGTGAATTCGATGAGAAGATCTCAGCTGCTCGTAAAGAAAAAGAGTCTGCAATTGATGGCCAAGATTTCGAAAAGGCAGCATCTTTCCGTGATCTTGAAAAAACTCTTTCTACAGAGAAAGCTGAAGCTGAAAAGAATTGGAAAGCTACCGATCTCGATAAGGTAACTGAAGTTGATGAAGAACTCATCGCCCAAGTTCTATCGATCGCAACTGGTATTCCAGTATTTAAGTTAACTGAAGAAGAAACAGCTCGTTTGCTACGCATGGAAGATGAACTGCACAAGCGCGTTATCGGGCAAGATCAAGCGATCAAGGCGCTGTCACAAGCAATTCGTCGTACACGCGCAGGCTTGAAAGATCCAAAGCGTCCTGGTGGTTCATTTATTTTCGCTGGCCCTTCAGGTGTTGGAAAGACTGAACTTTCGCGCACATTGGCTTCATTCTTATTCGGCGATGCAGATGCGTTGATTCAACTTGATATGTCTGAATACTCCGAGCGCCACACAGCATCACGTTTATTTGGTGCCCCTCCCGGATATGTTGGCTACGACGAAGGTGGCCAGCTAACCGAGAAAGTACGCCGCCGCCCATTCTCTGTCGTGCTATTCGACGAAATCGAAAAAGCGCACCCAGATATCTTCAACTCTCTATTACAAGTTCTTGAAGATGGTCGCTTAACTGACTCACAAGGTCGCGTAGTTGATTTCAAAAACACTGTAATCATCATGACTACTAACTTAGGAACTAAAGATATTTCTAAGGGCGCCGGCCTTGGTTTTGCGAACTCATCTGATGAGCTCTCAAATTACGAGCGCATGAAGGCAAAGGTAGGCGATGAACTTAAGTCGCACTTCCGCCCAGAATTCCTAAACCGTATTGATGACATCGTGGTGTTCCATCAACTACACAAGGATGAAATTATTCAGATCGTTGATCTAATGATTGCTTCTCTTGATGAGCGCCTAAAAGCAAAAGATATGGGCATCGAATTAACTCAAGCAGCCAAGGATCTTCTTGCTGCTCGTGGTTATGACCCACTGCTTGGCGCTCGACCATTACGCCGCACAATTCAACGCGAAATCGAAGATTCACTTTCAGAGCGAATCTTGTTTAGCGAATTAAAGGCTGGCGAAATTATTGTGGTAGATGTTGAAGGCGAGGGCGCTGATGCGAAATTCACTTTCACTGGATCGCCAAAAGCGATAACACCAGATTCACCAGAAGATTTAGCACAAACACCTACTGCTTAACGACTACTAGTTGCTACTAGTTGCCGCTAGTTGCCGCTAGTTGCCCAGTTGTTTAAGCGCATCTCCGCTAACACGGTAAACCGTCCATTCATCCATGGCAATTGCGCCTTGTGATTTATAGAATTCAATTGCTGGTGAATTCCAATCGAGTACCCACCATTGAAAACGTCCGTAACCGCGCTCGGTACAGATTGCCGCTAGGTGCTTAAGCATCGCTAAACCGTATCCATTACTGCGATATTCAGGTTTGATAAATAGATCTTCCAAGTAGATTCCATGTTTGCCCAGCCAAGTTGAAAAGTTTAAGAACCAAATAGCGATGCCAATTACTTCACCATCAAGGTCAGCAATTGAGCAGAAAACTTTTGGCTCATCAGCAAAGAGCGCAGCACCTATCTCGGCTTCGTTAGTTTTCACTTCGTCAGGGGCTTTTTCGTATACAGCGAGATCATGAATCAATTGCATGATGGCTGGTAAATCAGCTTTAGTTGCTGGGCGAATTAACATTTTATTGGTGTGATCTCTCCGTTTTTTGCTAAATGATTCAGTAAGCCACTCTTACCTACGGCAATTTCACCTAAGTCAGAACGACCCAAAATAAGTGCTGGCAAAGTTGATGCGGCATGAACTGCCTCGGTGATACTTATGCCGATCTCGTTTAAGGCGTGATTGAAAGCTTTTGCCATAGTTAAAGTACTGCCGGCCAAAGCACCATTTGATGCTAATCGAGCAACACCATCTTTAACGATTACTTCCAAATTTGCGATTTTGTATGACCCATCGGTAAAGCCAGCTGCAGACATGGCATCGGTAACCATAACGACGCGATTTGGTGCAGCTTCAAATACATCTCGCACAATGTTTGTGGCTACATGCTCGCCATCAAGAATTAATTCTAGGCTTAACCGTAATTCGCTAATTACCGCACTAGACATAGTTCCTGGACCGTCAACAACTTTCGGCATGGCATTATTGAAGTGAGTAACCACGCTAGCCCCGCGATCAATGGCTGCTTGAGCCGTTGCTGCATCAGATTGAGAGTGACCGATTGCCGCTATAACACCAGATTTTGATAAGTACTCAATAACTTCAAGGGAATTATCAAGTTCAGGTGCGATGGTAATCATTTTGATAAAACCTTGACCCGCGTCAAGCAAAGTTTGCACTTCAGCAATTGTTGGCGTGCGCAAAAGAGCTGGATCATGGGCGCCGCACCGTGCATGTGAAAGATATGGACCCTCTAAGTGAATACCGGCAATTTCGCCTCGTTCTGCAAATGGAACTAATAGTTTGATCTGTGAAATTAAATTTGGGATTGGTTCGGTAACCAAGCTAGCTAATCCAGCTACGGTGCCACCACTCCGATGAGTAGCGATCACTTGGGCGATTTCTGAATCTGTCAGACTCGAGAAGTACTTACCACCGCCACCGTGACAATGGATATCTACGAAACCCGGAATCAGTATGCCTTCGTAGCGAAAATCATATTCTGGCGTCGTCCCACTATTAATCGAGCGAATTACACCATCTTCAATCTCTAGCCATACCTCTTTGTGCAGTTCTTGATCGATAAGAATGGTTGCCGCAGAGATGATCACTTAGCAAACTTATGGCTTTGAAGTAGTCAGGTCAAGAATGACAAAATATTAGTAGTACTGTTTTTCCATGAATTACTTAGGAATCGATGCTGGTGCAACCGCTACTAAATGGGCTTTATATGATGGTTCGCAGATTGTGGATTCAGGAAAATGTGCCGCAATGGATGGCCATATCTTTCGCCCAGAATCGCGGGCTCGCGTTAACGAAGTGCTTACAGAGATCTCAGCAGCCGTAAATGGTGCGGAGATAAGTGGTGTCTTCGCCGGAATTACAGGTGCTGCTTCAGAAGATAGCGCGACTGACCCTCTTGGCCAAATTTTTCATAGCCATTTTCCAAATGCGAAAGTACGTGTTGTTCACGATATTGAGTTGGCGTATTACGCAAACTTTGAAGCGGGCGAAGGAATTTTGCTTTATGCCGGCACTGGTTCGGTTGCCATGTATATCGATGATGAAGCCGGCCCAGTCCGCGCGGGTGGTTGGGGTTATTTATTAGGTGACGAAGGTGCGGCCTTCTGGATTGGTCGTGAATCAATTCGCTGGATACTCGCAGGTTTAGATACTGGTGAAGAAGTTGAGCCGGATTCTTTGAGTGATGCCATTCTGCAACAGATTGGCGCTACCGATTGGGAAGGCATCAAAGAATTTGTTTATTCAAATGAACGTTCTGAGATAGCCAAACTGGCAGCAACAGTTGGTCGCTTAGCTGATGCAGGCGATGCTGATGCACAAGGAATCATTTATGAAGCTAGCCAACATTTGATTGCGTTGGTGCATCAACTAGACATACAGATTGAAAATGCACCACGCATCGTGATTGCTGGAGGAGTTTGCCAAGAAGGTTCATTTCTAGCGAAAGCGCTGCACTCATTCTTTAGTGAACGAATTAGTATTTCTGATTGCAATATTGCGCAGCGCGCGGCAGAGCTAGCCATAGACATTTAATAGGTCAGAATATTTAATTACTCAGCGATTTTTACACGTTGCAGTGCTTGATCTAGCCGAGAAACTTCATAGATTTCCATACCGGCAATCTTTACATCAGAACCAACTGGAACTAAGGCCCGCTTGAAACCTAACCGGTGCGCTTCGGCTAGTCGGCGCGATACGCCACTAACTTTACGGATTTCTCCAGCTAGACCCACCTCGCCGATTGCTACTAAATCAGCAGGTAAAGCAAGGGCTTTAGCGGCTGATGCCACAGCTAGAGCAAGCGCTAAATCAGCAGCTGGTTCGGACATTTTCATGCCACCTACTGTGGCCGCGTAAACATCGCGCCCACCAATTCGCACATTTGCTCGAAGTTCAAGCACAGCTAAAGTCATAGAAGTTCGAGCTGAATCTAGGCCACTTGTGACACGACGAGCATTTCCAAAATCATTTTCACGCCCTTGTGAAACTAGTGCTTGAATTTCGGCCAACAGTGGTCTGCGACCTTCGAGAGTAACTGTCACACATGTACCAGGAACTGGTTCGGCGTGACGTGAAGTGAAAAGACCGGTTGGGTCTAAAACACTTTCGATTCCAGTATCACTTAGATCAAAGCAACCAACTTCATCGCTAGCACCAAATCTATTTTTAATAGCACGAATCAAACGTAGTCGCGAATGACGCTCGCCTTCGAACTGTAAAACTACATCAACAATATGTTCGAGCATCCGCGGGCCGGCAATTGATCCATCTTTAGTTACATGGCCAACTAGAAGCAAAGTGATATCACGATCTTTACAAATTCTAATTAAAGCTCCGGCAACTTCGCGTACTTGTGTTACTCCACCAGGTGCGCCATCGGCAGTGCTAGACCCAATAGTTTGAATTGAGTCGATAATTAAAAGTTGTGGTTTTACTTCATCGATATGTGTAATTACGGCGCCTAAGTCAGTTTCGGAGGCCAGCCATAACTTTGGATCTATCGCATTTATACGTTCGGCGCGTAAACGAACTTGTGAAGCTGATTCTTCACCGCTGATGTAGAGCGCTGGAATATTATTTTTTGCAGTTTGTGCTGCAACTGAAAGCAAGAGTGTTGATTTTCCGACTCCTGGTTCGCCAGCTAATAAAATTGCAGCTCCTGGAACTAAGCCACCACCGAGTACGCGATCAAGTTCAGAGACCCCAGTTGGTTTCGCACTTGCAGCAGATAAATCAACATCTCCGATTGGGGTTGCTGAATGTGTTACTCGACCAGCAACTAGCGATAGTTTTTTAGGTGCGGCAATTTCTTCAACACTGCCCCAAGCCTGGCATTCACCGCAGCGGCCAACCCATTTCTGCGAAGTCCAGCCACATTCGGCGCACTTAAAGGGGTCTTTCTCTACCTTGGCCATGACTAAACCCTAGATGCTAGGACTGACTTTTTTCTTTCTGCGCCAGCAAAGTTGCTGGATGTTGGATTACGAAAAGCGGAAGTGAACGTGCTTGCGCTGCTCTGATTCCTTCAACGCGTGCATCGCAAAGCTTGGCCAGAATGTCGTAAGCAGGTTGCCCCATTAGCGCAACTAACTCTGCGCGGTTAGAAAGGTAAACCGGTTGAGTTCCAACGTGCGCATCGGAATTACTAGTGCAATACCAATCAAAGTCTTCGCCGCCATCGCCCCAAGCAAGTCGCTCGTATTCACCCAACACAGTAACTGAATAGGTTCGCTCACCAACTTCGCGTGATTCATAAGAACGTCGCATCGGCAACTGCCAACAAACATCTGGCTTAGTATCAACAAAATGTTTATTCTCTTTTTGCGCTAAATGGTGAAGTACGCATCCAAATGATCCGGTATAGCCTGGAGCTTCGTGGCCTTTCCGGTTTAGGAATACGCAAGATTCTTCAACGACTCGAGTTTTGCGTTCATTGTCTTCATCAGTCTCAGAAATTTGTAACAAACCACCAGGGGTCTTAGGTTGTGCGACATCAAAGTACTGCCACATATCTCTAGTTAATAGTGCAGCCGCGCGTTGAGTTCGAGCTTCGTCTTCGGCATCTGAATACATGGCGCCTTCGGTGCAGCAACCATCATTTGGTCGATCTGCAAATACACCTTTACAACCATCGCCATAGATACAGGTCCAGTGTGAAGTTAACCAAGTGAGATCACACTTAAAGATCTCTTCGTCATCGTTCGGGTCAATAAACTCGACCCAATCGCGCGCAAAACCTGCTTTAACTTCGGACATAGAGGTTGAGCCTATGCGTAATTACCAAAAAGCGCACATCATGAACAGGTACGATTGCGAGATGAGAACCGCGGTAATAGGTGCTGGAAATATGGGCGAGGCGTTAATCGCCGGACTGATTGCTTATGGTGAAACCCCTACCAATATTGCGGTTTGTGAGAAGCGGGCAGACCGCGCAGCTGAACTAACTAGCCGGTATGGAATTTTGATTGCTGAAATTGCAGACAGCGTACGAAATGCTGATGCCGTTCTCTTAGTCGTTAAGCCACAAGATATGGCAACAGTTTTGGCTGAGGTCGGGGCTGCGATAAATCCTGCTGCAGTAGTAGTTAGTTTTGCTGCTGGCAAGAAGATAGATTTCATCAGTAGCAACTTAGGCAAACCAAACTCAGTAATACGAGTTATGCCAAATACTGCAACCATGGTGGGAGCTGGCATGGCCGCTATGTCTCTTGGCAATGGCGTAACTCAAGCACAGCATGAATTTGTAGCTGGGTTTCTAGCCAAATCCGGTCAAGTTGTTGAAGTTTCTGAAGAGCTACAAGATGCAGTAACTGCAACGAGTGGCTCTGGGCCAGCATATTTCTTTGCTTTTGTCGAAGCTATGGTTGCTGGCGCGAAAGAACTTGGTCTAAGTTCAGAGGTAGCAACACAACTAACAGTTCAGACTTTAGTTGGCGCGGCCAAACTTTTGGCTGAGAGCGGTAAAACTGCAACCGAACTTCGTGAAAATGTAACTAGCCCTAATGGCACCACAGCCGCTGCACTGAAATCTTTTAGCGATGGCGAACTTTCTAAATTAGTAGCGAAGTCAATGAAGGCGGCGCACGATCGTTCGATCGAACTAGCTTAAATGTTTAGAAAAATAGCGCTAGTGCTTAGCGCATTACTTTCCATTCCTTCAGCTCCAGTATCCGCTGCTCCAGTAAATCCAATAGCGATCATAAAAACTATTCCACTCGATCAGGATATTGCTGGGATGTTAGTTGGCGATACTGCAATTTATCTTTTTGGAAATACTCCAACTGGTGGATACATAACTGCCCTTAATAAAGATGGTTCAGAGAAATGGATGCATAGTTTTTCTGACCTAAGGTCTTTCACGATTTCAACTGGCGCACTCGATGCCAGTGGAAATATCTGGTTAGCGGGTGCTTCTGCTGCACCTATCGCGATACCGAGCGCTCCGAATCCATCACCAACAGCAGCTAACCCAGATGGGGTCATAATTGGTGATGAAGGTGCAATTCGCCCTGATTTAACTAACTTAACCCTTTGGAAAGTGAGCAGTGCGGGAAGTGGTGCCGGCAGATATGAATTACCACTAACTGCGCCAGTCTTGCCTACTTCATTAAGCGTTAATAAGAGCGGTGTCTCTATCGTTGCATGGCAATCTGCTGGTTCGCTCTTTGTGACAGCGGATTTAGTTGGAAATTTTGGCAAACAGTTGAGAGTTGGTAAAACAACTACAACCTTAGATAAAGTTGTTCGCAACAGTGATGGCAGCAGTATTTTGCTTGGCAGCAGCACCGAACTATTTTTATCCAATAAAGCTATCGGTATCCGCGATGGCATTATTCTAAAAGTTGACGCTACATCTAAAATTGTGCAATCAGTAAGAAGCGGTGAGAAAGCAGCTAGCCGTAATTGGGCCAGCGCTACAGCTTCACTTTTAATCGGCGGTTACTTAAAAAGCAAAACCACAACTCTTGCGACCATTACTAAATTTGGTACTACCTTAAAGCCAACTTGGTCGGTTAGATATAAGGCGACCTCAAGTGCAGTTGTTGCCAATGGTGCCGGTACGACAACATATGCAGCCTATGAAAATAGTGGTTCTGGATCGTTAGTTACTTTTGATAAGAATGGAAAAGCAATTTCAACCAACTCTTTCTTGGGACAGCCGATTGCGGTCGAATTCAATAAAACATTCGGACTTTATATTTATACTGGAAGCTATATCTACAACTTAGTTTCAAAATAGTTAAGCTGTTATAAACGCAATTCGGCGATCTAGGGCTGCAAGTAGAAATCTCTTCTTATCTATAGTTACAAAAACTCCGTGAGCTGGGTCTGTCGTTTGGATTGAAGATACTAAGCGAGTTGGGCTGCTAGGTTGAGTTAAATTCATCGAACATAAGCGCAATTCACAATTGAAAATTAGCTCGCCATTATCCAACGTTAGATAAGCGCCAGGGGTGCCAAAACCTTCGACAGTTGCCGTAGTAACATCTTTGGTTTTTCCGATAAAAGTGCTTCTAATTTGGTTTGGTACTGGAGCCGAACTGGCGCTGGCTCCAATCCAGACCATTCTGATGCCGGAACTTTCTTTTCCAATTGCTACGTCAAAACCAGCAACAGGAACGCCATTACTGGCTTGATCCAGCGTTGTATAGCTCCAAGTATTAGGTGTGGCTCCAGCACGGGTTGCGTATCTAACTTCGCCCGATGTGATTTCACGTTTTTGATTAATCACAAGTACCGAGTCATAAATAATATGTGTGTTCGAATTAACGACGTATGCAGCTAAGTGAAAAGCTACATCGCCAGTACTTCGATTATCTGTTTTGCGGTCGCCATCAATTAATTCATAAATCCACTTTGTGGTATTTATTCGCTTAGTTGCGCCTAGCAAAATTCCTTGGCTTTCATCTCGGTAGAAGACCGAAACTCCAGAAGGCGTAATAGCACAAGCGTTCGAAACACTTACATCGCTGGCTGTGCGTACTCGTTCAGCAATTTCGTAACTTTGTATTGAAGGACCATTTCCATCAACGACTTCAAAGGTAAAAGTTTTGCCATCGTATTGGGCATATCGCAGATCTAGATCTGAGGCATCAGGATAGAAAATATGTAGTTTCTGATTAGTGCCGACTCCTGAAGTACAGAGCGAGATACGACCAGCGATTTTATTTTTGGTTCGACCAGCGCTTCCGCCTGCACCATCAATAGTAGTTTTTTTCCAAACTAGACCATTCCAAGTCGCAATTTTTAAAACACCTTTAGCTGCATCGGTGAAAACAATGATTGGCTTTCCATTAAAAGTTGTACTAGCTATGTCGCGGCCATCAGGCGTTAAATCAACCAGGGCAGTCTTCCAACCTGCCTGCGGAATTATTGATTTGGTAACTGCTTCAACTGAGGTACCTAAAGAATTATGTGCAGTTATTGCAAATGAATAAGGTGTGCCGTTTTTAAGGCCAGTTACGACTATTGGGCTACTTGTGCCAGTAACAGTTAGTGAAGTTTTTAAGTTCTTAACTGTGTAAGAAGTAACCTGTGCTGCACGGGCATTTGCTGGCGGATCAAAGGTAACTATCGCGCTCTGATTACCAATGAGGGCTTCAACATTTCGAGGTGCATCAGGAACGCTGACAGCCAGACCAGCTGGTGGTTTTACGCGCATATCTTCCATCATCGCCAACAAGAGTGGGCCAGGCTGATGGAAAACTTCGCCAGCATCCAAATTAGGAGTCATTACGGCATCAAGTCCACTCTTGGAGTAAGTCGTTTCATCTAAATGACTAACCGATGAACCTGGCTCATAAATGGCCGGCGTATACATTTTTATCTTCTCGCCACCATTAGCGCGTTTTCCAATATCACCAATCCAATAGAGCGGGGCAGTTAATGTTTTACCAAGCTCTAAAGATGGAGTTGGCATATCAGCTAACCGACGACCATCGGGAGCTTGAATATAGGCATCAAATGGAGTTGGTTGATCGATACTGCCGAAACCGAAAAATTTGTCATAAACATCGGTAGATAAGAAACCTAAACCATGAGCAACTTCGTGCAATATTACCGACTCGAGATCATATTCAGAAGTACGAGGTTTATCATCGCCACGTTGGTTCCAGTTAGCTGCTGAATTTACTTGAATTATTATTTCGGCATTATCGCGATCTAAATCTTTTCCAGCCAGTGCATTGGCAAGAGCAGATGGGTACCAAAGTGTTGAATCAGGCGCGCCATTAAATCCAGCAAAATAACTGCCGGGTCTAGCACTACCGAGAACATCACTGTTTGCACTTCGGCCCCAGGTCGCAATTACCGTGATATCAACGGATGATTTAAAATTCGCAGCCCAAGTATCGAGAGCAGCTTGCACTTCGGTGCGCGCCCAATTTGGAAATGAGTTGTAAGTTATAGCAAATTTCGAAAGCTTCTCTAGATTTGCATTGGGCGAACTCTTAGAAGTTGTTGCATTGGCAACAGCTGCTGAACTACCAGCAAAAGTATGTCCCCAAACTGTTGACGCACGAACTCGAACTTGAGCTTGTGCGGTCTGGGTGATCAGTGAAGCAGTGATAAACGCACTCAAAAGTAGAGCGATGCATAATTTCGCTCTGCCTTTGCTAAATCTGCTAGTTCTCGATCTGCCCCACATATTGCGCAACGCTATCAGGGTGAGATGATTGCCCTATGACCGCCCAGCCTAAAGTTTCCCGTGAGAATGACCTCTCCGACTACTCCGAAGTGCTCAATCGGTTGCGCCAAGAACCCGCGATTTCTATGCAGAATTCAATGGGAAATTCTCGACCCGAGCCAACGCTAGATGAAGCTCGTGAAGATTTAGCGCGAGCAATTGGCGAAGTTGCCCATTCACTCTTTGCCAAAAAATATGGCCCAATGGTTGCCACTGTTACAAAAACTACTGCTGAAGCAGTTCTGAAAGATCTTGAGAAGAACGCTTATCGCGCCAAGAATGATGCAACATTAATAGCGCAAGAGCTAATAGATCGTGCAATTACTAAAAACCGGAGCAAGAAGAAGTGACAGTAGTAACTGTCTACTCTAGAAAAAATTGTCACCTTTGCGACGTAGCCATTGAAAGTTTGGAATCTGTTAATGCCGAGTTAGATTTCGCAATCGAAAAAATTTATATTGATGGCGATAGTGAACTTACAAATAAGTATGGCGAGCAAGTTCCGGTAATTCATATCGATGGCTTGCATCACGATATTTTTCGGGTTGATCTAGAACGGTTTAGATCTTCCCTTGAAAAACATCGTCGGCATCAATAATTCGATACGAGTAGCCCTGTTCGGCTAAGAATCGTTGGCGGTTCTGTGCAAAGTCTTGATCAACCGTATCGCGCGAAACTACTGAATAAAATATCGCACCACGACCATCTGACTTAGGACGCAGGATTCGACCTAACCGTTGAGCTTCTTCTTGACGAGAACCAAAGGCACCTGATACTTGAATCGCAATTGTGGCATCTGGTAAATCGATCGAGAAGTTAGCGACCTTTGAAACTACTAAACATTTAATCTCACCAGTACGAAAAAGGCCAAATAAACGTTCGCGCTCTTTAACTGGAGTATCGCCTTTGATTAGCGGGACACCAAGTACCTCAGAAAGTTCATCAAGTTGCGAAATATATTGGCCGATTACTAATACTTGATCATTTGCGTGACGTTCAACTAGCGCCTCAACAACTTTGCGCTTTGTAGTTGTGGTCGAGCAGTAGCGATAACGTTCTTCGGGTTCGGCAGTTGCGTACAACATGCGCTCAGCTTCGGTCAGATTTACACGTACTTCTACGCATTCTGCAGGGGCGATATAGCCTTGAGATTCAATTTCTTTCCAGGGCACATCAAAGCGTTTAGGCCCGATCAAACTAAATACTTCGCCTTCCATGCCATCTTCACGTACTAGCGTCGCAGTTAAACCTAATCGGCGACGGGACTGAATATCTGCGGTAAAGCGGAAAATTGGGGCCGGCAAAAGGTGAACTTCATCGTAAATAATTAAGCCCCAGTCATGCGTATCGAAGAGATCTAAGTGCGCATAAACACCGTTCTTCTTCTTAGTCATAACTTGATAGGTGGCGATTGTTACTGGCCTAATCTCTTTTTTAGCACCTGAATACTCGCCAATTTCATCTTCATTTAGCGTCGTGCGCTTAAGTAATTCATCTCGCCACTGACGTGCTGCAACCGTGTTAGTTACCAAGATCAAAGTGGTTGCTTTAGCATGTGCCATTGCAGCGGCGCCAACAATAGTTTTTCCGGCTCCACACGGAAGTACAACAACTCCTGAACCGCCATGCCAAAATCCTTCAGCTGCAAGTTCTTGGTAAGGACGTATTTTCCAATCCTTTTGCACCAACTCAATTTCATGTGCCTGACCATCGACGTAGCCAGCAAAATCTTCAGCTGGCCAACCAAGACGCAATAGTGATTGTTTAATTGCGCCACGTTGGCTCGGATGAACTGCCACGGTTTCTTTATCAATGCGCACACCTAAAAGTGGTGCAATCTTTTTTGCCCGAATAACTTCTTCAAGAACAGCGCTGTCTTTAGTAATTAAAATTAGTCCGTGAACTGGGTCAGCTTCGAGTCGCAAGCGACCATAGCGAGACATAGTTTCGGCAATATCTACTAGTAGCGCATGTGGAACTGCGTAACGTGAGTATTTAATTAAAGTATCAATTACTTGCTCGGCATCATGGCCAGCGGCGCGAGCGTTCCATAGACCTAAATTAGTTAGACGATAAGTATGAATATGTTCAGGGGATCGCTCTAGTTCAGCAAAAGGCGCGATGGCTCGTCGACATTCAACAGAACCCGGATGATCGATATCTAAGAGCAGCGTTTTATCGCTCTGGACAATCAGCGGGCCATCAGTCATTTAAAAGGTCCTTAATAAAAGCGTGCAGGAAGTCAGTTCTTTGGTGCATTGCGCTAACGCTGGCCCATTCAGTAAGCGCATGCGCGCCACCACCGATTGCACCTAAGCCATCTAGAACTTGAGCGCCAGCAGCTGCTGCGAAGTTGCCATCACTGGCACCACCAACTGAGGCATGTCCAAGTGCTGGAATTCCAATTGTCGCGGCAACTTTCTCTGCTCGCTCGTATAGAGCTTTCGTAGCGGTTGGTTCTAGCGGTGGGCGATTTAAGCCACCAATAACTTCAATGCGAGCAGCTGAATTATTTGGCTGCAAGGCTTTTATAGCTGCATCAACTCGTAGCAATTCATTTGTTGAGTATGAACGAGCATCAATATCCAAGACAGCTAAATCTGGAACTGAATTAGTTGTTGTGCCTGCACTTAACATGGTCGGTACGACCGTGGTGCCATGTTCAGAATTTTCGAGTGCAGCAAGTTGTAAAACTAAATGCGAAACTTCAACGGTTGAATTAATACCGTTCTCGGGTTCGAGGCCAGCATGAGCAGAGCGACCATGAATTTTAACTTGGTACATCGATGTTCCCTTGCGGCCAGTTTTAACTTTGCCATCAAGTGATGCTTCGAGAACTAAAACTGCCTTCGCGTTCTGTGAAAGTTCCTTAATCAAATTGCGTGATGCGTGACTACCGGTTTCTTCATCAGTAGTTGCAACTAGCGCAACTGAACCTTCGATTCCCTTAAGTGCAAATAAAGCTTGCAAGAAACCGACTTTCATATCAAAAGTTCCGGGCCCGCGAATGACATCGCCATTGATTTCAAATAGCGGTTTATATGAACCTTTTGGCCAAACGGTATCTAAGTGCGCTAGCAAAACAATTTCAGGCTTAGCATCGCCCCACCAGAAAACTGGGCGGCCTTCTATTTCGCGAATCTGTGCAGGGGTTCCCAAAACATCATTTGCAATTGCACTAGCAACCTGAACAACTTCACGACAAGCAGCAAGATCTTCGGTGGGGGATTCACATCGAACTAAGGTCTCGAGAGCACTAAGCATTAGGTCGGACATGGGCATTAGGTCGGACATGGGCATTAGTTCGGACATGGGGTTAAGTCTGCCGTATTCGGGACTTTGGGCGTCGGTCATAGCGGTGCGACCCCCGTAATACGCGGGATTCGAAAGCTTTGCATCTCGCCAGTGGCATGGTCTCGAGCCACTAAGGCACCTGCCGATATTTTGATCGGGTCAACAATGCGATGTGAAACGGCGCCATTGTTATCGGCATAACCAATCGAAAGTGCTTGCTGCTTTTCAACATAAATCGCCAAAAGATCCATAGTTTCATTTGCAGTAGTGCGCGGTAATGAACCGAGAGCGCTTGCAGCTAAGTCACGAATTTTGCTTTGCTTATGACTTGATTTCTCGCCAGCTCTAATTGAGCGCACTGCAGCAGTAAGAGTCGATTCAGAAGGTGGATCAATTTCACCAATTACTCGTGGTGGCTTTGGTTTCGCTTTTGCTCGATGAGAACGATGGCCCGTAATTAAGGCACCATTACTTGCCTCAGCTGCCGGTAAGTAACCAGCATTACGCAGAACGTTCATGGCATCTGCGGCATCTAGATCACAAATCAAAACTTCAGAAGCAATTTTTCTGAGTGAAAGTACATCAAGTCTTTTATCGCTCATGATTTGCGCAATAAGCGAAGTGTCTTCGCAACGAATAAAGCTGGAAGTGTTGCCTACCCGTAACTTTCCATGTTTCTTTGCGACATCGGCAATTAAATATTCGAGCGGTTGCGGCATTGGAGTTTTTGAAGTCTTAACTAAGAATGTGCGAATTTCTTCCCCACTTTTACCGTGATCAAGTCCACGACGAATTGAAGCTTCGCTAAAGCGGTAAACAGTTGCGCCGCCTCGGCTTTCAATGTCAGCTACTGCGGATAGATCTCGTGCAATGTCATGTTCTAGCGGACCTGGTGCAATTGCAGTGTTATCACTTTGAATCAATATGTGGTCAACCGGCTTGGGTAAGTCGGTATCGATTCCAATCTCATCGGAACCGGTGATAAATGCACGACCATATTTTGCTGATGCCCCTTGACCGGTGAAACCAAGCCACTCAGCTTCACGCAGCGTCCAGGCGATAAGTTCTTCTTGAATGCCCGGATTACGCTTACTTGGCGCTATCCATTTAACGGTGCGAGTGAAGCTGGCTAAATCGGGCGCCAAGTTTGGTTGTTCATTAAGCAAGTTAATAACCAATTTACGTGTGCTTGCAGCGTTTACACGATCAAGTTCGGGCCCAAGGGTGGCAACACTCTTTGCTTCGCCGCGACCAACTAAGCCGCTAACTCGTGAAGTCGTTAACCAATTTGCGGCAAGGGTGCTCCATCGCGTTTCAGCACTTTGAGTTAACCAAATATCAAAGTTGTTACTTGGCAAAATGCGATCATCGCCATCAATAGTTAGCAAACCGGCTAGATAAGAAAGCTCGGCGATAAATGCGGCACAATTTTCATCGATTCCGATATGTGCTGAAATTAATTTTAAGTCACGAACACCAAGGCCGCCAGAGCGAAGAGCATCAGCTGGTTCTTGTGCCCAGAAGTGAAGTAGCTCTTCAACCCAACCAAGTACCGTTGCGATATTTGCGGCAGCAGCCATGTTTACAGATTTTTCAACTCGCTTGGTTCCGGTCACTGCAGGTGCGGTACTTTGATAACTCTTGTGAACTTTTCCACCACGTAAGAAAATTCCAACTTCGCGCGGCATGATTACAGTTCGTTGATCAAGCGGAACTAGAAACTTACGATCGAGCAACCAAGCAATGCCAGGACCAGGATTTTTAATGTCACCAACACTGCCTCGAGGCGGTCCCCAAATTAATTGAGTGAGCACTCGATTAGCTGCCTCTGGTGCTTCGCTTAATTCGGTTAACTTTAATTTAGCAAGGGAAGCTGGCCCGAGACCGGCTGGTTCATTAATCAAAAGCTGACTTACTGATGTAGGCAGACGCAAACCTTTATCAGTTGGGTAGAGCAATCCAAAAGTTATTAGTCGAACAACTGCAAGAGCAGCATCCTTGTGGGTAATTGAGATAACGTTTTTAAGCGTAAATTCTTCATCTAATGCAACGCATGCTTCGAGAATTTGAAATTCGAACTCGGTTAGCGAATCAATCGCGCGCGCAATGCTGTGTGAAGATGACGCCCGCACCGCAAGGGATGCTAAATCAGGCGGGACTGGAGAAACTAAATCAGGGCGAGCAGCGAAAAGCTCAGATAAACCGGCATCGTCAAGCGAGCGCAGATAGTCAGTAAATGAGCGAATTTCCATAACCGTCCTACATTAGTGGACAGAAGGTTGATCCGCCTATTTGAGTACTCGTCTAGCGAGATTTACGGGGGCGTAACCAAGTTAAGCCGGCGGCCAATCGGCTAACCAGCGGCCCGAAAATTTGGCTGAATTTGCGGCCACGTCGAAATTCATGAATTGGCCAGCCTTCACTCATTGCCCGCAATTGCAATATTGCATCAGGGTTAATTGCATTTGGTTTTCCAACTGCCCTAAGCAGCGGTAAATCATTATGGCTATCTGAATATGAATAACAGTGCGATAGATCAAAATTTCTCTCGTTAGCCAACTCTTTGATAGCAACCGCTTTTTCGGCACCGTGCAATAAATTTCCTTCTAAAGTACCGGTGTACTTTCCATCTTTGATGGTGGCTTTACTGCCGAGGGCGCCAGTGAAACCTAAACGATTTGCAATCAGAATTGCCATGTCTTCAGGCGCAGCAGTTACTAGCCAAACTTCTTCACCATTTGCTAAATGTGATCCAGCAATATCTATCGTGCCTTGCCAAAGTGCTGGAGATACGAATTCATCATAAATTTCTTGACCAATGGCTTCAATCTCAGCAACATCATGTCCACCAATAAAATCTGTTGCTGCATTTTGGAATTTAATTATCTCTTCTTTATTTTCTTTACCGGTTAGGCGAAATCTCAGGTTAGCTAAGACGAAGCGCGAGATATCAGCCTTGGTAAAGAAACCTCGCTGATACATGCCTCTTCCGAGAAAGTAGAGCGATGATCCATGGATCAAGGTGTTATCTACATCGAAAAAGGCCGCTCGCTTTTGGGTGAGTGCCATGTCACTACCTTAGCGAGAGAACTGTAAATCCGACGCTTTATGCTTAGCGCATGACTTCCACTGTTCATGTGATTCGCCATGGCGAGGTAGAGAACCCTCAGAAAATTCTGTATGGCCGTCAACCAGGTTGGCGATTATCAGAACGTGGTCAAGCAATGGCTAGCACTCTTGGTGAATGGTCAAAAGCTATTGATCTAGGCGCACTTCATGTTTCACCATTGCAAAGAGCTCAAGAGACTGCAGCACCTATCGCAGCAGCACATAATATTTCAATTACAACAGATGACCGTTTAATCGAGGCAGCCAATATTTTTGAAGGCAAACCATTTGGCATCGGCGATGGCGTTCTAAAGCATCCATCAGCATGGCGCCATTTATATAACCCATGGAAACCATCATGGGGCGAACCTTATGAGGAACAGATTGCCCGCATGCTGGCTGCAATCTTTGAAGCTAACAAGGCGGCTAATGGTAAAGATGCAATTTGCGTCTCACACCAACTTCCTATTTGGATTTTACGTAGTGCTATTGAAGGACGCCGCTTAATTCATGATCCACGCAAGCGAGAATGTTCATTGGCGTCAATTACAAGTGTGCACTTTGATGATGAAGGTTTAATTTCAGGACTTTCATATTCCGAACCAGCGAAACATTTGTTGCCACCGAAAAAATGATTCGCACCTCACGCCGATTCATTCTCATAGCTGTCAGCGCTCTTGTTCTGACTAGCTGTGGAAACGGGGGGAGTTCAACTGCGCAAGAGAGTTATATTTCTGGAAATGGCGCCGTAACTTTTATTTCAGCCAATGATCGTCAAGTGGCACCAAAATTAAGTGGTGACACTTTGTATGGAACCAAATTTGATTTTACTGATAAGAAAATTGCAGTTGTAAATGTTTGGGCATCATGGTGTTCACCTTGTCGGGCTGAGATCCCGACACTAAGTGCGCTTTCAAAGAAGTATTCGGATGTGCAATTTATGGGTATTTTGACGCGCGATAACTTAGCTAATGCCGAGGTTTTTGCCCGTCAATTAGCGGTCTCATACCCTAATTTTATTGATGATTCTCTACTCCTAGGCTTTCGAAATTCACTGCCAGCAAATGCAATTCCAACAACTGTGGTTATAGATAAACAGGGACGGGTAGCAGCTCGCGTCTCTGGCCCCGTCACTGTAAGCGGGCTGAGTAATCTAATAGAACGGTTAACTGCCGAATGAGTAGCTTCGTGGTCGAGCAGATTTTCTCGGGATATCTAATCGTTGCTTTACCTGTTGCAATGCTTGCTGGTTTACTTTCATTCTTATCGCCCTGCGTACTGCCGTTAGTGCCAGGATATATTTCCTATGCAGCTGGTTTTAGTTCTAGCCGTGGCCGAATCTTATTTGGGTCTTCACTATTTGTATTGGGTTTCTCGACCCCCTTCGTTCTATATGGTGCTTTATTCGGAACGCTTGGTTCCAGAATTACTGAACACGAAACCGGAATTACTCAAATCCTAGGAGTAGTAACTATTTTGATGGGTGTGATTTTCTTGGGAAAATTCCCCATGATGCCCACGATGCATCTCAAAAGTTCGGCTTTTGGTGGCTTAGTTGGTGCTCCACTTCTTGGCTTTGCATTTGGAGTTAGCTGGACTCCTTGCATCGGACCAGCACTTGCCGCTGTTCAAACCTTGGCTTTCCAAGAAAATTCAGCGCTACGGGGTGCACTCTTATCAATTAGCTACTGCATTGGTTTAGGTCTGCCATTTATTCTTTCCGGCTTATTCTTGGATCGCTCCGAGAAACTGCGCAAATTATTAGTTCGTAATGGAAATCTAATCTCACTAATTGGAGGAACGTTCCTAATCATTATTGGAATTCTTCAACTCCTCGGGCTCTGGAATGATTTGATGATTTCGCTACGTTCGCTGATTTCAGATTTTGTGCCGGTGATCTAATGAGCGATGAAACTAAACTCCCTGAGCTAGGCTCAATTGCGCTAGTTAGGTATTTCTGGCGTCAGTTGACCAGCATGCGAACTGCGCTAGTACTGCTGCTATTGCTGGCTTTAGCGGCTATCCCAGGCTCATTGATCCCACAAAATGCCCAGAATCCGATGGCGGTATCTGATTATTTCAAGCAACATAAAACACTAGCGATTTGGTTTGAACGTTTCTCGCTCTTTGATGTTTATTCATCGCCTTGGTTTAGCGCAATTTATATCTTGCTCTTCATATCGCTAATCGGCTGCGTCTTGCCCAGATCATTTGAACATTTCCATGCGGCCCGTGCATTACCTCCCAAGACACCTAAGAACTTAGCGCGCATGGAATACTTTCAATCTTGGCCAGCAAATGGCAAAGAATTAGAAATTGCTAGGACTTGGTTAAAAGCAAAACGGTTTAGGGTTTTAGAAAACGATGGCAGTATTTCAGCCGAAAAAGGTTACTTACGTGAAACTGGAAATCTTTTCTTTCATATCTCACTAATTCTAATCTTGGTCGGAGTTTTAATTGGCGGTTTATTTGGAGTACGCGGAAGTGCGATTCTGACTCAAGGCGAGCGATTTGTTAATAATGCAACTTCATACGACACAATCAGTTTTGGCCAAATCAGTAAAGAGAATTCGCTACCGCCATTTACGATAAAGATTGATAAATTTGTTGCTAAGTACAACACTTTGACTAGCGCACCTGAGGACTACACGCTTTACGTAACAACAGTTGCCGAACCTGGAGCGACTCCAAAGAAGCAAATAGTCAAAGTAAACAGTCCACTGACATTTGGTAGTACTCGCGTTTATCTACAAGCAAATGGATATTCCCCGATAGTTACAGTGCAAGATAAAAAGGGCAGCGTAACTTTTCAAGGTCCGGTGCCATTCTTGCCACAGGATGGAAACTTAAGATCAATCGGTGCGATCAAAGTTCCTGATGGAGATCCGCAATTAGGTTTTGTTTCCTCATTTGTGCCCACCTATGCTCGCAGCTCAAATCAAGGCGCTATCTCAGTATTTCCGGAAGCATTAGATCCCAGATTGCTCTTTTCAATTTGGCAAGGTGATTTAGGTTTAGATAACGGAAGACCACAATCGGTTTACCGCATCGATACTTCAAATATGAAACAAATCTCGCTTAACTCACTTAAACCTGGGGAGTTCCTGAAATTTAGCGAAGGCACCATAATTTTTGAAGATGTCGTGCCGTGGGTAAACCTGCAGATAGTTAGCGATCCCGGCAAGAGTTATTCTTTAATCGGTGGCATAGTTGCGATCCTTGGTTTGCTGGCTTCACTCTTCACCAGACGTCGACGCATCTGGATTCGAGTATCAGCTGATGAAGTACAAGTTGCCGGCTTAGCCAAGAATGGCGCACCGGGGTTAGCTATTGAAATGTCAGAATTTGTCACAAAGTTGAAAGGTAACTAAATGTCAGCACAAGATTGGGCGTACATTTCCAATTATGCGATCTATTCCGCAATGGTGCTCTTTACTCTCGCCTTCTTCGGCCATGCATACGAAACCGCTTGGGCAGTTCGCACTCCGATAGCTTCTGCTGAAACTGAAGGCAATCTAGTTGCTAAAACTTTTGATAACTCGAGAACTCAGAAAGCTATGCGTATTGCAACTGCGATGATGATTCTTGGTTTTGCCTTTCTTTTCTTTGGTGTAATTGCTAGAGGTATCTCTGCTGGTCGAGTGCCTTGGGGCAATATGTATGAGTTCTCAATTACCGGAGCTCTAGCATTTAGTGGCGCTTATCTATTCGCCTTGCGCAAATATGATCTGCGCTGGCTTGGCGTTTTAGTTTCATTCTCAGTTCTCTTAACTCTGGGAACTGCTATTACTTTGCTCTATCGACCAAGTGCACCACTAGTTCCAGCGTTGAAATCAACTTGGTTAGTGATTCACGTTTCTGCTGCGATTATTTCTGGCGGTGTCTTCTTGCTGGCAAATGTAGTTGCTGCGGCGTATCTCTATTTAGACAATATGGAGAGCAAAGGCCCACGCAAAGTTTGGGCCCAACGTCTGCCTTCACTTGAAGTACTAGACCAACTTTCATATCGCTTAGTTGCATTTGTATTTCCACTTTGGACATTTGCAGTAATCGCTGGCGCAATTTGGGCCGAAAGCGCTTGGGGTCGTTATTGGGGTTGGGATCCAAAAGAAACTTGGGCCTTTATTACTTGGGTTGCTTACGCCGCATATTTACATGCTCGCGTAACTGTGGGTTGGCGTGGTCGCCGTGCAGCTTGGTTGTGTCTATTAGCCGGATCAACATTCCTATTTAATTACGTTTACGTAAATGTTTGGGGAACCGGAAAGCACACTTACTCTGGTCTTTAAGTTTTATTCACACTTAATTTGTAGTGAGTGAAAACGACCTGGGTATTGAAACTCTCCGATAGCGTCAAAAGATATTTCTGAAGAAGGCAATATTTCCCAATCAATAACGTTGCGCAAGAAAGTAGAAACTAGTGCTGCGGTTTCCACTTCGGCAACATGATTTCCAATACAAGTATGTGGACCAAAGCCAAATGCTAAATGTGGATTTCGTTCTCGATGGATATTGATTTTATCTGGCTCACTGAAAACTGTTTCGTCAAAGTTTCCAGAGACAAAACTTAAATGATCGTAATCCTTGGGGTCTCGCAATTCTTCAGGCTTTGCGAGAACATGAGCAGGGACACGTTCCATTCGAGGCAGTGGAGATAAGAATCGCAAAACTTCATGAATTGCTTTGCCCAACTTATCTGGATTTGTTTTTAAGAATTCGCGATCTTGGGTTGCGGTTGCTAAATGCCAAATCATTCCGGTCATTAATTTAACTACTGTGTCACGGCCGCCAGCCAAAAGCACATTTGCTATTCCATACATCTCGGTACGTGTTATTGGTTCACCATCGAGTTTTAAATGAGAAATAAAAGTCCAGGCATTTTCTTCATCAGAATTCTCGGCCTCGTCAAAGACAGATTTCAAATACCTATCTAAGTGTTCTCCGCTACGACCGGTTGGCGTAGTTATCCAGACATCGGCCCCCCATGAGAGCCATTCTGATACATCTTGCGGACGGTTGTAGATGACGCCTAAGCAGTGCCCAACCATTGGAAGAGCTACTTCAGAGACGAAATCTCCGCCATCTTTTTTAATAAATCCCGTGATGAGATTGTTAGCAATTGCTTCAAATTCCGGAATCATCTTTTCGATTTTTGGTTTTACGAAAAGTGGGCTTAAAGCTGTGCGGAATAAGTGATGTCTTGGCGGGTCAACTTCAAGCGGAATTTGTCGGTAAGTTCGTACGTCACGGTCACCTTGCAAATCAGATGAATAATTCGCAGTGTCTCTTGCAGCCGAACGGACATTTGCATGTCCAATTACTTCGCTCATTCAAATAAACTACCATTGGAGCATGCATGTAACAGGCCTGCAAATACCTAATGCGATAACAAAATCGCTACAAATTCTCGCAGGCAAGGTATCTGAAACTAGGTACAAGCTAGCGGAAGGCGCAATCGAACGCCTTTTTTCCAGCACACTCTCCAGAGCCACTGATGGAACGATCTTTGTTATAACCGGAGATATTCCAGCTATGTGGTTGCGGGATTCAACTTGGCAAGTAAGACCATTGCTTGCTGCAGCAAATGATTTAGAAGTGGCGCAATTAATTGCTGATGTTTCAAAACGACAAATCGAATTTGTCCTTACGGATCCTTATGCAAATGCATTTAATCCGACCCCAGATGGAAATTGTTGGCATAAAGATTTTCCAGATCAAAGCCCTTGGGTGTTTGAACGTAAGTTTGAGCTAGATTCGTTAGCAGCCGTATTGGACCTGGCGCTAAGGCTTTATGTTGAATGTGGATTTACCAATCACTTTACTGATCGATTCAATGATGCTGTTGTCGTGATTTTGAATTTATTGGAGCGTGAACAGAACCACGATCCGAGCACGTATAGATTTGAGCGACAAGATGTGCGAGATTTTGACTTCTTAAGTCATGGTGGTTATGGCTCACCAGTTGCCTATACGGGGATGATCTGGAGTGGGTTTAGGCCAAGTGATGATGCCTGCAAATATGGTTATTTAATTCCGGCTAACGCTCATATGGCAAAGGTTTTAGAGCAATTGGCCCAACTGCCGGACAAAGTATTTTCTGATCAACCTAGCAAAGTTCGAGCGCTGAAAATCAGTGGTGAAATCAAGACAGGGATAGAAAAGTTTGGCCTAGTCGAGTTTGAAGGTAAGCAGATATTTGCTTATGAATGTGATGGGCTAGGAAATTACTTACTTCAAGACGATGCAAACATCCCTAGTTTGCTATCTCTGCCGTACTTAGGAGTTTGTACTGAATCTGATTCCATTTACTTGAACACCCGCAACTTTGCCCTTAGTGAGAAGAATCCCTATTTCTATCGTGGGCAAGTATTGACCGGACTAGGTTCGCAGCACACGCCTGAAAATCAAGTTTGGCCACTCGGGATTGCGATGCAGGGAATAACAAGTACTTCAGCAGCTGAAATTGAAAGCTGTCTGCAGTACTTAGAAAATAGCCATGCAGGGACGAATCAAATGCATGAATCTGTGGGAAAAGATGATCCGAGTATTTTTACCAGAGCGTGGTTTTCTTGGGCTGACATGACTTTCTATCACTTGCTCTTGAAATCTGTTAACTTGATTTAACTACGCGATAACTTTGCAACGTTGTGTCTGTTGCATAAGCAATTCTCACGCCAGCTGCTTTATTTGCAGCTAAGCCAGTTAAAATCTCTTTAGTTAAAACTTCACCAGGTGCGACTACTGCAACACCAGGCGGGTAAGGCGCAATCAAATCTGCTGATATTCGACCTTCAGCACTTTGGTCCGCGACCATTTCGGTATCGGCAAAGTAGGCATCGCGCATTGAAAGAGCAATCTGCGGAACTACCGACCAACTTAGCGCTGTTGCTGACTCACGAGGCGCGCTAGCTAGCTTCTGCAGAATTGGGAGCAGCGAATTACTTAGTTCAGCAAAGCTTTCCGCATCATCGGCCAAAGTAGCCAAGAAAACTACGGTGTCACGGTCAGCCATCTCGACTCGGATATTTGCTTTTAGTAACTCATTTTCAATATCCACACCAGAAGTGCCCAACTGATTAGCTCTAAGCACAATCTTTACTGGATCAAAGCGACCAGTAGCGAAATCACTGGGGGACAAAAAGATGGGGCGGTCGAAGTTAGTGGATATTTCAGCTTTAAACTTGGTCACGTTTTCAATTAGTTGGCCCAATAATTCTTTGCCGCGATGTTGCAGAAGTGCGCGGCAACCATCGATGGATGCAAGTGGTGCACCAGCAGGTGAAGTTGTGTGAGTCGTTTCAAAACTTTGTTCTAAGCGATCTAGGTTTAAGAATTCGCCACGAGCAACTAAGAGCGCCGAGGCACTGAACCCAGGTAAAGCTTTATGGGTACTAGTGATTAAGGCATCAGCGCCAAGTTGCAGTACATGCTTTGGTAAATCATTATGGAAACCAAAGTGAGCACCCCAAGCAGCATCGATAACTACCGGGATTTTATGTTCATGGGCTTTGCTTATTAACTCAGGTAATTGCGAAATAGTTCCAAGATAACCAGGTTCAGTAAGCAATAAAGCGATTGGTTTTTGCGGCAGTACTCGTTCAAGTTCAGAAAGAGGAATTCCAGTTGGCACACCAGTTGCTGCATCAATTTCGGGAGCTAACCAAATAGGTTCTAACCCGGCTAAAACTAATGCGCTTAACACCGAGCGATGTGCGGTACGAGCAACTGCAATTTTGTCGCCAGGTTTACCGAGCGCCAAGATGACAGCTTGGTTAACGTGAGTTGAACCGCCAGTTGAGAAGCGTGCGTAATCGCCACCCCATAATTTTGCAGCGAGTGATTCAGCACTTTTTAAGGTTTGGTTTGTTAACTTAATTTCATCTAGACCACCGTAGAGAGGTGTATCGCCGTCAACTACAGCGCCCAACCCAAGATCGAGTTTGCTCGCGCGCTGCTTATGACCTGGGATCGTGAACGGAGTTCGAGTTACTTCGAAGTAACGTAGGTAAGCATCTAAGAGCGGAGCATCTTCACGCAGCGCTTTGAGGTGGGTCATAGCCGCAAGCCTAACTTCAAGGCGCCCCGATCGGAAATATGGCCTTAGACTTTACTCATGACCGTACTTACTTCAGTTCCTCAGCAACGTCTATTGGTTACAGATATTCCTGGACCAAAATCAAAAGCGGAGATTCAGCGCCGTAGCGAAGAGGTTTCAGGCGGATTGGGAATTGCATTCCCTGCTGTAATTGCAAGTACTGGTGGCGCAATTCTGGTTGACCTAGATGGCAATCAGATCATCGACATGGCTGCAGGTATCGGCGTAACAAATGTGGGAAATAGTGCGCAGCGCGTTATCGATCGAGTGATTGAACAAGTTCAAGCTTTCTCTCACACTTGTTTCACCGTCGTTCCTTATCAGGGATATATCGATGTTTGCGCAAAATTAAATGCGCATACTCCTGGCACTCATAAAAAGAAATCAGTATTAGTTAATTCAGGTGCTGAAGCGGTTGAGAACGCGGTAAAGATCGCGCGTCATGCAACAAAACGTCAAGCAGTTGTAGTTTTTGAACACGCTTATCACGGTCGCACAAATTTAACGATGGCGCTAACTGCCAAGAACATGCCTTACAAAGAAGGTTTTGGTCCGTTTGCTGGCGAGATTTACCGCATGCCGATGCCTTATGAACTTCGCTGGTTAGGTGATAAGGCAACTATTACAAAAGATGCACTAGAAGAGATCGAACATAAAATTGAAAAAGAAATTGGCGCTAAGAATGTAGCGGCGATCATGATTGAACCTATTCAAGGTGAAGGTGGATTTATTGTTCCACCTAAGGGATTCCTACCTGGGTTATCAAAGTATTGTGCTGACAACGGCATCATCTTTATTGCTGATGAAGTTCAAACCGGTTTTGCACGTACTGGAAATATGTTTGCAGTAGAAGATGAAAATGTAGTTCCAGACATGATCATTACCGCAAAAGGTATTGCTGGTGGTTTGCCGCTTGCAGCTGTTACTGGTCGCGCCGAAATTATGGATGCAATACATGTAAGTGGACTCGGTGGAACATATGGTGGAAATCCAGTTGCTTGTGCAGCCTCACTTGGCGTCTTTGAAACTATTGAAGAAGATGGCTTAATTCAACGTGCTCGCGAAGTTGGCGAGATTCTTGGCACCTCACTACGTGCGCTTAAAGCAAAGTATCCGATCATCGCTGAAGTTCGTGGCCGTGGTGCGATGCAAGCAATTGAATTAGTTAAACCTGGTTCACTTGATCCAAATTCAGAAGCGATGACAAAGGTGATTAATTACTGTGCCAAGAAGGGTGTCTTGCTACTTTCAGCAGGTACATATTCAAATGTAATTCGCTTCTTGCCACCGATTGTTATTTCAGATGAGCTATTACTTGATGCAATGAACGTTCTTGATGAGGCTTTCGCTTCGCTTTAAAGTCCACGCAAGAAATCTGGATCATCATCTGGCGCAATTGATCGCTTAGGTTTCTTGCCACCATTGCCAGGGCGCTTTGGTCGCCCAGCGATTAAGTATGCGATGGGGCCAACTAAAGGCACCAGAATGATTAACAACCAAGCCCATCTAGGCAATGAGCGTACATCGCTATCTTCTCGTTGCGCACAATCAATCAATGCATACAGTTGTAGCGCTATCGGAAGAACGTATTTGAGGATAGCAACGAACATGTGATTAGTTTAGCAATTTCTTAATTCAATACCAAGGCAATTGATAATGCCACAGCAAACCAGAGTTGAAGTTGACCTGTTTTACCTAGTAACGGAATTAAAGCTGGCCCAGTAGCCCCCTCACGGACCTTTTTAGCGATAATTAAAGTTTGTGGCATAAGCGCCAAAGTGAGCAAGGTATTTTCGCCAGGAACCGCGACGGCGACAAAATGGGCAATAAAAAGAAGTCCAATGAATAACTTGCGTGCACCAGAGTCACCTAATCGAACAGCCAGTGTGCGCTTACCAACTAATTCATCTTGTGCGCGATCACGCAGGTTATTGATAGCCAAAATTGCACAAGCGAGAGAGCCCATAGGAATCGCAACAATAAAACTTTGCCAAGTTATTTTCTGGGTCTGTACGTAATACGAACCCATCGTGGCAACTAACCCGAAGAATAAAAATACCGAAATTTCGCCTAAGCCCAAATATCCATAAGGACGCTTACTTCCGGTGTATGTCCAAGCCGCAAAAATTGCTGCAGCTCCGACTGCGATCAACCAGAGTGAAGTTAATGTCGCAAGTGCTAAGCCAAATACAGCAGCAATTGCAAAAGATATGAAAGCTGCTTGTTTGACTGATTTCGCGCTGGCTAAGCCTGAAGCCACCAACCGAGTTGGGCCGACTCGGTTATCGTCGGTGCCTTTAATGCCATCGGAGTAATCATTTGCGTAGTTGACGCCAACTTGTAGTGCCAAACTGACAACGAATGCGAGGGCAGCCATTACAAAATTGGCCTCACTTGCAGCTAAAGAAGTTGCTACTAATACTGGCGCAATTGCTGCCGGGAGAGTGCGTGGACGAGCGCCTACTAGCCACTTATTCAAAACTTGCCCACTTATTCAAAATTAAATCTCCGATTTCATAGCTAATTGCGCAAGTGCACCACGGTCAACTTTTCCAATACCGATCAAAGGTAGCGCAGTTAATTTGTGGAATCGCTTTGGTTTAGCTGCGTTGCCAAATTTTTCTATTAAGAGAGTCGCCACTCGGCCTGAAAACTCATCAGGCGCGTTAACTGCAGCAATATGAAGTTCTTGACCCCATTTTTCGCTAGAAACTGCGAAGGCAGCAAATTCAAAGTTTGCAAAGTTTAGTGAGATTGCATTTTCTATTTCGGAGAGTGAGATATTTTCGCCACCTGAAATAATGACATCATCACCGCGACCCAGAACATTTAGCTGTCCGTCAATTAACTCGCCAAGGTCACTTGTGACATACCAATTTTGTGAGTCTAAAATTAGATTACTGGCTAGAACTGGTCCAGAAATTTTAATGAAACCAGAGCCATCTATTGCTACTTGCACGTCTTCAAGAGGAACACCGTTGTAAACACAGCCACCCGATGTCTCAGACATTCCATAAGTTGTTATAACTTTAATTCCTGCACTAATTGCTTTTACTTTTAGTTCAGATGTGAGGGCAGCTCCGCCAACCAGAACCGCTTTAGCACTCTGTAGATGATTTAGTAAGCGATCATCACCATTTAGTGCGTTGTAGAGTTGTGTAGGAACAATCGCGGTGTAATCAACTTTGGGATATTCACCGCTATAGCCAATTAAATTCAGCGGGATTGTGCCAAGCTCTAAACTTCGAACCAAAACATTTACAGCCGCAATATGTGTAAGCGGCAGCAAGAGTGACCAAGTTTCGCCAAAATTCGCATTCAAATATTTATTGGCCGCTTTTGCTGAAGCCAGTAGCGCACTTGCACTTAGTGAGATCTCCTTGTTAGCGCCGGTACTTCCGGTCGAAGAAACTAGGACGGCAACTTTTGGCTCAACCTGAGTACTAGTTACGGCGCCAAAGCCAAGAGCTGGACCATCAGAAACCAAAGCCTTGGCAAGGCTGGCCATAATCTGTGTGGTTGACCACGCCCCGTCTATTGGGCTCACTATTCGTTGTGACTTGGTATCCATATCGCCCGTAGGCTATCGCTCCTAGACCAAGCTTTCACTTCCTGGAGGAAAAATGAGCAAGCCAATTAAGCGAGATTTTGGAAGTCGCGAGATTCCGAAGTGGAAAACCGCTCCAGGCGGCGAGAACTTTAAAGATATTAAGTATGTTGTTGGCGATGGCATTGCAAAAATAACAATTAATCGCCCAGAAGTTCATAATGCATTTCGCCCACAGACATTGGCTGAACTTAAGAGCGCATTTGATTTAGCGCGTGATAACTCAGAAGTTGGCGTAATTATTTTTACTGGTGAAGGCACCCAAGCATTTTGTTCCGGCGGCGATATAAGCGTTCGCGGCGATGATGGCTACCTTGGCGATGATGATCTTGCTAAACAAGGTATTGGTCGGCTAAATGTTTTAGATCTACAAGTTCAAATTCGTCGCACTCCAAAACCAGTCGTTGCCATGGTTGCTGGTTGGGTAATCGGTGGCGGACATGTTTTACATGTTGTTTGTGATTTAACAATTGCTGCCGATAACGCACTATTTGGCCAGACCGGACCAATGGTCGGATCTTTCGATGGCGGTTATGGTTCTGGATTGTTGGCAGCAAATGTTGGTCAGAAAAAAGCTCGCGAGATTTGGTTTATGACTCGTCAATATGATGCACAAGAAGCTCTGCAGATGGGTTTGATCAACACGGTTGTTCCGCTGGCAGAACTGGAAGCCGAAACTGTTTCTTGGTGTCGCGAAATGCTTCGCAATTCACCGATGGCACTTCGTTTGCTTAAAGCGAGCATGAATGCAGCAGATGATGGTTTAGCAGGCGTGCAACAACTAGCAGGAGATGCCACCTTGTTGTTCTATATGACCCAAGAAGGTCAAGAAGGTCGTGATGCTTACAAAGAAAAGCGCGAACCTGATTTCGGCAAATTCCCTAAGCGTCCCTAACAAATTTAAGTAACCTTAAAAATGCTTGATCAATTACTTGCTTCCATGCAGGCAGTTGCGCTGCCACTAAAAAGCAAATTTCGCGGGATCACCGTGCGCGAAGTTGCACTCTTTGAAGGCCCAGCCGGCTGGGGCGAATTTGCACCATTTTTGGAATATGACGATATCGAAAGTTCAACTTGGCTATTAAGTGCAATAGATGCAGCAACGAACCCAACTCCTATGGCTCATCGCGGTTTCATTAAAGTTAATGCGACGCTACCAGCCATAAATAACGTTAAAGAGATTGAAGAGTTGCTGCAGTCATTTGCAGGTTGTGACACAGTGAAAGTTAAAGTCGGCGAAAACTTAGGCGAAGATATAGTCCGAGTTGCTCGCGTTCGTGCGCTTCTACCTAAAGCCAAAATTAGACTTGATGTAAATGGTGGATGGAGCGTTGATCAAGCTCTGATAAATCTTTATGAAATTTACGAAGAAGTTGGGCCGTTGGAATATGTTGAACAACCTTGCGCAACGCTAGAAGAGCTTCGCCTATTGAAAGAAAAACTAGTAATTGAATTCAAGATAACAGGCGATGAAGTAATTCGTAAAGCAAAAGATCCATTTGCGATTGATCTGCAGGGCGCCATTGATGTTTTGATGTTAAAAGTCGCCCCTCTTGGTGGAATCACCAGAGCTCGAGAGATTGGTGCCCACCATAAATTACCTATGGTGGTATCTAGTGCTTTAGATAGCGCTGTTGGAATTGGTTATGGCTTACAACTTGCCGCCTCCTTGCCAACACTTGACTATGCATCTGGGTTAGCAACCGGTCAGTTATTAAGCGCAGATATCGCGACTGTGGCTTTGGAAAACGGAGAAATAGCAGTTCGTTCAGTTTCACCAGACGCCGATTTATTAGCGAAGTATGCTGTTCCAGTCGAACGGTTAATTTGGTGGAAAGAGCGCGCAACACGTGCCTTTTATGCTGGTGCCGAAAATGAAATTAAAGCGAGAGGCTGGAAATGGTGAATTCCTCAACATCTCTAGCTCGAGTCATAGTCCGCCAATTGGTTGAAGCAGGAATCACTGATGCGGTAATTTCACCGGGATCACGTAATGCACCTTTATCGCTGGCCATGTATGCCGCAGCTGAAAAAGGTTTTCTTAAGTTACATATTCGAATAGATGAACGATCAGCTGCTTATTTTGCTTTAGGTTTAGCGAAAGCAAGCGGTCGCCCAGTTCCAATTGTCTGCACAAGCGGTACTGCAGTTGCGAATTATCATCCAGCAGTACTAGAAGCGCATCACAGTAATGTGCCATTGTTAGTTTTAACTGCAGACCGCCCAGCTAATTTGCGACGCACTGGTGCCAATCAAACAACTGAGCAGGCTCGAATCTTTGGCAACGCTGTGCGCTATTTCGCTGATATCTCTGGGGGAGTATTTCCACTCGAGCTGCCACTTGATTCGTTACACCGAGGCCCAGTTCATTTAAATTTACAATTTGAAGAACCGCTTCTTCCTGATGATCAAAGTAATTGGTTAGATGAAGTAAAAATCGCGCCAAAAATAAAGCCAACCGGTAAGCCAGCGGGAACCTTAAAAGTTAACACCACTCGTGGCGTTCTAGTGATTGGCCATGATCGCGGCGGTCTAACGGTTGCTGAAGTTTCTAAAATTGCCACTGACTTAGAGTGGCCCGTAATTGCCGAAGATCCACTTTCTTTTCCAGAAGCTATTTCACATGCGGCACTTTTCTTAGCTTCCCCTGCTATTCGAAAGAATTTAGCTCCCGAAACAGTTGTCATTATTGGTCGAACTACTCTTTCGCGCCCTGTTAACGCTCTCATTGCCTCAGCTAAGTCGCAGATTGTGATTGATCCACGTATGGCAACTGTTGATACATACCGAGTTGCCGACCAGCGATTTATAGCAGCCCCTAAAGTAGTTTCTAAGCCGGCTGACTTGGAATGGCATGAACAATGGCAGAAGTTAAGTCAACGTACTTCGAAGTTGATTGCAGATATCTCTAACTGGTCAGAAAGCTCTTTGGCTCGTGAATTAGCAAAACAATTATCAGGCGCAGTTTTTATCGCATCATCACGTCCGATCCGTGATCTAGAGAGTTTTGCTTCGGCTCGCACAGGTGTTGAAACTTTTGCCAATCGTGGTCTGGCCGGCATAGATGGCAACATTTCAACTGCGTTAGGTATTGCAACAGTTCGCCAAAGTGCGACTGCAATTATTGGCGATTTAGCATTCCTGCATGACTTAACTGGTTTGGTTGGAAATACCTCGGCCAATTTGCGCATCATCGCAATTAATAATGATGGTGGAGGAATATTCTCAACTCTGCCACAAGCTGGGGTCTCTGGTTTTGAAACTGTATTCGGAACACCACACGGTTTAGATTTAGAAAAAATCGCAACTGGTTTAGGAATAGATGCCAAGACGATTTCTTCATTTACAGAATTAAAAAGCGAGTTAGCTAAACCAATTTCTGGAATTTCAGTCTTAGCTTGTCAGATGCCTAGTCGCGAAAATAATGCGGCACAGCTAAAAGCACTCGTTGCTAATCTAGAATCAATTTAAGGCGCTGCGCATTGGCGCAAACTTTGCTTCGCTTTCAGCCAACTCTTTTGCCGGTATAGAGCCATTAACAATTCCGCAGCCAGCAAAGATTCGAATTTCAGACCCGGTGATCTGACCACAACGCAAAGCTATGCCTAATTCACCATCACCGGCGGCATCAATCCAGCCCACTGGCCCTGCGTATCGACCACGATTAATACCCTCATTGGCGGTGATTAACTCAAATGCTTTTTGCGTCGGAGTGCCACACACTGCTGCCGATGGATGAAGTTTCTCGAGTAACGTGAAGCTATCAACTTGTTTTGTAGTCTCTGCGATTGCGCCAGTTACATCGGTGGCTAAGTGCATGACATTAGCTAGGTGCAATACAAATGGTGATTCAGGAACGTTCGTTGAAGAACAAAATGGTTCGAGAGCTTCGGCTACAGAACGCACTGCATAGTTATGTTCCTCTAGATCTTTTGATGATCGCGCTAATGAACCGGCAAGTGCTAAGTCACGCTCGTCATCACCAGTCTTACTAATCGTGCCAGCTAATACGCGCGAAGTAACCATGCCCTTACTTAAACGCAGCAATAGTTCTGGCGTGGCACCAACTAAACCAGCAACTGCAAAATTCCAAGTCGATGGATATTCACTGGCTAGATTGCGCAATACGCTGCGAGCATCAATTTCATTATCTGCCTTCGCGCTTTGATCACGTGCTAAAACAACTTTGTCTACGTTGCCACTTTGAATTTCCCGAACTAACTTAGTTACTTGGACTTCCCAGTCACTCTGACTTATTGGCTCATTTTGCCAAGTTAATTTCGCTGAGTTAGAAATAGTCTTTTCGGTTGGCAATAGTGGTTGCGCAATATCGCCGATCCAAGTTAGCCAAGATTTTCCATTTCGCTGACCGACAATAACTTTTGGAATTGTTAAAACTGATTCTTCAGATTGGGAAAATGAAAAAGAGGTAAAGAGAATTGGACCAGTGCCACTTACATGCACCGCATCTGCAATTGAAAATGTTTCTAGTTGTTGATGCCACCATTTACGAGCATCATTAAATCTATTTGCGCCGCTAACTGTTGTACTGGCATGAACTCCCCAACCGACTAATCCATCACCACCGCGCACCCAAGCAATCGGGGCATCAGCAGGTAATAGGTCGAGCAAGGGCAGATGTTCTCCGAGACGGACGGTGTTGATCGAAATCATCTAACTCACCACCCGATCTATTAAATACCTTCTAAACATTGCGCAAATCTTGCCCAAAAAGTGAAGTTGAAGTTGTAGCCGAGCCTACCTTTAGAGAGAATGCTCCTATGTCGCGCGCTAATCTCAATAAAGACCCCGATGAAGTAGCTGCGATGTTCGATGGCGTTGCCAAACGCTATGACCTTGTAAATGATCTGCTCAGTTTGGGCCGCACTAAAGCATGGCGTCGCTCAACTACTGCGATTATTGCGCCAACAGCTGGCATGAAGATCCTAGATCTGGCTGCCGGAACTGGTTCATCCTCTGAACCTTTGGCAGCTGCTGGCGCTGAAGTGATTCCGGCTGATTTTTCCGAAGGAATGTTGGCTGCCGGCCGCAAAGCCCGCCCACATCTGCCATTTACTAAGGCCGATGCTTTAAATCTGCCCTTCAAAGATGGCGAATTTGAGCTCGTGACCATCTCTTTTGGTCTGCGTAACACCAATGACTTTGACCTAGCTCTGCGCGAGATGCTCCGCGTGACCAAGAGCGGTGGCCGCATCGTGATCTGCGAATTTAGCGCTCCGGTATGGCGTCCGTTTCGTACCATTTATACCAATTATTTGATGCGAGCCCTGCCCTTCATCGCCCGCAAAACATCCTCAAATCCAGATGCCTATGTTTATCTGGCCGAGTCGATTAGAGCATGGCCGAATCAAGTGGCTCTGGCCGAACACATTACAAAGGCCGGCTGGCAAAATGTTGGTTGGCAGAATTTAACTGGCGGGGTTGTTGCAGTTCACAGCGCTGTAGCGCCTTAGCGGTCAAAAGTAGCGCTTACCCGAGAATAGGATTACGCACGTGACTGGAACAAGTAATCCATATATCCCCATTCTCGTAATTGGGGCCATCGGCTTCGGATTCGCCATCTTCTCAGTCGGCATCTCATTAATTACCGGTCCAGCCCGCTACAACCGAGCCAAAGCCGATGCATATGAATGCGGAATCGAACCTTCACCTCAAGCTGCCGAAGGTGGTCGTTTCCCCGTTAAATATTTTTTAACCGCAATGCTCTTCATAATTTTTGATATTGAAATTGTTTTCCTTTATCCATGGGCAGTGACTTTTGATCAACTTGGTCTATTTGGATTAGTTGAAATGGGAATCTTCATCGCCACTGTTTTTGTTGCTTATACCTATGTCTGGCGCCGCGGTGGATTGGAATGGGATTAATTTAAATGGGTCTAGAAGAAAAATTACCAAGTGGGTTTTTACTAACTTCAGTTGAAAAACTTGCAGGTTACATGCGCAAGAACTCACTCTGGCCGGCAACTTTTGGTTTGGCTTGTTGTGCAATTGAAATGATGGCAGCCGGCGCTGGTCGTTATGACTTAGCTCGTTTCGGAATGGAAGTTTTCCGCGCATCCCCACGTCAGGCAGATTTAATGATCGTTGCCGGTCGCGTTTCAAACAAGATGGCACCAGTTCTTCGCCAAATTTATGATCAAATGGCAGCGCCAAAATGGGTTATCGCCATGGGTGCATGCGCATCTTCGGGCGGAATGTTTAACAACTATGCAATCGTGCAAGGTGTTGATCACGTTGTACCAGTTGATATTTATCTACCTGGTTGCCCACCACGTCCAGAAATGTTGATGGATGCAATTCTTAAACTGCACGATCAAATTTATGTTGAAAAACTTGGTCCAAACCGCGAACTAGTTATTAAAAACGTTGAAGCAGCAGCACTTGCAGCCCTTCCAACCCATCAAATGAAGGGGTTGTTAGCGTAATGAGTGAAAACGAGCGCGGTTCCTTTGGTATTCACGGAACCGGAGATACCTCAGGTTATGGCGGTTTAGTTCGTAGCCAAGTGTCACCAGGTTCAACCGAACGCCCTTTTGGTGGCTATTTTGATCAAGTAACTGATGACTTAGAACGTGCTTACCCAGATTTTGCTGATGCAATTGAGCGCGTAGTTGTTGATCGTGGTGAATTAACGCTTCACATCAAACGCGAACGTTTAGTTGAAGTTTCGCTGATTTTGCGTGATCGCCTTAAGTTTGAAAACTGTTTAGGCGTTAGCGGAGTTCATTATCCAGCTGATACCAATCGCGAACTTCACGCTGTTTATCCATTGCTTTCAATGACAAACAATCAACGAATTCGTCTCGAAGTTAGCGTGCCAGATTCTGATCCACACATTCCTTCACTCGTTGAAGTTTGGGCAGGTAACAACTGGAACGAACGCGAAACATTCGACATGTTCGGAATTATTTTTGACGGTCACCCAGGTCTTACTCGCATTTTGATGCCAGATGACTGGCAAGGACACCCACAACGCAAAGATTATGCACTCGGCGGAATTCCAGTTGAGTACAAAGGCGCAACAACTCCGCCACCTAATGAACGTAGGTCATACAAGTGAGCACTTACGTAGATCCATACGCATCCTCTCGCGAAACTACCGAAGGAACTGTTTTCTCAGTTACCGGTGGCGATTGGGATTCACTAGTTACTGAAATTGGTCAGGCGAAAGAAGAGCGCGTTGTCGTAAACATGGGTCCTCAACACCCATCAACTCACGGCGTGCTTCGCTTAGTTCTAGAACTTGAAGGCGAAACTGTCACCGAAGTTCGTTGCGGAATCGGTTACTTGCATACCGGTATTGAAAAGAACACCGAATATCGCAGCTGGACTCAAGGCGTTACTTTCGTAACTCGTATGGATTATTTGTCACCAATATTCAATGAAACTGCTTACTGCTTAGGTGTTGAAAAACTTCTAGGAATCGAAGCCCCAGAGCGCGCAAACCAAATTCGCGTAATGATGATGGAGTTCAATCGCATTTCATCTCACATGGTTGCCCTCGGTACCGGCGCCCTCGAACTAGGTGCACTTTCACCGATGATCTTCTGCTTCCGTGAGCGCGAACGAGTGTTAGATATCTTCGAATTAGTCTCAGGTCTACGCATGAATATGGCCTATGTGCGCCCAGGTGGCGTTGCCCAAGATCTACCAAAGGGCGCCATTGCCAAGATTCGCGAAACAGTTGCTGAGCTTCGCAAAAACTTTAAAGACAACGAAAAACTTCTGGTTGGTAACTCAATCTGGATGAAGCGCACCGAAGGTATTGGTTACTTAGATCTAGCTGGTGCAACAACTCTTGGTATCACTGGCCCAGTTCTTCGTTCAACTGGATTGCCTTGGGATCTACGCAAGATGGCGCCATATTGCGGTTACGAGCAATACGACTTCGATGTTGTAACAGCTGATACTTGCGATGTTTATGGCCGTTTCCTAATTCGCATTGCTGAACTAGAACAATCACTTCGCATCATTGAACAAGCTTGTGACAAGTTAGAAAAATCTGAAGGCCAACCTGTAATGGTTGCTGACAAGAAAATTGCTTGGCCATCACAACTTGCAGTTGGTAACGACGGAATGGGCAACTCACTCGATCACATTCGCGAAATCATGGGCGAATCAATGGAAGCTTTGATTCACCACTTCAAGTTAGTAACTGAAGGATTCCAAGTACCAGCTGGTCAGGTTTATGTTGCAATTGAATCACCACGTGGTGAACTTGGCGTGCACTTAGTTTCAGACGGCGGAACCCGTCCGTATCGCGTTCACTTCCGCGAACCATCTTTTAATAACTTGCAATCGACTTCAGCGATGTGCGAAGGCAGCATGGTTGCAGACATCATTGGCGCTGTTGCATCTATTGATCCAGTTATGGGCGGGGTTGATCGCTAATGGCATATAACGATGATCAGTTAGCAGTAATGGAAGCAATTATTGCTCGCTACCCACGCAAGCGTTCTGCGATCATGCCTTTGCTTCACTACAGCCAATCAATTACTGGCTATATAAATAATGAAGGCATTGAGATTATTTCTGAGCTATTAGAGTTAGAAAATGCTGAAGTAACAGCCGTTTCAACTTTCTATACTCAATATAAGAATCAGCCGGTAGGCGATTACCACGTAGGCGTTTGCACCAACACCTTATGTGCCGTGATGGGCGGAGACGCTATTTTTGCTGGTTTGAAAGAGCACCTTGGCGTTGAAAATGATGGCGTTACAGCTGATGGCAAAGTTTCACTAGAGCATATTGAATGTAACGCAGCTTGCGATTACGCACCTGTAGTTATGGCCAACTGGGAGTTCTACGACAACCAGACTGTGCAATCTGCGAAAGATTTAGTTGATTCAATGCGCAGCGGAAATCCAAAGCCACCAACTCGTGGCCCAAGTAAATTAGTAACCTGGAAAGAAGCATCAGCAGTTTTAGCTGGAGTCAACGATGGGTTAGCAAATGAAGGTGTTCAAGCTGGTGAGCCAACGTTGCTCGGCTTAAAGCTAAGCAAGGAAGGTAAGTAATGACAAAACTTGCTCCAGTGCTTTCGGCACATTGGGATGAAAAAGATTCCTTTACGATCCAAGCTTATAAGCGTCATGGTGGATACACCGCATCTGCAAAAGCACTTGCCATGGATCCCGATGCAGTAATTCAACTTGTTAAAGATTCTGGTTTACGTGGTCGCGGTGGAGCTGGCTTTCCAACTGGCATGAAGTGGGGCTTTATTCCACAAGGCGATAACAAAGATCATTACTTAGTTGTAAACGCCGACGAATCAGAACCAGGCACTTGTAAAGATACGCCGCTGCTAATGGCGAACCCACACGTTCTTATCGAAGGTTGCATAATCGCAGCACACGCAATTCGTGCAAAGCATGCTTTCATTTATATTCGTGGCGAAGTAACTCACGTGGTTCGCCGAATGAACCAAGCAATTGAAGATGCCTACGTAGCTGGCTACTTAGGTAACGGTGTTGAATTAGTTCTACACGTTGGTGCCGGTGCTTACATTTGTGGCGAAGAAACCGCGCTTCTTGATTCACTTGAAGGTTTCCGTGGTCAACCACGCTTGCGTCCACCTTTCCCAGCTATTGCTGGTTTATATGCCCGCCCAACTGTTGTAAATAACGTTGAATCTATTGCTTCCGTTCCAGCGATTGTTGCTAATGGCGCTGAGTGGTATCAATCAATGGGTACTGAAAAGAGCAAAGGAACCACGCTTTATTCACTCTCTGGCCACGTCGTAAACCCTGGCCAATTCGAAGCACCACTTGGAATCACACTGCGCGAAATCCTCGAACTTTCTGGCGGAATGCGCAAAGGCCATAAATTAAAGTTCTGGACTCCTGGTGGATCATCAACGCCGTTGTTTACCGATGAACATTTAGATGTACCACTTGATTACGAAGGTGTAGCTGGTGCTGGTTCAATGCTTGGAACCAAAGCACTTCAAATTTTCGATGAAACTACTTGCGTAGTTCGCGCGGTACTTCGTTGGACTGAGTTCTATAAGCATGAGTCTTGCGGAAAGTGCACACCTTGTCGTGAAGGAACTTGGTGGTTGGTACAGATCCTGCGCGATCTAGAAAACGGTAAAGGCTCTGAGGCAGATCTAGCGAAGTTGTTAGATCTGTGCGACAACATAATGGGACGTTCTTTCTGCGCACTTGGTGATGGTGCTACCAGCCCAATTACTTCTTCAATTAAATATTTCCGTGACGAATACATCGCACATGTAACAAATGGTGCTTGCCCATTTGATCCAATTGCCAGCACGCTATTTGAAGGAGCTGATGCATAGTGACTCCAGATACCGATGTAATCGTGGAACAAATAACTTTAGTTATTGATGGTTTTGAAGTAACTGTTCCTAAAGGCACCTTAGTTATTCGCGCCGCTGAAAAACTTGGAATTCAGATTCCACGTTTCTGCGATCACCCATTACTTGATCCAGTCGGTGCATGTCGCCAATGTTTAGTTGATATTGAAATCAACGGCCGCGCATTTCCAAAGCCACAAGCATCATGCACAATTCCAGTTGAACCAGGCATGATTGTTAAAACTCAATTAACTTCACCAGTTGCAGATAAAGCGCAAAAAGGCGTGATGGAGCTATTGCTAGCTAACCACCCACTTGATTGCCCAGTCTGCGATAAGGGTGGCGAGTGCCCGCTGCAAAACCAAGCAATGAGTAACGGAAATCCAGAGATGCGCCTAGATGGCGTAAAACGCACGTTCGAGAAGCCAGTTGCGATTTCATCTTCGGTATTGCTCGATCGCGAGCGCTGTGTTCTTTGTGCTCGCTGTACTCGTTTCTCAGATCAAATTGCCAGCGATCCGTTTATTACTTTGAACGAACGTGGCGCTCTGCAACAAGTTGGCATCTATGAAGAAGATCCATTTAAATCTTATTTCTCTGGCAACACCGTTCAAATTTGCCCAGTAGGCGCACTTACCGGAACTTCATATCGTTTCCGTGCTCGTCCCTTTGATTTAGTTTCAACAACATCTGCTTGCGAACATTGCGCATCAGGTTGCGATCTTCGTACCGATGTTCGTCGTGGCAAGACGCTACGTCGTTTAGCTGGCGATGATGCTGAAGTTAATGAAGAGTGGAACTGCGATAAGGGTCGCTGGGCATTTAAATATGTAACAGCAACTGATCGTTTAACTGTGCCACAGGTTCGAAATGAAAATGGCGAACTCGTTACTGCCTCATGGCCAGAAGCAATTGCTGTAGCTGCAGCTGGCTTAAGTCGTGGTGCTGCGGTTCTAGTTGGTGGCCGCACAACTCATGAAGATGCTTACGGTTACAGCAAGTTTGCTCGCGTGGCTCTTGGCACAAACGATATTGATTTCCGTTCCCGTATTTCATCCGATGAAGAGCGCGAATTTTTAGCAGCTCGCGTAGTTACCAACACAACTACTTATCGCGATATTGATAAAGCTGATCACGTTCTTCTGGTTGGTTTCGAACCAGAAGAAGAATCACCAATTGTTTTCTTACGTATCAACAAGCAATTCAAGAAGCGCGCTTTGAAGGTAACTTCAATCGGCAGCAAAGAGTCGATTGCCGTTGAAAAGCTAAGCGCTAACTTCATTTGTGTGCAGCCTGGACAAGAGGCAGCTGCAGTTGCTATCCAAGAGCTAACTAATAAGTCAGTTATTTTGGTTGGCGAGCGCGCTGCTGAAAGTGCTGGTTTATTAAGTGCCGCAGCGCAGTTAGCTGATAAAACTGGCGCCAAAATGGCTTGGATTCCACGTCGTGCAGGCGAGCGCGGTGCTCTAGCTGCAGGTGCTATCGGTAACTTGTTACCTGGTGGCCGTCCAGTATCTGATGCGGCAGCCCGTGTTGATATCGCATCTCTCTGGAACGTTGATTCACTGCCAAGTGAGATTGGCCGAAGCGCTGATCAGATAATTTCAGATGTTAACAATGGAAAAGTAAAAGCGTTACTAGTTGGTGGTGTAGATCCACTTGATGGACCTAACCCAGCGGCAACAATTGCAGCACTTGAGAAAGCATTTGTAGTTTCACTCGAAATTGCTAATAGCGAAGTCACCAAATACGCCGATGTGATCTTGCCGGTTGCAGCAATTACCGAAAAGAGCGGATCATTCCTGAACTGGGAAGGCCGCGCTCGTGCATTTGAAACGGCGGTTGATTCACTAAACCGCAGCGACTTAAGAATCCTCTCGATGATTGCAGATGAGATGGGTCATTCCATTTCACTTGGCACGGTTGCTAATGCAGCAAAAGAAATCGCCACCATCGGAAACTGGGATGGTGCAACTGTTACCAAGCCAAACGTTTCAGCTACTAGTGCGCATTTAGTATCTGGTGACCAGGCTGTTCTAACTTCTTGGCGTCGCTTGCTTGATCTTGGCACTTTGCAAAAGGGTGAAGAGAATTTAGCTGGCACAGCTCGTCGCACAGTTGCAGTTATTTCACCAAAACGCGCAGCAGCTCTTGGCGCAGTCGATGGCGATCTACTAAGAATTTCAAATGACAATGGTTGGGTCATGTTGCCCGCACTTGTTGAAAATATTCATGATGATGCAGTGTGGGCACCTCGCAATTCTGCCGGTTCACAACTGCTCGCCAATCTTGGCGTCGCGCATAACTCAGTAGTTACGGTGGTGAAAGCATGACTAATGCTCAATTAATCGCAGGCGATCCAGGCTGGCTAATCGCTGTAAAAGCCTTACTGGTCTTCGTTTTATGCGTACTTCTAACGTTGATGTCAGTCTGGGGCGAGCGCCGCATTGTGGCTCGTATGCAGCAACGTCTTGGACCTAACCGCGTTGGTCCATTTGGTTTAGTTCAAGCATTAGCTGATGGCGTGAAGTTAGCCCTAAAGGAAGATTTAATTCCAGCAGCTGCCGACAAAGTTGTTTTCATCATTGCACCGATTATCAGCGTTACCACTTGCTTTATGTCTTTTGCCGTAATTCCTTTCTCTGGCCAAGTCACCTTGTTTGGAAAAGCAACTGCAATGCAGCTAACCGATATCCCAGTAGGAGTTCTCTACGTTTTATCGATCGCCTCAATTGGTGTTTATGGCATCGTGTTAGCGGGTTGGTCTTCAGGTTCAACTTATCCATTACTTGGTGGCCTACGTTCTAGCGCTCAAGTTATTTCCTACGAAATTGCGATGGGACTTTCACTAGTTGCTGTCTTTATTTACGCGGGCTCAATGTCTACTTCCGAAATTGTTGAAGCCCAAAACCACTGGTGGTATTCAGTAGTTCTATTCCCATCATTCATTATTTACGCAATATCGATGGTGGGCGAAACTAACCGTGCCCCATTCGATCTAGCTGAAGCAGAAGGCGAATTAGTTGGCGGCTTCCATACTGAGTATTCATCACTTAAATTCGCACTGTTCTTCTTAGCTGAATATGTAAATATCATCGCAGTTTCTGCCCTTGCGACAACTTTGTTCTTGGGTGGCTACCACGCACCTCCAGGATTTGGTTTCACCGAAGGATGGCTAGGTGGCTGGTTCACTATGGTCTGGTTCTTCGCCAAAGTTATTCTCTTTTTCTTTGTATTCGTCTGGTTGCGCGGCACTTTGCCTCGTATGCGTTATGACCAGTTCATGCAATTTGGCTGGAAAGTCTTAATTCCAGTTTCGTTAGCTTGGATCATGATCGTGGCTACATTGCGAGTTCTTTCGCTAAATGGAGCTCCAAAAGCAGCCACAATTGCCTTTGCTAGCACAGTCGTGCTTCTTGTTATGTTGGTTAATTTCGGTTTCGAGAACGCCAAGAATAAGAAGAAGAATGCACCACATGCTGAGGTAGCTGAACCTGAATTTGCAGTTCCGCAACTGCCAATCAAGGTGTCAACCATCAATGTTTCAACTGGCAAGAAAGGAGATCAATAATGTCTGAGCACATCGAACCGATGAAGAAGAAAGAGATCTCCGTTGACGATATTGAATTTGCGCAAATTGAGCAGAATGGTCCTAAGAATCTATTCACACAGATGCAAGGTTTCTGGGTTACTTTCGCAACGATGTTTAAGAAAGTAAATACCGTTAACTATCCTGAAGTTAAAGAACCAACAGCAGAACGTTTCCATGGCCGCCATCAACTTAATCGTTATGACGACGGACTAGAAAAGTGCATCGGTTGCGAACTGTGCGCATGGGCTTGCCCAGCGGACGCTATCTATGTTGAAGGCGCTGCTAACTCCGATGAACATCGCATGTCTCCAGGAGAACGCTACGGTCGGGTTTATCAAATAAATTACTTGCGTTGTATTTTCTGTGGTCTCTGTATCGAAGCCTGCCCGACCCGCGCACTTACTATGACTAACGAATACGAATTAGCTGATGAAACCCGAGCTAAGTTAATTTTTGAAAAAGATGATTTATTGGCGCCACTTCGTGCTGGAATGTTGATGCCACCACATCCAATGTATCCAAACACGACTGATACTAATTACTACAAGAACGAGATCAAGAGTTCACATCCTTCGCAGGAGGTCAACAATTGATTAATTACGCTCTTGCCCTAGGCCAAACTGCGAAGCCCGAAGCAGTGCTCTTCTATATCTTGGCACCATTGGCCGTTGCAGCTGCAATTGGCATGTTGGTTGTTAAGAAAGCAGTTCACTCAGCAATTTTGTTGGCCTGGGTAATGGTCACTTTGGCTATCTTCTACATAGCCCAGGACGCTGCTTTCCTAGGCATCGTGCAGATAGTTGTTTATACCGGCGCTGTGATGATGCTCTTCTTATTTATTTTGATGTTAGTTGGCGTTGATTCATCTGAATCGTTAACTGAAACTATTAAGGGTCTGCGCTGGATTGCAATTACCGCATCCGTTGGTTTCGGTGGGCTACTAATCTCGCTTTTAGGTCGCGCCACTTTAGGTCGAACATCTGTTGGATTAGTTGATGCCAATGCAAACGGCAATGTTGAAGGTTTAGCGCAATTAATTTTCAGTAACTATGTCTGGCCTTTCGAAGTTATCTCAGCTCTTTTAATTACCGCAGCCGTCGGTGCCATGGTTTTGGCACATCATGAGCGCACCGTAAAGCGCGTTACTCAACGCGAACAATCACAGGCTCGTTTCCGTTCCGGTTCACTGGCAGCTGCTGCTGGTTTACCTGGCCCTGGCGTATTCGCATTACACAATGCCGTCGATGTCCCTGCGTTATTGCCAGATGGAACACCAGCCGCCGCTTCGATTTCAGCAACCTTGAAAGCTCGCGGAGATATGTTGGATTCAGCGCAATACCAATTAGATAACAATGACAATGTTGAGGAGGATAAGTAATGAATTCCGCTAATTATTTATATTTATCAGCACTCCTCTTCACTATTGGTGCCGTGGGTGTTGTTATTCGTCGTAATGCGATCGTGGTTTTCATGTGCGTTGAATTGATGCTCAATGCAGCTAACTTAACTTTTGTAACTTTCTCACGAATTAATGGCAACCTTGATGGTCAGATTGTGGCTTTCTTCACCATGGTTGTCGCTGCTTGCGAAGTTGTAGTCGGCCTGGCAATTATTGTGACCATTTACCGTTCCCGTCGATCAGCATCAGTTGATGATGCCAACCTGTTGAAGCGATAACGCCGATGACTTCAAATCTGATTGTTTATTTAATCGCGATTCCGTTGTTTAGCTCTGCCGTACTTCTGTTAACTGGCCGCAAAGCCAATAAATGGGGCCATTTACTAGGCACCTTAGCTTCGGCGAGCTCATTCGGTGTTGGTGCTTATCTATTCACCCAGATGTTGGCTCAGCCAGCTGAAGAGCGCGCTATGACCCAGAAACTGTTTTCTTGGATCAATGTTGGCTCATTTAACGTCGATGCTTCGCTGCTACTTGATCAACTTTCTATTTGTTTTGTTCTTCTAATTACTGGCGTCGGTACCTTGATTCATATTTATTCAATCTCTTATATGTCACATGATCTAGATCGCCGTCGCTTCTTTGCTTACTTAAACCTTTTCATTGCAGCAATGCTTCTTCTGGTACTCGGTAATTCCTACTTGAATCTCTATGTTGGTTGGGAAGGCGTTGGTTTAGCTTCTTACCTATTAATTGGTTTCTGGAATCAAAAACCAACTTATGCAACTGCTGCCAAAAAAGCTTTCGTCATGAACCGCGTTGGCGACTTAGGTTTATCTCTTGCGATCATGATTGCATTTGCTTCGATGGGTACCGTTTCATTCGATGGCATCAAGGAAGCAGCGCCGCAAACTTCAACTGCAACTCTGACTGCAATTGGCATTATGTTATTAATTGCAGCAGCCGGTAAATCTGCCCAGTTCCCATTACAGGCTTGGCTCGGTGATGCAATGGCTGGTCCGACCCCGGTTTCAGCTCTGATCCACGCAGCGACCATGGTTACAGCCGGCGTTTATTTAATTACCCGCTCAAACTTTATTTTTGATGCTGCTCCAACGGCTCAACTATTAGTTGTAATCGTGGGCGCAATTACGTTGCTCTTCGGTGCCGTTGTCGGTACCGCCAAAGATGACATTAAGAAAGCACTGGCTGCATCAACTATGTCGCAGATCGGTTACATGATTTTGGGTGCCGGTCTTGGCCCAGTTGGTTATGCCTTCGCCATCATGCACTTGTTAACCCACGGCTTCTTTAAAGCAGGCATGTTCCTTGGTGCTGGCTCAGTTATGCATGGCATGAATGATGAAGTAAATATGCGTAAATATGGCGCTTTGCGTAAGTTCATGCCAATCACCTTTATTACCTTTGGTCTTGGCTACTTAGCGATTATTGGCGTTCCACCATTTGCTGGTTTCTATTCCAAAGACATGATTATTGAAACTGCGCTTAATGCTGGCGGCATAAAAGGAATTCTTCTTGGCTCCGCTGCCCTTTTTGGCGCAGCACTTACCGCCTTCTATATGACCCGCGTAATAATTCTTACATTTACCGGTACGAAGCGTTGGGATGATGAAGCGCATCCACACGAATCACCAATTTTGATGTGGCTACCGATGGCCGTCTTGGCGATCGGTTCAGTTGCATCTGGTTATCTATTCACTCGCGGCGATGCTCTAGTTCATTGGCTTGAACCAATTGTTGCGCCAGGTGAACATGGCGAACATGCTGAGCTACTCCCACCGATAGTTGTTTCCGCTCTTGCGCTAACTATGGTTTTAATCGGAATCTCAATTGCGGTCATGATGTACGTGCGCCGCCCAGTTGCCGACGTTGCACCAGAAGATGTTTCTGCTCTGACTCGAATTGTCCGCCAAGATTTATTACAAGATGCTGCTAACGAAGCAATTTTTATGCGTCCCGGCCAATCACTTACCAAGACTCTGGTTTCCATTGATGAAAAAGTTATCGATGGCGCAGTTCGTGGAGTTGGTGCGATGGCACTAGGTTCTGGCTCAGAATTACGCAAGACTCAAACTGGATATGTTCGCAGTTATTCGGCACTAATTTTGGTTGGTGCTGCAGCAATCGTTCTTGGAATCTGGGTGATCACACAATGACAATCAGTTGGATTTCATTAACAGCGATTCTGCCGCTAATCGGTGCAATTCTGCTTTCAACTTTGCCTAAGAGCGCCGAACTACGCGCCAAGCAATTCGCATTCGGTATCACTTTATTAACTGCTGCTTCAGCAATTGCGATGGCAGTTCAATTCCAGCGCGATAACACTGATCTGCAATTCGTCGAGGTACACAGCTGGATCCCTTCATTTGGCATTAATTACGCTGTAGGAATCGATGGAATAGCCCTCGTGCTGATTTTGATGTCAGTTATTTTGGCGCCAATCGTAATTTTGGCCGGTTGGAATGAAGCTCAAGGTGGCCGCTGGAGCGTTAAGACTTTCTATATTTTGATCCTGGTTCTAGAAACCATGATGATCGGCGTCTTTAGCGCCACCGATGTGTTCCTCTTCTATGTAATTTTCGAAGCGATGTTAGTGCCGGTTTACTTCTTAATCGGGGGATACGGCACAGGCGCTCGATCAGCAGCTGCAGTTAAGTTTTTGCTCTACAGCCTTTTCGGCGGACTATTGATGCTCGCATCAATCATTGCTCTTTATGTAATGTCTGGTGCTCAAGGCGGTCATACTTTTGATCTAGCTAAATTAGCAAATCTAGAGATGAGTTCGACAACGCAGAACTTCTTATTCCTGGGCTTCTTCATCGCCTTTGCGATTAAAGCGCCACTATGGCCGTTTCATACTTGGCTACCTGATGCAGCAGCATCAGCAACACCTGGAACATCAGTTCTATTGCTAGGCGTGCTCGATAAAGTTGGCACTTTCGGAATGATTCGTTATTGCCTAACTCTTTTCCCAGAAGCAAGCAAAACTTTCACACCAGTAATTATTGTGCTGGCCGTTATCTCAATTATTTATGGTGCTATCTTGGCAATTGGCCAGAAAGATCTAAAGCGCCTAATCGCATTTACTTCGATCTCACACTTTGGTTTCATCACAATGGGAATCTTTGCAATGACCTCACAGAGTCAATCAGGTGCCACTCTTTATATGTTCAATCACGGATTCTCCACTGCAGCGCTATTTATTGTTGGCGGCTGGATGATCGCTCGTCGTGGTTCATCAACGATCGCTGATTTCGGCGGGTTGCAGCGAGTAACTCCAGTGATGGCTTGGTGCTTCTTCTTAGCTGGCATGTCTAGCTTGGCACTGCCTGGCTTATCAAGCTTCGTCAGCGAATTCTTAGTGCTGGTAGGCACTTATACGCGTTATCCAGTAGCTGCGATCATCGCAACCGTAGGCATTATCTTGGCTGCGTTGTATATATTGATTCCAGTTCAACGCGCACTTCATGGCCCAACCACACCAGGCAACGAGAACTTAACTGACTTAAATCTGCGCGAGAAGTTAGCAATTGCGCCAGTTCTGGCCGCGATCATCGCACTTGGTTTCTACCCGTCGCCGTTGTTAAACGTTATTAACCCAGCGGCAGTGCATGTTAATTCGCAATTAGGTTTCACCGATCCAGTACCGACAGTTGAGGGTAAATAACATGGTCTTTAACTCACCAACACTTTCGTACTCACTTCTGTCGCCAATTTTAATTATCTTGGCTGGTGCACTGATCGGTGTTTTAATCGAAGCATTTGTGGGCAAAGCAGTACGTCCAATTGCTCAACTAAGCGTTGCGCTTGGCTCACTCGTTCTTGCTTTGATTCAAGTTATCCGAATTCGTGATTTTACTTCTACAGCTGCTGCCATAGGTTCAGTTGTTATCGATGGTCCGGGCATTTTGTTCCAGGGCGCAATTCTGGTTATTGCAATTATTTCCATTTTTCTAATTGCTGATCAAGATAATTTCACATCGAGCCCAGCGGCGCTTCCAGGTTCCGATGAAGAACGTCAGGCAGCTCAAAGTGGCACCGTATTAACTGAGATTTATCCACTCACTTTATTTGCTGTCTCTGGAATGTTGCTCTTTCCAATTGCCAGTGACTTGATCACTTTGTTTGTAGCCCTTGAAGTTCTCTCATTGCCACTTTATTTAATGGCTGGCCTATCTCGTCATCGTCGCCTTGCATCACAAGAAGCAGCCCTTAAGTACTTCTTACTCGGAGCTTTCTCTTCTGCCTTCTTCCTATTTGGTTCGGCTTATCTATATGGATATGCCGGCACCGTTAGCTTTGCCGGAATCCACGCAGCAGTTATTGGTGGCACCGGAAACGATGTAATTCTCTTGCTAGGCATTGCTTTCGTGGCAATTGGCTTGCTCTTCAAGGTTGGCGCTGTGCCTTTCCATGCTTGGTCACCTGATGTTTACCAAGGTTCACCAACTCCGATTACCGGATTTATGGCAGCTGCAACCAAGGTCGCCGCATTCGGAGCGATGTTGCGTCTGTTCTATACAGTCTTGGCTGAAGCACAATGGCAATGGCGACCATTCTTTATGGTCATCGCAATTATCACCATGATCTTTGGTTCACTGGTGGCTATTTCACAACGCGACGTAAAGCGTATGTTGGCATATTCATCAATTGCTCATGCTGGCTTCTTACTAACTGGCGTAATTGCACTTAATAAGGCTGGCCTCGAAGCATCTATCTATTATTTATTCGCCTACGGTGTCGCAACCGTTGGTGCCTTCGGAATCGTAACTTTGGTGCGCGACTCAAGTGGCGAAGTCAGCGATCTAAATCGTTGGGCCGGTTTAGGCAAGCGTTCACCTTGGGTGGCATCAGCATTTGCTTTCTTCTTACTTGCATTCGCTGGCATTCCATTAACTTCTGGATTTATCGGAAAGTTTGCAATTTTCTCAGCTGCGTATGAAAGTGGCGCAACAGCGGTTGTTATTGTGGGCGTGCTCTCAAGTGCAATTGCAGCATTCTTCTATATTCGCGTCATAGTTCTTATGTTCTTCACTGATGCAACTGAAGATGGCACTAGCGTTGTTATTCCTTCAATTCTTACTCGATTAACTATCTTCATCTCATTAGCTATAACAGTTGCGCTCGGTGTATTCCCATCACCTCTTCTAGACTTCATTAAGCCACTCGCAATCTTTATCCGCTAATGGCCACTCTCGGGATCCCGAATCTCTCAACTAATCTTGAGGTAGCTCTTTCTGCTGGCATGGCCGAAGTTGAAGATTTATTGCGCAGTCAGATCGAGGGAAACTATCCGTTAGTTGTTGAAACCAGTCGTCATCTAGTAAGAGCTGGCGGAAAGCGTTTACGACCACTATTAACGCTGATAACTTCACATTTTGGCGACCCACATAAGCGAGGGATACTTGAAGCAGCAGTAGTCTGCGAGCTAACCCATTTAGCAACTCTCTATCACGATGATGTTATGGATGAAGCCCCGCTTCGGCGTGGAGTTGAGAGCGCTAACAATCGCTGGGGAAATACCATTGCGATTCTGACCGGTGATTATCTATTTGCGAAAGCATCTGACTTATTAGCAGACCTTGGCCCTGAAGCGGTTCGTCTACAAGCTCGCACTTTTGAGCGTTTAGTAATTGGCCAAATCATGGAGACGCAAGGACCGCAAAAAGGCGAGGACCCGCTAGCGCACTATCTGCAAGTGGTGGCTGATAAAACTGGTTCACTAATTGCCACCTCAGCTCGATTCGGTGCGATGACATCTGGCGCATCTGCTGAAGTTATTGAGACAGTTACTAAGTTTGGCGAAAAGATTGGTGTTGCATTCCAATTAGCCGATGATGTTATTGATATTACGAGTGATTCAAAAGAGTCTGGCAAAACACCAGGCACTGATTTACTCGAAGGCGTACCAACGCTAGTAACTCTAAATGTTATGAAATCTACCGATAAAGCTGATCGCGAATTACAGAAGCTACTTTCTAAACCTATTGCCGATAAGAAAGTTGTCACTCAAGTATTAAAAGAGTTGCGTAACCACAAAGCGCTAGATCAATCACGACTGCAATTGATGCAAATTGCTCGCGATGCTCGCGCAGCCCTTGGTCCATTGCCAGTCAATGATGCAACTGGTGCGCTGTTCTCGCTATGCGACGCTGTTGTCGACCGTACGGCTTGATCTAATTAGATCAGTACCAAGCACAACTAACGCCGCCCAAATTATTAAGAAACCAGCCCAACGAGCTGTTGGCATTGCCTCGTGCCGAACCCAAACACCTATAGAGAACTGCAGCGTTGGTGTCATAAATTGCAGCAATCCAATGATTGTGTAAGGCAAGCGATTACTTGCGCCATTGAAAAGCAGTAGAGGTATCGCAGTTACTACGCCAGAACCTATTAGAAGCAGTGTTAAACCTGGCCCGTGTCCGAAGTGACCATTGCCTTGTGAGCCGATCCAGGCCAGATAAGCCAAGTAAAATGGGGCTGATATCGCAGTTTCGATACCAAGACCTTCAAGAGCGCCAAGGCCCAGCTGCTTCTTAATAAAACCATAAGTACCCCAAGAGCAGGCTAGCGCAAGTGCCACCCAAGGTAATCGACCGTAATTAATTGTTAAAACTAAAACGCCAATGGCTGCAATTGATACTGATAACCACTGAAGTTTACGTAACTTCTCTTTTAACAAGATTATTCCGATTGCAATCATGATGATCGGGTTTATGTAATAACCAAGAGATGCTTCAACTACATGCCCATTGTTAGTCGCCCAGATATAAACAATCCAGTTAACTGAAATTAGAGCGGTGGCTGCAACTAACTTAATGAAAACTCTGGGCCGACGCATTGTTGCAAGGGCCGGCTTGATAGCTTTAGTAACCGTTAGAGCGATCGCACAAAATACTAAGGACCAGACTGCACGATGACCAACTATTTCAAATGCGCCAGATGGTTCTAGCAGTGGCCAGTAAAGAGGCAATAGCCCCCAAAGTACATAGGCCGAAACGCCAAAGATCAAGCCAGTTTTAGTACTTTTCAATTAACGGAAATTCGTAAATTGAACTGCAAACTCAAAGCCACCATTTTTAACAAGTTCCATGGTTTCTTGTAAATCATCGCGACTCTTAGAAGTAGCGCGCAATTCATCACCTTGAATCTGAGTCTTCACTGACTTAGGACCTTCATCGCGAATTAACTTGGCAATTTTCTTAGCATTCTCAGTTGTAATGCCTTCTTTTAGAGGGCAAGCTATTTTGTAAATCTTGCCGCTAAGTTGTGGGGGAGCAGGATCTAAATGCTTTAGCGATACTCCACGCTTTACCATCTTGTCCTTAACTACATCTAGAACTGCTTTAGCGCGCTCTTCAGTATCGGCTTCGATTGAGATTTTTTCGCCCTCAAGTTCAATCTTTGAACCAGTGTTCTTAAAATCAAAGCGGGTGTCGATCTCGCGGATTGCCTGGTTGATAGCGTTATCTAGCTCCATGCGGTCGATCTTTGAGGTTATGTCGAAACTTGCATCAGCCATTTGTTATGAGACCTTTCAAAGCGGTTTTCAGGCGGTAATTGAGCCTACTTGCCTAAGGTATCCTTTCCCCTCGTAGTATCCATAATTTGCCGCAGTACTTGTTCGACCTTGGCGGGTTGCCCGAGCGGCCAATGGGAGGGGACTGTAAATCCCCCGGCTCTGCCTTCGAAGGTTCAAATCCTTCACCCGCCACCATATTTATCGTTCGGGGTATTTTTGTAAATCCCCATACCTTCGAAGGTTCAAATCCGAACGCCAAGCCACCACAAGTTCCCTATGGGGTATTTTTGTAAATTCCCATACCTTCGAAGGTTCAAAGCCGAACGCCAAGCCACTTTTTGAAGTTATTTCTCCATTGGGTTGGCAGCATATTCAGCAGCCAGTACTTGGCTAAGAACAGTTGCTCCTTCATCCCATGAAATTCCATAAACATTCTTAAACGCGGTTTCCCAGGTTTGGCCATTTGATGCAAGAGCATAAAGAGCGAGCGTTGCTCGTGGACCACCAATGGCTATCAAAGTCTCAACGGCTGCATAGCCAATCGAATAGGCAAGTGGGTAATTAACATTTTCAGGCGAAGCTTTTTGAGAATCCATCAGAAATGACTTAAAGTCTTTGACAGTTGTCGGAACTTTCGCATTAGGGCCGGGATTGCGAACGATGTTCGCTTGACGCGGCGCACCTAAATAATCTGAATATTTTTCAATGAATGTTGGTATTCCAATTGCGTTTGCCTGACCTTCGCTAAACCACCAAGGAGTGGCTTCGTGCATAGCGTCTGCCGAGGTATTTTGATTCTCTTTTAACTCAGTATGCGAGAACTGAATAATCTGATAATTGTGCATGGCTTCGTGAGTAACCTGTGTCATCGGTCCCACACCTTTTAATGCATCTGTCCAATAGCCGCCACTTTGCACGCCGTAGTAAGAACCTCCTGCATCGCTCTTATTGGTGCGTAGATCCCAAGCCATTCCGCCACCGCATTCGGAAGCTGTTTGTCCGTTCATCTCACAGCCAGCCGAACTTTGATTTTTAATGACATCTATTTGCGCAAAGCCACCTTTTAATCCTATGGCTTGGAAGAGAGTTACTGCATCGTTCTGTGCCCACTGTAAATCTTTGCCGTTATAAACGATTCCATAATATTTTGAAACGTGTTTAAATCCAGCGAAGAGTTTGTTTATTCGATTTAGCCCATTTGTAATTGCAGATAACGAAGCTTCTGTGTTTGGTCCAATATGAATAGTGGTTGGAACCTCAACATTAGGATTCGAAGCAATTGCATCTTGCACATTTTGCCAAGCAACTTGTGGAATCTGCGCAAAATTTGTAACTGCATTCGCAAAGGTAATTGAACCAGTTTGTGCAACTGGCAACGTCACTGGGACGGGTGCCGGAGGAAGTGGAACCGTTATCGTGAAGTTTTCTGAAATTCCACGTCCTTTAGAGTCTCGCGGATTGAAATTAATTTCACCTGAATAGATCCACCGATATGTTGTACCCGGATCCATATAAAACTTTGCGTAGGCCATTGAATTTCGAAGGCCAAGTGCCGGATCTGTACACATTCCTGATGCCTTGTATCCAGATTCAATGAATTTTACTGGTAGCCATTTTCCATCGACCAGAGCTTGAATCTCAAAGGAAGCCTTAGCAGGATAAGAGCACGCTTCCTTTGAAGTAAGACTTTGAATAGTTGATTGGTCCTTAGCAATGTAATAGACAACTTCCGGTGTCGGAGTTGCTGGAACAGCCTTAGTCGGTGTTACAACTTTCACGCCTTTGTCCCAAACTAATTTCTTTCCAGATTTAATGCATGTGTATTTAACGCCATTACTAGTCGATGTTGTTCCTGCTTTGGTACAGGCACCTCCTGCTTTAGGGGTTGCCGCACTTGCGACCCCACTAAGCAAACTTAAGAGAAGAATTGGAGTAACGGCAACGGAAATTATTTTTCTCATAGGAAGAATGGTGACATGGATCCGACGCTTTCGCTGATCCATTCTTATAAACAGCAACCAAATAAGTTCGGAATTAATGGAGCGATTTGTCCTAATTTGATGGCTTAAAGCGGCTCAATTAGTAGACTCGCAAAGTGAGATCACAAGCCACCCAAGATATCCAAAAGCGCACCATTAAAGTCTTGGCAACTACCCAAATTCTTAGCGGGGTGGGTGTTGCTGGCACTGTGGCTGCTGGGTCGTTATTGGTCTCTTCAATTTCAAAATCCGAATCATTGGCTGGTCTTTCGCAAACCACCGCAGTACTAGGCGCTGCCGCGATGGCGATTCCACTTTCTAAATTAACCCAACGAGGTGGTCGCAGGTTAGGACTTTCAGTTGGATACACAGTTGGTTTGATTGGGGCAGCATTTGCCATCCTTGGTGGCTCGCAACGAATATTAATTGCAATGCTCCTTGGAACATTTCTCGTTGGAGCTGCATCAGCCTCTGGTTACCAAGCAAGGTTCGCCGCAACTGATTTAGCAGATGACTCAAATAGATCTCGCCAGCTTTCCTACGTGGTCTGGGGTTCGACAGTTGGCGCCGTTACTGGGCCAAATTTAATGGGGCCATCAGGTGCACTAGCTGAAGCTCTTGGGCTACCGAAATTAGTAGGACCGTATATTTTGGCTTTCATTACATTAGGTATGGGCGCATTAGTAATTCGGTTTTTTCTAAAACCCGACCCATATCTAACTGCAGCTAATTTGCGTCCGCAATCAGAAGAGCACCATGAGCTACTTTCTGCTCGTAAAACTCTAAAATTAATTAGGCAAAATCCAATAGCGTTATTTGCAATAGCCGCAATTGCAATTGGCCATGTTGCAATGGTTTCAGTGATGGTTATGACGCCAATTCATATGGCCCATGTTGATGTAACTCTGACTGTTATTGGTTTGGTAATTAGCATTCATATCGTTGGCATGTATGCCTTTTCGCCAATTATTGGCAGCCTGAGCGACCGCATGGGGCGCCGATGGGTAATTCAAATTGGTGTACTTATATTGCTGGCATCATGCTTGGTATCAGGGCTGGCAGATGCGCATAATTCAATTCAACTCGGATTTGGTCTTTTTCTGCTAGGTCTCGGCTGGTCTTGCACTTTGATCGCCGGGTCAGCGCTGCTTTCGGAATCCGTAGAAACTGAACTACGGCCATCATCTCAAGGTGCTAGTGATTTACTTATGAATCTAATGGGCGCTGGCGGCGGAGCAATTGCTGGCGTTGTAATCGGCACCCTGGGCTACGGCTGGCTCTGCCTACTTGCAGCAGTGCCAATTCTGATTCTTGGTATCTGGTCTTTTAAAGTATTGTCAGAATAGGAATCTAAGGAGCAAAAATGTGTAGCAAAGTAATGTGTAAAAATTGCAATAAGCCAACTTGGTCAGGTTGCGGAGAACATATTGAAGAAGCACTAGCTGGTGTCGCACCTGAAGATCGTTGTAGTTGCGCGTAACCTGAAAAACGATCCACCAAGCGGAACAAGTGCAGTTTCCTGGCACTACTAACCCGCAATGTGATTGAGCAGACAGGGCAACTGTTCCGAATCGTGAATATTGCTACCCACCATTTGAGCCTTTAGGTCTAACCTAATTAACAACTAGAGCAATGGCGCTTTAGGTTCTCAATGGGGAGAGCACCATGGCTGAGCAGTTTATTTTTCCATTCACTTTCGGCGATCGCACGCAATCAGATTTACTTGGTGGCAAAGGTGCGAATTTAGCCGAGATGGTGAAAATCGGATTGCCGGTTCCGCCCGGATTTACGATCACCACTAAAGCTTGTCAAGAGTTTTTAAAGAGTGGCCATTCACCAGAAACGCTCCCAGCTGAATTAGAAGCTGCAATGTCTGCGTTAGAAAAAGAACTTAATAAAGAATTCGGTAACCCATTAAAGCCGCTGATTCTTTCGGTGCGATCTGGTGCAAAATTTTCGATGCCCGGCATGATGGAAACTGTTTTAAATGTGGGAATGACTCCTGAAGTTGCACAACAGTTAGCAATCGAAACCGGCAATGAACAATTTGCTTGGGATTGCTACCGACGCTTTATTGATATGTACAGTCGAATTGTTTGCGAAGTGCCGCAAGCTGAGTTCCATAAAGTGCAAGAAGTTATCTTGGCTCAGTTCGGGGTTAAAGCAATCTCTGAACTAGATGCAGCTGGCTTAAAAGCTATGGCGGCTGGGTATATCAAGAGTTGTGAAATCTTCACCGGTGAAACTTTCCCCACTGATCCGCGCGTACATTTGCAACGCTCAATCGAAGCTGTCTTTCATTCCTGGAACTCAGAGCGGGCCAATGTCTATCGTCGCCGTGAACGCATCTCATCTGATTTAGGAACTGCGGTAAATATTCAATCTATGGTCTTTGGAAATTTAAGCCAAGACTCTGGCACTGGTGTGGCATTTACACGAAATCCTTCGACCGGTGAAGTCGGCAGTTACGGCGACTACCTAGAGCGAGCACAGGGCGAAGATGTGGTTGCGGGTATTCGAAACACGATCTCGTTAGTTGAATTTGGGGCTATTTTGCCTGATGTCCACGCTGAACTTGAGCGAGTTATGGCTTTACTCGAGAACCATTACAAGGATCTCTGCGACATTGAATTTACAGTTGAAAAGGGCAAGCTCTGGATTCTGCAGACCCGCGTAGGTAAGCGCACGGCAGAGGCAGCATTTCGCATTGCGTTGGCCTTAGTTGATGAGGGGCGCATTGATATGGACGAAGCGCTTCGTCGCGTTACAGGTGATCAATTAGCGCAATTAATGTTTCCGCAATTTGATTTAAGTAGCAGTGTTAAAGAAATCGCACGCGGTATTCCGGCATCTCCTGGCGCAGCTGTTGGTGAAGTTGTCTTTGATTCGAAGAAAGCCTTTGATCTAGCTAAAGATGGCCATAAAGTTATTTTGGTTCGTCGCGAAACTAGCCCCGATGATTTAGTGGGCATGGTTGCAGCAGAAGGAATCCTGACCAGCCGCGGTGGTAAAACTTCACACGCAGCTGTAGTTGCTCGCGGCATGGGCAAGACTGCTGTATGTGGAACCGAAGCAATTTCAGTTGATGAGTCAGGTGGTTTCTTTACCGTCGGCAGTCAATGCGTTTATGCCGGCGAGATTATTTCCATTGATGGTGCAACTGGCGCCGTTTATTTAGGAAGAATTCCAGTAATCGCATCGCCAGTGACTTCATATCTAGAAGGTTTGTTATCTTCAAGTAGCGATGAAGCTTCTCCAGTAGTTAAAGCCGTCGATCGGATGCTTAGCTATGCCGATAGTTGTCGTCATTTAGAAGTGCGCACAAATGCTGATACCCCGGAAGATGCAATCAGAGCACGTATTCTCGGTGCCGAAGGTGTTGGCTTATGTAGAACCGAACATATGTTCCTTGGCCCCCGACGTTCGTATGTAGAGCGATTAGTACTTGCCGAAAATGATGAAATTCAGCGCGCAGTTATTGCCGAGATGGAACCACTGCAGCGAGCAGATTTCGTAGGCATCATGATGGCAATGTCAGGTTTGCCAGTAACCGTGCGATTACTTGACCCACCATTACATGAGTTCTTGCCCCCACTTGCTGAACTCTCGGCCCACATGGCAACACTCGAAGCTATTGGCGAAGAAGTACCTGCTCGCGAAGCAGCTATTTTCGCTGCAGTTAAGCGTATGCACGAGGCTAATCCGATGCTGGGTCTGCGCGGTGTGCGCCTAGGAATCTTGATTCCAGAGCTCTACAAGATGCAGGTGCGTGCGCTGGTTTATGCCTATCTCGAAGTTAAGAAGTTAGGCCATGATCCAAAACCTGAAGTAATGATTCCGTTGGTAGCAACACAACGAGAGCTATTGCATCTGCGTGAAACACTCGAAGCTGAAATAAAGCGAGCTTTTAAGGGAACTGGCGTCGATGTCGAATTTCCAATTGGCACGATGATTGAAACTCCACGCGCAGCAATTACGGCATCTCGTCTTGGAATCTATGCCGACTTCTTTAGTTTCGGAACTAATGACTTAACTCAATTAACTTGGGCATTTAGTCGAGATGATGTCGAATCAACATTCTTGCCGCTCTATCTAGACTTAGAGTTACTACCGTTTAATCCATTTGAATCACTTGATCAAGATGGCGTTGGCTTACTTGTGAAGACGGCGGCAGATCAAGCACGCAAACTTCGCCCTGATTTCAAATTAGGAGTTTGTGGTGAGCATGGTGGCGATGGTCGCTCAATTCAATTCTTTAATGAAGTCGGCTTAGATTACGTATCTTGTTCACCATTTAGAGTTCCAGTTGCCAGACTTGAAGCAGGTAGAGCGATGGTGCTAAAGACGACCAGCTTCGTGGACTCGCTTTAAGAAGTCTTTTGTCTTTGCATGTTGCGGATTCTTTAATACTTGTTCAGCACTTCCTCGTTCGAGAATCAAACCTGATTCTAAGAAGCAAACTTCATCAGCCACTTGGGTGGCAAAACCCATTTCATGGGTTGCTAAAACCATAGTCATGCCATCGTGCTTTAGGTCGCGCACGATACTTAATACTTCATTTACTAATACCGGGTCCAGCGCTGAAGTAATTTCGTCGAGTAATAAAACTCGGGGATTAACTGAAAGAGAGCGAATGATCGCAACTCGTTGCTGTTGGCCACCGCTTAGACGATCAGGGTACTGGTCAGCTTTATCGGCTAAATCAAAGCGCTTCAGCAGCACCATAGCTTGCTCACGAGCTTGATCGGGCGCAATTCCGTGCACTTTGATTGGTGACAGCGTGATGTTTTCGAGCACGGTTTTATGTGGAAATAAGTTAAATGATTGAAAAACCAT
>CANHRM010000002.1 GCA_947463725.1 Actinomycetota bacterium | reverse complement strand
CTTGCCTCGCCTCTCGGCCATTCCACCATGAAAATACGGCCCCCTGTGAAAGGCAGGTGGCCGTATATCCGAGCGGACGACGGGGTTCGAACCCGCGACCTGAACCTTGGCAAGGTTCCGCGCTACCAGCTGCGCTACGTCCGCATTTATCAACTTCTTCGATCCTGCCGGAAGGGCAGAAGGCGAAATCTATCCTAATTCAGGCGTAACTGCCAAAGGGGTCATACGGTTAGCGCGTGAACTCCGTGATAGAGGTAGCTGCACCCCAATTTTGGATGGGTGGGGTACTGGCGCGCGATTTAGTTCAATTTAGTGACGATCCAGCATGTTTGGCCGACGGTGGTTTTTGGGCGATTAGCACAACTTACGAAGGTGAGTTCCGAGCGGCAAAGTTTGCGTCCATTAGCTCCGAACCCTTTCCGCCAGCTTCCTCGAATGAGAAAATTGATGGCAAATGGCAGAGCAACACATCGCAAAACGAATACATGAACTACGTAGAAAAGATTCGTGAAGAGATTGCCAGTGGCGGGGTTTATCAAGTTAATGCCTGCCGCAGATTGAGTATTAAATCTTCTGCAACTTTGGATCTAGCTTTCGCCAATATTTTGCATTCAAATCCTGCACCGTTTGCGAGTTACTTACGATTCAATGACTTCGAGATCGCCTCAGCATCACCAGAATTATTTCTGACCAGAAAAGGTAATCAAATAAAAACATCACCAATTAAGGGAACCAAGAGATCTGCAAATGAGAAGTTCGGCATTAAGGATCGCGCTGAGAATGTCATGATTGTTGATTTGATGCGAAATGACCTTGGTCAAATTTGTATTCCAGGCAGCATTGCCGTGCCAGATCTATTGCGAGATGAAGAGCACCCAGGCTTGAGTCACTTAGTTTCAGATGTGACGGGTGAGTTGCGAGAAGGAATTAGTTGGAGCGAGATACTAAAAGCGCTTTTACCTGCAGGGTCAATTAGCGGTGCACCGAAAAGTGCAGCTAAGCGAATCATTTCGGAACTCGAACCGACGCCGCGCGATACATATTGTGGCGTAATGGGTTGGGTGCATGGCGATCAAGCGCTGTTATCAGTTGCGATTAGAACTTTCTGGCGTGATGGTTCATACCTTCATTTTGGTACCGGTGCTGGCATCACTTGGAGCAGTGATCCACAAGCTGAATGGGAAGAAACTCAGTTGAAAGCCGAACGGCTAATTTCAATTGTCGGCGGTGAGTTGTGATTCAAATAGCTTGGTTAAACGAGAAGTTATTGAGTTATGAAGAAGCCAATCTTGATACTGCGGGTTGGCCTAGGGGATCTGGCACATTTGAAACTATCAAAACTGTTGGAGGTCTTCCATGGGCGCTGTCACGACATATGCGAAGAGCCCTGAATACGGCCCGTCGCAATGATCATCCGTTTCCGAATGAAGATTTGATTAGGCGGGCTGTGACTGAATCTATTGCAGCTAATCCATTTGCCATTGGTCGGCTGCGAATTCTCTTTGGCGACGATGGCAGTTTGTGCGTTACGCATCAAGAATATTCTGAGTTAACTAAGCCAGCTAACCTCGGTATTCAAAACTGCACACCAATAGGTAATGGAATTGTTGAAAAACGTTATCCGTACCACCAGAACTTGAAGATGTTGAGGGATGCGCAGAACGCGGGCTTTGATGACTTCTTGCTGATCAATAGTTACGGCCATGTGACTGAAACCGCTATCGCAAATTTAGTTTTCCAAATTGACGATAGTTGGGTTACTCCGCCGCTAACTGATGGGGTTTTGCCTGGCGTTATGCGCGCCTTGTTAATTGAAAAGGCGGGAGTTTTGGTTCGCCAAATTCATGCGGATCAGTTGCCTTTTATTTCTAGCGGATTCGTGGTTTCGAGTCTGAAAATTGCGCAGCCGATAGCTCAAATTGATGGGCAAAATCTGCAGATATCGCAAGAGAGTGAGCAAATGCGCTCTTCATTTGCGGCAACTGCATTGGCAACTTCGGTAGGCTAGCCACATGTCTGAACTCAAGGTCACCATAGATGGTGTGGCAACTTCGATTGCTGCCGATCAGCGACCAACACAGATTTTTGCCGAGCGTAAAGAAGTGGTCGTTTGCCGAATTAATGGTGAACTTCGAGATCTTTGGACCGATCTGAGTGATGGTGATGTAATTGAATCAGTAACGATTGATTCTGAAGATGGCTTGAAAGTTCTGCGTCACTCAACAGCACACGTGATGGCACAAGCTGTGCAACAGATTTATCCAGAAGCAAAACTAGGTATCGGACCACCGATCACCGATGGTTTTTATTATGACTTTGATCCGCAGGATCCATTCACACCAGAGTCCCTCGAAAAGATTGAAAGCGCTATGCGCAAGATCGTTAAAGAAGGTCAACGATTTAAGCGTCGCGTTACTAATGAAGCCGATGCGCTAACTGAATTAGCAAAGGAGCCATACAAGTGCGAATTGATCGGCATTAAAGGCGGATCAAGTGATGAGAGTTCGGTCGAAGTTGGTGGCGCTGAATTAACTATTTATGACAATTTAGGTCGCGATGGACAACCGATTTGGTCAGATCTATGTCGTGGTCCACACCTGCCTTCAACAAAGCACATTCCAGCTTTCAAGTTGATGCGCAGTGCTGGTGCTTACTGGCGCGGTTCGGAAAAAAATCCGATGCTGCAACGTATTTATGGCACCGCCTGGCCAAGTGTTGATGCGCTTAACGCGTATCTTGAGCTACTGCTTGAAGCCGAGAAACGAGATCATCGTCGTTTAGGTGCTGAGCTAGATCTCTTTAGTTTTCCCGAAGAAATTGGTTCTGGGTTAGCAGTCTTTCATCCGAAAGGCGGAATTATTCGTCGAGCAATGGAAGACTATTCACGTATTCGCCACGAAGATGAAGGTTACGAGTTCGTTTATTCACCTCATATAACTAAATCAGCGCTTTTTGAAACTTCTGGCCACCTTGATTGGTATGCCGATGGCATGTATCCACCAATGATTATGGATGAAGAACTTCATGCCGATGGCACGATTAAGCGCCCAGGGCAGAAGTACTACATGAAGCCCATGAATTGCCCATTCCACAACTTGATTTACAAGTCACGTCAGCGTTCATACCGCGAGTTGCCGCTGCGGTTGTTTGAGTTCGGAACCGTTTACCGCTACGAAAAATCAGGTGTTCTACATGGCATCACTCGTGCGCGAGGCTTCACGCAAGATGATGCACATATCTATTGCACCCCAGAGCAAATGCCTGGCGAACTTGATTCGCTACTAACTTTCGTCCTCAATTTGTTGCGTGATTACGGACTTAACGATTTCTATCTCGAACTTTCAACTCGCAATCCGGAAAAGTCAGTTGGTGAAGATGCCGAATGGGTGGCTGCAACTGAAGCGCTACGACAAGCAGCATCTTTACAAGGGCTTGATCTAGTTCTTGATGAAGGCGGAGCTGCTTTCTACGGACCAAAGATTTCAGTCCAAGCTAAAGATGCCATCGGTCGCACATGGCAGATGTCCACAATCCAAGTAGATTTTCAATTGCCGCAACGTTTCGAATTGGAATATGCAAATACCGACGGATCTCGTTCGCGTCCAGTAATGATCCACCGTGCACTATTTGGTTCGATCGAACGTTTCTTCGGAGTTCTCACCGAACACTATGCAGGTGCCTTCCCACCATGGTTAGCGCCAGTGCAAGCTATCGGTATTCCAGTTGCCGAAGCTTTCACTCCGTATCTCTCAGATGTAATCAACCAGATGCGTAAGGCAGGTCTGCGCGTTGAACTTGATGCATCCGATGATCGCATGCAGAAAAAAGTTCGCAATGCCCAGATATCAAAGATTCCATTCATGGTTATCGCTGGCGAAGAAGATCAAACTGCTGGCGCAGTTTCCTTCCGCTACCGAAATGGTGAACAGAAGAACGGCATTCCAGTAGCTGAAGCAATTTTGGAAATTAAAAAAATCGTTGCTGAACGCACCCAGGTCTAACTATGTCTGAGATGGTCGGGGGAGCCGGAATACCTGATGCGTGGCAACGCTTGTGGGCTCCACACCGCATGGAGTATTTAACTGGTGATAATCGACCGCTTCCCGGAAACGATATTGAGTGTCCATTCTGTCGAATTCCAACCTTGAGTGATGAAGAAGGATTGATTGTTTCTCGCGGCAAAGAGGCATACGTGGTGATGAATCTTTATCCATATAACGCTGGTCACTTATTGGTATGCGCCTATCGACATGTAGCTGACTTAACCGATTTAACTGGATCCGAACGCAATGAGATCAGTGAGTTAACTTCACATGCTATGAAAACGTTACGTGCAGTAAGTGCGCCAGCAGGTTTTAATTTGGGCATGAATCAAGGTGCAATATCTGGTGCAGGTGTTGCAGCGCATATTCACCAACATATAGTTCCGCGGTGGTCGGGAGACGCAAACTTCATGCCGATTATCGGTCAAACGAAAGTGCTGCCGCAGTTGCTTAGTCAGTCACGGGAACTAATAGCAGCTGCTTGGTAGCTCAAAGCTGATTTATATATTCATTAACTTCTTTTATTCCAAGTGCGGTGTTGAAATCGAGCGGGATTGCTGGAAAAAGCAGACCCGCCGCAAAAGCATCAGGTCCCATTTGATCAATAGCAATCAAGTACTCATCTCTAAATTCACTAACTAATGTTTTGTGTTCATCTGCACTTTCGATTTCAACCGAAGCTCCGTTTTGATAGTTGGTGATTTTCAAATCACTCAACGAGATAAGTGCACAAGGTGTTCCAGCATCATCATGTAAAACCAAATATGGAGTCACGCACTGTTCAAAGACGCGGTTGGCCAGCATCACCGCATCGTCGAAGTCGCCGTCGTTACCGGTTAGACCAGTGACAACTATTAAACGGGGCATCAAGTAGTCATCGAGTGACTCCCAGATTGCAATTGATTCAGGGGAAATTCCCGAATTTGGATTAATGGCAAAGATAGCTAAATCAGACTCGACTATGCCGTGCGTGCTGACAGTGCCTTTGAATTCAGTGGCAACCTCAGCCAAAAAAGCACTTTCATGGCCATATATATGGACGCGTAAGTTAGTTGAAGTCATGTCTACAGCCTACGATGGGACACGATGATTAGCGACATTTTCAAGCCCGCGGTGGTGCGCATCATTTCACCAACTGCGCGAGGTCTGCTGCGTATCGGTCTGACTCCTAATTCAGTCACTGTGATTGGTGCAGGTGGGGTTATAGCTACCTCATTAATTGCATATCCAAACGGACATTTATTTGGCGGCACACTCGTTATCTGTGCTTTGGCTCTCGGCGATCTTTTCGATGGAACTATGGCGCGACTTTCGCAAAAAGGGGCAAGCAAATGGGGCGGATTCTTAGATTCAACTATTGATCGCGTCACGGATTCTGCGATTGCGTTAGGCCTATTGATCTATTTGGCCAAGAAGAATGATTCGCTGTCTTACGTTTTACTAGTTTCTATTGTTTCTGGTTTTCTAGTTTCTTATATTCGAGCTCGTGCCGAAAGTTTGCAGATCGAATGTAATGGAGGATTCGCTGAACGAACTGAACGTCTAATCATTTTGTTGACAGCTATTGGTTTCACCGGTTTAGGTGTTGGTTATATCTTGGCTATCGGTGTTTGGGCTTTAGCACTAGCTAGCATGATCACTGTTTTGCAACGTTTACGGATAGTTTGGAAAGCTACGAGATAATGAAAGTCGAAGACCTCACTGCAGTTGCATACTTTGCAGGATGGCGGATTGTTCGCTGGCTTCCGGAAAAAAGTGCTTACCGGTTCTTTTCCTTCGTGGCAGATAGAGCCAGTGCTAAAAATGGTAAAACTTTTCAGCGATTAGAGAGCAACTTGAAGCGAGTGGTTCCCGGACTCTCTGATCTCGAACTGCGCACTCTGGCAGAAGCAGGTATGCGCTCATATCTGCGTTACTGGTGTGACACATTTCGTTCACCAGATTGGGATACCACTCGAATTCAATCGACAGTTACGGTAAATGACGCTGAATTGTTGCTCGAACCAGTGAGAAGCAAACGTGGCGTGGTAGTCGCTTTACCGCATGCTGGAAATTGGGATCATGCTGGTTCGTTCTTCTGTAGTCAGGGAATACCGCTAGTTACGGTAGTTGAGCGATTAAAGCCAGAGAAGTTATTCCGTAAATTTTTAGCTTATCGAGAAGCGATTGGCATGGAAGCTTTACCGCTTGATGGTCGAGTCATGGGAACTCTGGCAAGCAGATTGCGTGAAGGAAAGTTAGTAGCGTTAGTGGCTGACCGAGATCTCTCGCGTAGTGGCATTGATGTTAAATTCTTCGATGGCATAGCGAGAATGCCAGCGGGGCCAGCTTTGTTGGCAATTCGTACTGGGGCCGATTTGGTTACCGCATACGTTTCATATACTGACGTGGGCATTCATATTGATTTTCGTAAAGTGCAGATCGTTGACGGTGAGATTGAAAGCGAGCGGGTTGCAAAGACTGTGCAACTTTGCGCCGATAATTTCGCCTCCGGAATTGCCGAACATCCAGAAGACTGGCATATGTTGCAACGCATCTGGGTTGATGGCGACTTTGTGGAGCGATCATGATGGATCGCAAATTGAGAATCGGTATCGTGTGTCCCTACAGTTGGGACGTTCCAGGCGGCGTTCAAAATCACATTCGCGATTTAGCCGAATTTCTGATTCACAATGGACACCATGTTGAGGTGTTGGCTCCCGCAACTGAGAGTGAAGATTTGCCAGACTACGTTGTAAGCGCAGGACGTTCAGTTTCGATACCGTATAACGGCGCAGTCGCACGAGTTCTTTTCGGTGTCGTAGCTAATAGTCGAGTTCGCAGCTGGATCAACGAGGGCAACTTTGATCTCCTGCACTTACATGAACCTGCTATTCCTTCGTTGTCTCTTCTAGCTTGCTGGGCTGGTGAAGGGCCAATGATTGGAACGTTTCACGCAGCAGCTAAGTATCAAAAGGCAATTGTTGCGATCGGCCCAATCCTTGAACCAGTAATTGAAAAACTTTCGGCACGCATTGCGGTTAGCGAATCGGCCCGATTAACGCTTACTGCTCACTTAGAAACAGATGCAATAGTCATCCCGAATGGAATTTATGCGGATAACTATCGTGATGGAACCTCACGCCCTGAATGGCAAGGAAACACAATCGGGTTCTTAGGAAGATTCGAAGAGGATCGCAAAGGGTTACCTGTGCTTCTAGATGCGCTACCGATTATTTCGCGTTTTATTCCCGACATCCGAGTTCTGATCGCAGGTCCGGGGGATAGTGAAGAAGTTTTAGAAAGAGTTGATCCGCAACTACGCAATCGTGTTGAGTTCCTCGGTAAAATTTCCGAAGAAGATAAAGCTGATTTTCTAGCTAGCGTCTCTCTCTACATTGCACCGAATACTGGCGGTGAATCCTTTGGAATTATTCTGGCAGAAGCAATGGCAGGGGGAGCCGCCGTAGTTGCAAGCGATATTCCGGCATTCGCGGATGTCTTGGGAGATGGAAAATATGGCGCACTATTTGAATCTGAAAACTCTGAGAACTTGGCAAAAGTTATTATCGATTTGCTGCGCGACGAGAGAAAGCGAAAAGAATTGGCGGCGGCTGGAGCTGTACACGCCCAAAGGTTTGATTGGAGTCAAGTCGGTGAAGAAATCTTCGAAGTTTATCAACTTGCTATAGTCAAGGGTCAGAAAGTTTCGTTGACTTCAGAAAATCGGTCGTGGACTAGATTATTGGGAAGGGATTAGTGATGAAAGATTTTATTCTCTACGTAGCTTTGGCACTTATCGCTTTCTGGTATCTAAGTTTCTCGGCAGGTCGACTAGATCGATTACACCATCGCGTTGAAACAAGCTGGGCGACTCTAGATTCATTGTTGCAACGTCGCGCAGCTATCGCACTTGATGTTGCTCGAAGTGCAATCACTGATCCGGCTACATCTTTGTTGCTTACGGCTAGCGCGTATCACGCCCGAAGTGCGGATATTGAGGATCGCTCGAGTGCAGAGAGCGTTCTATCTGGTGCCCTGGGAATGATGCTGGCTGAACGTGAAAGTATTGTGGCTCAGTCAGATCAGGTGCTTTTGCATGAACTCGACCAGCTAACAGACAAGATTAGAGTCGCAATATCGATTCATGTTGAATCAGTAACGCGTACCCAATTAATTCGTAGCAAATTAGTGTTCAGGCTTTTCCGTCTAGCAGGCACCGCCCCACTTCCCGTTATTTATGAATTTGAAGCTGATGCGATCTAAATTAATAATCTTCTCACTAATTTCTATCCTGGCACTTTCTGCCTGTGCTAGTAAGGAAAAATTACCTACTGCGCTAAAAGAAATAACTTATAATTCAATTAGCGGACGAATCGGTACCGATGGACCGATTCTTGCGATAAAGATTGACGATACATTCTTGGCTCGCCCACAAATTGGTCTTGAATCGGCTGATTTGGTTTACATAGAACAAGTTGAAGGTGGACTTACTCGCCTGGCCGCAATTTATTCGTCAGTAATTCCGCAGAATGTAGGCCCGGTACGAAGTGCACGAATTTCAGATATTGATATTTTGGCGCAATTCGGAAAAGTTGTATTCGCATACAGCGGTGCGCAAAGGTTGATGTTGTCAGTAATTTCGCAGGCAAATCTTTGGGATTACGGTGCTCAACATTCTTCGCCGACAATATTTACTCGCGACCCGATGCGACCAGCTCCTTACAACATGGTTCTACGGGCAGATCTGTTGATGGCAAAAGCAGCATCAGATGGTCGCGAAGTTGCAATATCAAATTCACCTGGTTGGAATTTTGGGATTGCCCCGAAAGGTGGAGTAGCGATTGATTCAGTTAAAGTTACCTGGCCAGCCAGCAGATATGAAGCAACTTGGTCAGAAGCGGAATCTCGTTGGGTACTTAGCAATAATGGAGCTGCTGATCTAGATGTAACTGGAAAACAATTGGGTGCAACCACATTCGTTATCCAAAATGTTGCAATTACTAATTCAATTTATCGAAGTAAAGACGGCGGGTACACGCCATTCTCGCAAACTGTCGGAACTGGCACTGGATACATTTTGCGCGATGGGCGATCATTCAAAGCTAACTGGAGCCGGCCAAGTGCCGAATCGGGGACCACTTGGACATTGGCAGATGGAAGTGAGATCAAATTCTCGGCAGGTTCCATTTGGGTGGCCTTAACCGATCGCCAGCCTGACTTCACGCTCAGCGCGCCAACTTCACCGGTTTCAAAGTAGAGTAAGCACCCTGATCGCGAGCTAAAAACTTGCCAAGAAAACTTAACTAGGAGCATCTGCATGAGCCAGAATGTAGGAACAGCAAGAGTAAAGCGCGGCATGGCCGAGATGCTTAAGGGCGGCGTCATCATGGACGTAGTTAACGCCGAACAAGCCAAAATTGCTGAAGCAGCTGGTGCCGTAGCCGTCATGGCACTCGAGCGAGTTCCCGCAGATATTCGCGCCCAAGGTGGCGTTGCTCGCATGTCAGATCCGGACATGATTGAAAAAATCAAAGCGGCAGTGTCGATTCCAGTAATGGCTAAGGCGCGTATTGGTCATTTTGTGGAAGCACAAATTTTGCAGAGCTTAGGTGTCGATTACATTGATGAGTCAGAAGTTTTAACACCAACTGATTATGAAAATCATATTGATAAGTGGAATTTCACGATTCCGTTTGTATGTGGTGCTACTAATTTAGGTGAAGCCCTTCGTCGTATAAATGAAGGTGCAGCCATGATTCGTTCAAAAGGCGAAGCAGGCACTGGCGATGTTTCTAATGCTATGACTCATATGCGCGCGATTGGTGGCGAGATTCGTCGTCTAACTTCACTTCGCGAAGATGAACTTTATGTTGCTGCAAAAACAATGCAAGCTCCATTTGATCTAGTAAAAGAAGTTGCCCAGACTGGCAAGTTGCCTGTTGTTCTTTTTACAGCTGGTGGAATTGCGACACCAGCGGATGCTGCGTTAATGATGCAGATGGGTGCCGACGGAGTATTTATCGGTTCCGGAATCTTCAAGTCAGGTGATCCCGCATCACGTGCTGCTGCTTGTGTTAAGGCAACAACTTTCCATGATGATCCAAAAGTATTAGCTGATGTTTCGCGCGGATTAGGCGATGCAATGGTTGGCATTAACGTTGCTGACTTACCAGTTGCGCATCGTTTAGCTGAACGCGGTTGGTAGCTAGAGTTTTCTAAAACTTGAAAGTTGGGGTTCTCTAAATCATGCGAGTTGGTGTTCTAGCGCTGCAAGGCGATTTTCGTGAGCACCTATTTGCACTTGAAGAATGTGGCGTCAATGCCAGCATCGTTCGTCGCCCATCCGAATTAGCCGTTGTTGACGCTCTTGTTTTGCCGGGTGGCGAATCAACTGCAATTGCGAATTTGGCACGTAGTTTCGATATGTTCGAGCCAATTAAGTCACGTATTAATGCAGGAATGCCGGTCTATGGATCTTGCGCCGGAATGATTTTGCTAGCTGATCGAGTACTAGATGCCGCAAAGGGTCAAGAAACTTTTGGTGGTCTCGATATTACTGTTCGCCGAAATGCTTTCGGTCGACAAGTTGATTCATTTGAAACTGATCTCGAATTCACCGGCATCACGAACCCACCGGTCCGCGCCGTATTTATTCGGGCCCCTTGGGTTGAATCCGTAGGTTCTAATGTTGAAGTCTTGGCAACTTTCGAACATGCAGTAGCCGTTCGGCAAGGCGGCCTATTAGCTACAAGCTTTCATCCTGAACTAACGGGAGATAATCGAATTCATCGATTCTTTATTGAATCGGTAGCTCGTCCAGCTTTGGAAAAGGCTGCGGTAAAGTAGTTCCATAACTTTCATCGGCTGTTGCGATGAAACTTCTAGGGGGTATCAAATGTCCGGCCATTCCAAATGGGCGACCACTAAGCACAAGAAGGCAATCATCGATAGCCGTCGTGCTAAAAATTTCGCAAAGTTGATTAAGGCGATTGAAGTTGCATCTCGTAATGGTGGCCCAGATATTGATGGCAATCCAACACTCTTTGATGCGATTGCTAAAGCTAAAAAGAATTCAATGCCCGCTGACAACATTGATCGCGCAGTAAAACGAGGCGCTGGCCTTGAATCGGGTGGCGCTGATTGGCAAACCATTATGTATGAAGGTTACGGACCAAGCGGTGTTGCGATCATGATCGAATGTTTAACCGATAGTCGAAATAGGGCAGCATCTGAAGTTCGCGTGGCGGTTACTCGCAACGGTGGCAGCATGGCTGACCCAGGTTCGGTTGCGTATTTGTTCAATCGTAAAGGCGTAATCATCGTTAATAAGAATGGCCAGCTTACCGAGGACTCAGTACTTGAAGCAGTTCTAGATGCTGGAGCCGAAGAAGTAAATGACTTAGGTGAATCATTTGAAGTAGTTTGCGAAGCGAGTGATTTAGTTGTTGTTAGAACCGCGTTGCAAACAGCTGGTATTGACTATGAGTCAGCAGATTCTTCTTTCTTGCCATCGATGACAATCCCGCTCGATGCGGAAGGCGCTACTAAAGTCTTTGAATTAATTGATGCCATCGAGGAACTAGATGATGTCCAGAATGTGTTTAGTAACTTCGATGTATCTGATGAGGTAATGGCGAGCCTGGCTTAACATGTCTGAGCCACTATCTAGGCTTAGCAAATGAAAGTTCTTGGTATTGATCCAGGTTTGACCCGTTGTGGAATCGGCGTGGTTGAAGGATCAATTGGGGCGCCACTAAAAATGGTTTCAGTTGGTGTGATTCTGACTTCTTCGCAAGATCCGACCGAAGTTCGCTTGCTTCAGCTCGAGCGGGAAATTCAACTCTGGATTACCGAATTCAAACCCGATGTGATCGCGATTGAGCGAGTATTTTCGCAACACAATTTGCGCACCGTTATGGGAACCGCTCAGGCAGCCGGAGTCGCTCTGTTGTTGGCAGCTCGCAATCAGATCAAAGTGGTCATGCATACGCCAAGTGAGGTCAAGGCCGCAGTTACTGGCTCGGGCCGCGCTAATAAAGCACAGGTCGCAAAAATGGTTTTAAATATATTGAAATTAGACGAGGCGCCAAAGCCGGCCGACAGTGCTGACGCGTTAGCGTTAGCGATCTGCCACATTTGGCGAGGTGGTGGCAATAGTAAAGTTGCAGCCGCACTAGCTAAAGAGAAAAGTCGAATAGCTCTACTCAAGAAGACAGGAACCACCAAGAAATGATTGCGACGTTAACAGGAGAGATCAAGTCGATCTCACTTGATCGGGCAATCATTGAAGTTGGGGGAGTCGGACTCTCAGTTAACCTAACCCAAAATGCAACAGCACATTTAAATCTTGGCACTGTCGTAACTTTCCATACTTCGTTGGTAGTTCGTGAAGAATCATTAACTCTCTACGGTTTCCTAACTGCAGAATCAAAACAATTATTCGAACAAGTTCAGACCGTTAGTGGCATTGGCCCCAAAGTTGCACAAGCAATCTTGGGATCACTGACGCCAGAAGAGTTAGCCAGTGCTATTGCAACTGAGAATATTGCAGCTATCGAACGGGTTCCAGGCATCGGACGAAAAGGTGCGCAGCGACTAATTCTTGAACTAAAGGGAAAACTTTCTGATCTCTCACAAGGTGTTCAGGTAACTAACCATCAACCTATTTGGCGAGAGCAACTCGCTAGCGCCTTGATTTCACTTGGCTTTACACCGAAGGATTCAGATCGAGCAATAACTAACATTGTTAGCGAACTGCAGAGTGATGGCATCGAGCCGGCCGAACTTGAATTAAGCGAGCTATTAAAGAGATCGCTACAAAGTGGTGGACGTAAATAATGCATGATAACGAGCGATTGATTTCACCGATTGCGGGTCTAGATGATTCGGCAGCCGAGGGCGCTTTGCGTCCTAAAGATTTAAATGAGTTCATTGGACAAGAACGAGTACGTCAGCAAATTGATGTTTTGTTAAGTGCAGCTAAGCATCGCGGTTCAAGTGCTGACCACATTTTGTTAAGTGGTCCGCCGGGACTTGGCAAAACAACACTGGCTCTTATTCTGGCCGCTGAGATGGGCGCGCCGATTCGCATCACATCTGGCCCGGCAATAATGCATGCTGGTGATTTAGCATCGATTCTTTCTTCATTGGTAGAAGGCGAAATTCTTTTTATCGATGAAATTCATCGGTTGCCAAGACCGGCCGAAGAACTTCTCTATCTGGCAATGGAGGATTTTCGGGTTGATATTGTGGTTGGCAAGGGACCTGGTGCCACTGCGATTCCGTTAGAGCTGCTAAAATTTACTTTAGTGGGTGCAACAACTCGCGCAGGATTACTACCAAGTCCACTTCGTGACCGATTTGGATTCACGGCACAATTGGATTTTTATGCAGAGTCTGAATTAGCTCAAGTAGTTGCTCGGTCAGCTTCACTCCTTGGCTTAACAATTCAAGCCAAAGCGATTGAACAAATTGCCAGCCGATCTCGTGGTACGCCACGAATTGCTAATCGTTTACTTCGTCGAGTTCGCGATTATGCACAAGTAAACGGTTCAGATAAGTTATCGCTCGACCATGCCAATGCTGCCCTTGAAATGTATGAAGTAGATGCTGCGGGTCTAGATCGACTTGATCGCTCAGTTCTAACAGCGCTGATTGAACGATTTGGTGGCGGACCGGTTGGCCTTTCGACCTTGGCTATAGCTGTTGGCGAGGAAACCGAAACGGTTGAGTCTGTAGCCGAGCCATTCCTGGTCAGAAATGGCTTTATGGCTCGTACCCCGCGTGGGCGAGTAGCTACCGCTCTTGGCTGGACGCATTTAGGCAAAATCCCGCCTGCTGCCGCAACATCGCTTTTCGACACACCGCTAAATGACGCCTAGACTCACCTCTTATGTCAACACCTACAAAACCAATTAAAAGCTCCGGACGTCCAGTACGCACACTTGCGATCTTGGCCGGCGCTTTTGTCATTTTAATAGCTGCCGTTTTCATTCAAGGCGCAACCGCTGTACGCCTAGGTCTTGACCTTCGTGGCGGAACCAGCGTGACGTTGCAGCCGCGACTTGGTTCGGGGGAGACTGGCAAAGTTACTAGTGAAGCGATTGATCAAGCTGTCTCGATCATTCGTCAGCGCGTTAACTCATTAGGTGTTGCCGAGAGTGAAGTTGCCTCACAAGGTTCAGGCACTAATCGTCAGATCGTAATTAGTGTTCCTGGAGATTCAGGTCGTCGCGTAGTTGAATTAGTCGGACAAACCGCCGAACTGCGTTTTCGCCAAGTTCTAGCAGAGAGCGCCGGAACACCAGTTGTAGCTACAACTGCTGCAGCAACACCGCCAGCTGGTGTTAGCGTCGATATAAATAATAAGTATGCAGCACTTGATTGTACTTTGGCAGCAAATCGTCAAGGCACCGGTAGCGATAATGCAGCCGACATAATTGTGGCGTGTTCCCGAGACGGAGCTAGCAAATATATTTTGGCTGGAGCCGAAGTTCTGGGCCGACAAGTTTCAAAAGCGACTGCTGCCGTTGATACAACAACTGGTGGAAACTGGTTTGTTTCATTAACTTTTAATGGCGAAGGAACTAAAGCATTCGGTGATCAAACAGCCCGAGTGGTTTCATTAACCGCACCGCAGAACCAAGTTGCAATTGTTCTTGATGGTTTAGTTGTTTCGGCACCACGTATCAACGAAGCAATTCGTGGTGGCAGCGCTCAGATCACAGGTAACTTCACTCAAGTTGAATCGCAAGATCTAGCGAACGTTTTAAAGTATGGCTCACTTCCGTTGGCTTTTGACCGTGGTGAAGTTCAACAGATCTCGCCGACTCTCGGTGCTGATCAGTTAAATGCTGGCTTACTAGCAGGAGCTCTCGGCCTTATCTTGGTACTTCTTTATTCACTGCTTTATTACCGCGGACTAGGAATGGTCACTGTTGGTTCGTTAGCAGTTGCAGGTGGCTTGATGTATCTATTGATCTTGTTGCTTGGAAAGTGGATCGGATTCACTCTCACATTAGCTGGCATCGCAGGTGTAATTGTTTCGATCGGTATTACAGCTGACTCGTTTATTGTTTACTTCGAGCGTATCCGCGATGAAATTCGCGAGGGTCGATCACTTCGATCAGCTGTTGAAAGTGGCTGGGTTCGCGCCCGTCGCACAATTATTGTGGCTGACTCGGTTTCAATCATTGCTGCTGCTCTTCTTTACTTCTTAGCAGTTGGTGGGGTGCGAGGATTCGCATTCACTCTTGGTTTAACCACACTGATTGACTTGTTAGTTATCTTCACATTCACTAAACCCGCACTCACGGTTCTGGCTAAGTTGCCATTCTTCGCTAACGGTCATCCGCTTTCGGGTCTGTCCGCAAAAAGCTCAGGAATCGAACGCGCTATTCCAAATGTTCCTACTAATAGCGTGGAGGCATAATCATGACTACAGCTACCAGTTTCGGTGCTCGTCTCTATACCGGCGAGAAATCATTTAATTTCATTGGCAATCGCAAACGTTGGTACGCGATCTCGTTAGTACTTGTTGCGCTATCAATCGGAACTTTACTTACCCAGGGCTTGAAACTAGGAATCGAATTCCAAGGTGGTTCGAGTTATACCGTTACTAAATCAACTGGAACTATTGAAGAAGCTCGCACTGCTGTTGAATCAGCGGGGGTAGCTTCTGAAGTAATCGTGCAAAAAGTTGGCAATGACAAGATTCGCGTTCAAACAGGATCGCTCTCGGTTGCGCAATCAAATGCAGTTCAAGATGCCTTAGCTACAAAATTTGGCGTAACAGTGGAGTCGATTGATACTCAGATTGTTGGTCCTTCTTGGGGTAAGGAAATCACTCGTAAAGCACTTTATGGTCTCTTTGCTTTCCTAATTGCAGTGATGCTCTATTTAGCGATGGCTTTTGAACCGAAGATGGCAATCTCAGCGATTGTGGCTGTAGTTCACGACGTCGTGATTACCGTCGGAATTTACGCACTAGTTGGATTCGACGTGACTCCTGCGACCGTAATCGGTTTCTTAACTATCTTGGGTTACTCGCTTTACGATACCGTCGTTGTGTTCGATAAAGTCCGCGAAAATACGCGCACGATCACAAGTACAGGAAAAAGTACATTCTCTCAAGCTACTAACTTGGCCGTTAACCAGACCTTGGTTCGCTCATTTAATACTTCTTTGATCGCGCTACTTCCGGTGGGTTCTATCCTTTTTGTGGGTGCAGGTCTTCTAGGGGCTGGAACGCTTAAAGATCTTTCACTTGCTTTGTTTATTGGTTTAGCGATTGGTACTTACTCATCTATCTTCATCGCGCCACAAGTTCTCTCTGGATTGCGTGAACGCGAACCCGCAATGATCGCTCTTGCAAAGCGAGTTAATGCTCGTGGTGGGGCAGTTGCCGGAACAGTTGTTGCTCAACCAGTTGCTGAAAACCACGAAACTCGCGGTCCACGTAACCAACCTAAACGTAAAGCCAAGAAGAAGTAATAAATACCGCTTTAAGTAACTAACCACCGTGTTGTTAACTAGAATCCGATCATGGACACTCTGTTAGCTCCGGTGGTTAGTGCTTTAACAGAGCATCATCCGGGCGATAAATTAGATAATCTCGAGCGCGCCTTTTTGGTGGCAAAGCAAGCACACACCGGTCAATTACGTAAATCAGGTGAGGATTACATAACTCATCCAGTTGCAGTTGCTGCGATATTGGCAGAATTTGGATTAAATGAGGCTGTCGTGATTGCAGCACTTCTACATGACACAGTTGAAGACACCACTTATTCGCTTCCGCAATTGCGTAAAGATTTTGGCGAGGAAATTGCACTGTTAGTAGATGGCGTCACCAAGTTAGATAAATTAACTTACGGGCCAACTGCTGAGGCTGAAACCGTTAGAAAAATGATCGTCGCAATGTCTCGAGATATTCGAGTATTGCTAATTAAACTGGCTGATCGTTTACACAACGCTAGAACTTGGAAATATGTATCTCCTGAGTCAGCAGAGCGTAAAGCGCGTGAAACTTTAGATATCTACGCGCCTCTGGCCCACAGATTGGGCATGAACGCGATTAAGTGGGAGCTTGAGGATTTGAGTTTTGAGGTTCTGGAACCTAAGAAGTTTCTTGAAATTTCGAGGTTAGTTGCCGAGCGAAATCCAGCACGTACAACATTAACTAATGAGGTAATTGACGCGGTTAAGTCAGATCTTTTGGCCGATGGCGTTAAGTGCACGGTTACGGGGCGCCAAAAACATTTCTACAGTGTTTATCAAAAAATGGTTGTCCGCGGACGCGACTTTAACGATATTTACGACCTAGTTGGGATCCGAGTATTAGTCGAAGACGTTCGTGATTGTTACGCAGTTCTTGGTGCTATTCACGCACGATGGTCACCGGTGCCAGGTCGCTTTAAAGATTACATTGCCATGCCGAAATTCAATCTCTATCAGTCGCTACATACGACTGTTATCGGGCCAAGTGGGAAAGCGATTGAGATACAGATTCGTACCTATGATATGCATTCTCGTGCGGAATTTGGTATCGCCGCACATTGGAAATATAAGCAAGGCGATGAAGCTAACTCGTCATCTCCAGAAATGCTTTGGTTACGTCAGTTGCATGAATGGCAGAAAGAAACTGAAGATCCTTCAGAGTTTCTCGATTCATTGCGCTTTGATTTAGGTTCGCCAGAGGTATTTGTGTTCACACCTAAGGGCAGCGTCATCGCACTTCCAGGTGGGTCAACACCGGTGGATTTTGCTTATTCAGTACACACTGATGTGGGCAATCGCTGTGCGGGCGCAAAAGTTAATGGTCGTTTGGTTCCGCTTGAATCAAAGTTAAATAACGGTGATGTTGTAGAGGTAGTTCTGAATAAGGGCGAACACGCAGCGCCGAGTCGTGACTGGTTAAATTTTGTAAAGAGTCCGCGCGCTCGCTCGAAGATCAAAGCTTGGTTTAGCAAGGAGCGCCGGGAAGAAGCGATAGAAGCAGGGCGCGAATCTATCGCCCGTCAGATGCGCAAAGCTGGCCTACCTTTACAGAAGATTTTTGCGGGCCATGCTTTGTTAGAACTTTCTCACGAACTGCGCTACCCAGATATTTCATCTCTCTACAGCGCAGTTGGCGATGGTCATGTTTCGTCGGCATCGATTATTGAAAAGCTGATCGCGTCAATGGGGGAGGAAGACTCACACCCCGAAGCTACTGTTCCTACCTTTCCAACAGGGGTTCAAACAACCAGACGCACAAGTAGTTCTATCGAGGTTGCTGGCATCGGTGATGTTTATGTGAAATTGGCTCGTTGCTGTACACCGGTTCCAGGCGATGCGATCATGGGATTCATAACCAAAGGTAATGGCGTATCAGTGCACCGTGGTGATTGCATCAATGCAAATGATTTGAAAACCAATCAAGGTGAACGTGTCGTCGCAGTTAAATGGTTGGCCGGAGCAGGCAGCGTATTCTTAGTGAACATTCAAGTTGAAGCGTTAGATCGAGCGCGCTTATTGGCCGATGTGACCCGCACTTTGTCCGAGCAGCAGGTAAACATTCTGAGCGCTTCAGTAACCACTTCGAAAGATCGCACCGCAATATCTCGATTTACTTTCGAAATGGCAGATGCCACGCATCTAGATGCGGTGCTAAGTGCGGTACGAAATATTGAAGGTGTTTACGACGTTTATCGCACCTTTAATAATTAACGCAGGTTTTTAACTAAATTCAGCTAAATTCTTCTCAGCTTCGGCTAACCAAACCTTACGAGCTACTGCAGAATCAGCGGCCTCTTGTGCCTTCTTGGTATTTCCGGCAGCAGTGGCTTTAGCAGCAGCTTTTTCATAATTAGCAATAGCTTCAGAAAGTTGGCGAACAACATCAGCAGCACGAGCTTTTGCAGCCGGGTCAGATTTGCGCCAAATAGTAGCTTCGGCTTCTTTATAGGCTGCCTCAACAACTTCTAAGCGGGCATCAAGTGCGGCGCGCTTATCGCGAGCAGTCATACCAATCTTGCTCCACTGGTTTTGCAATTCGCGAAGAGCCTTCTTCTGCTCCGCCAAGTCAGTAATTGGAAGTAGTTTCTCAATCTCAGTAATCAGTGCATTGCGCTTTTCTAGGTTCGCGCTCATAGTTACTTCGCGCTTTTCTAAATCAGCATTCTTAGCGGCAAAGAAAGTGTCTTGGGAAGTCTTAAACCGTGCCCAAAGTTTTGTGTCATCGCTCATCTTTCCGCGACCGGCAGCTTTCCAAGCATCCATAAGAGCCTTGAAACGACGAGCTGTTGCGACCCAATCAGTTGAGGTTGCAAGGCTTTCGGCTTCGGCTACTAACTTCTTCTTAGCCTCGGACACAACTGCAGTTACTTCCTCAAGGGAGGCAAAGTGGGTGCGACGTCGCTTATCAAACTTATTGCGTGATGAAGAGAATCGCTTCCACAAATCAGTATCAGTTTTCTTATCTAAACGTGGCGCTGACTTCCACTCATCGAGAAGCGCCTTCAAACGATCACCAGTAACTTTCCAACTAGTTGAATCAGCAAGAGTTTCAGCTTCAGCAACAATCTTTTCTTTCTCGATTAAGACTTGAGCTAAGCGCTCTGCTTTAACAATTTCCTCAGCAGCCTTTTTGGCTTCATAAGCGCCGCGATGATCTTCAATCAATGGAGACAACTGTTCAACGGCAACAGCCAATGCGGCCAAGTCTCCAACACCATTTAATTCACGAACTTGCTCACGCAATTTAACTACCGCAGTTGTTGCATCGGCAGGAACCATTGCACCTGATTTAATTCGAGCTGATAACAGAGCAACTTCAGATGCAATTGCTTCAAATTTACGGACGAAGTAAGCAAGAGCTTCTTCGTTACTTTTGCCAGGGTATGAACCAACTGGCTTATCGCCTTCTGGGGTAATTACATAGACGGTGCCATCTTCGCCAACGCGACCGAATCGAGCTGGGTCCCCAATTAATGCTGATGCTGCAGATACAACTGCAGGGGATTGGGTGGGAGTTATTGGATTCTCGGTCATGGTGGATCCTTTCAGCGCGGTAGCTTTTGAGAAATTCTCAGTTGAGCCTTCGCTATTGGGTTGAGTGATAGATGGCGGAACATTTGGGTGACGATGTACAAAAATGATCGAAATCATTGCCGCACTACGTCGTTGGTAGGAAAGGTAAAGGTACCCTGTCCGCCTAGGGTATTTCCAATGGGTCTGTCACGGGCGCCAGATTTGAGCGTGGAAGGGCGGGTAACAATGCTAGTTGCAGGCTTTCCGGCTCAAATGTATGCCACCAACTGTTGGGTTTTGGCAACTGGGCAAGGTGCCGAGTGCATTGTCTTTGATCCTGGCATGCCTGATGTGTCGATGGAGTTAGCTGATCTTCTTGAAAAGCATCGTTTAAAACCAGTAGCAACGTTATTAACTCACGGACATTTGGATCATACGTTCTCAGTTGTACCTATCTGCGATGGCTATGGGATTCCCGCCTATATTCATAGCGAGGACCGCAATCTTTTACTTAATCCAGCCGCTGCGGTGAGCCCAGAATTTAGTGCAACCTTAGGCAGCATGACTTTTACTGAACCGAAAGAAGTTAAAGAATTAAAAAGTGGCGAGGAGTTTGAGCTAGTTGGTTTAAAAATTAAGGCTATCCATAGTCCAGGGCATACTCGTGGTTCATTGATGTTTCTAGTTGATGATGAAACGCTAATCAGCGGTGATGTTCTCTTTGCTGGCTCTATTGGCCGGACCGATTTACCTACGGGTTCCAGCGCTGATATGCAGAAGACTTTGGTTAAGAAAGTTCTACCATTAAGCGATGGGATAAGGGTTCTCCCGGGTCATTATCAAGAAACTAAGATAGGTATAGAGCGAAAAAATAATCCGTATTTAATTGAAGCTGCGAGAGCGAGTAGATCATGAAGTTCCAAGCCCCTAAAGGCGTTAGCGAGTATTTCCCACCGCGAAGTGGTGCATTCGCTTGGGTGCGATCAACTTTAGAGAACACTATTAGTTCTGCTGGTTACCAATTGTTAGAGCTACCAATATTTGAAGATACTGATTTATTCGCGCGTATTGGCGCATCTACTGATGTGGTTTCTAAAGAGATGTACACCTTTGAAGATCGCGGTGGGCGATCGATCACACTTCGACCCGAAGGAACGGTTGGTGCATTGCGTGCGGTAAGTGAACATGGTTTAGATCGTGGCTCGCTACCTGCGAAAGTTTATTACTGTGGTCCATTCTTTCGTGCCGAACGTCCACAAAAAGGTCGCTACCGCCAATTCTATTCAATCGGCATTGAAGCAATTGGTACACATGATGCGGCTCTCGATGCTGAAGTAATTTCTATTGCAGATGCTGGATTTAAAAGATTGGGATTGACAAAGTACCGCCTAGAAATGACTTCACTTGGTGACGCCGAATCACGTGCTGCACACCGGGTAGACCTAGTGAAATTTATTGCTGGTCTTGACCTCGATGAAGAAACCAAAGAACGTGCTCAGCTAAATCCATTGCGATTATTCGATGATAAACGAGAAGAAGTTCGCGCATTGATGGCTAAAGCACCGATCTTGTTAGATTACTTATCACCAGAATCCAAAGCTAATTTTGCCGAAGTACAGCGCCATCTAACTGCGATGGGTATTGCTTTCACGATTAACGCACGCATGGTCCGTGGTTTGGATTATTACACCGGTACGACATTTGAATTCGTACACGATTTGCTTGGAGCACAATCAGGCATCGGTGGTGGCGGACGATACGACGGCCTAATGGGTGAAATTGGTGGCCAAGATATAACTGGCATTGGATTTGGCCTTGGATTAGATCGCGCACTCCTGGCCGTTGAAGCCGAAGGCGTAGTTATTCCGGAAACCTTCGTAAGTGATTTATTTATTATTCCCATGGGTGAAGCGGCTAAATCTGAGGCGTTAAAGTGCGCCGCTAGCCTGCGTGCAAATGGGTTCAAGGTCGAATTAGCTTTCGGTGACCGAGCTCTTAAGACAGCAATGAAAATTGCTGATAAAAGCGGCGCCCGTTATTCACTCGTAATTGGCGATGAAGAGATGGCCAGTGGGGTAGTTGAAGTGAAAGAGATGAGCACCGGATCTGCGAACTCGGTTAGACTTGACTCCTTAGCCAGCGCTTTGAAATAGGCGCTGGACCACGCATTTCGAATTAAGAACCAAAGGAAAGCTAGGTAGCTAAATTGATCCGTACACACGGGGCAGGCACAATCCGTAAGAGCCAAGTTGGGCAGACCGTTACCTTGGCTGGCTGGGTTGCGCGTCGCCGCGATCACGGTGGTGTTGCTTTTATCGATTTCCGCGATGCATCGGGTTGGGTTCAAGTTGTTATCCGCGATGAAGCAATTGCAAATATGTTGCGCGCTGAATGGTGTTTAAAAATCACTGGCATCGTTTCTGAGCGTCCGGCTGGCAATGAAAATACCAATGTCGCAACGGGTGAAATCGAGATTATGGCTGATGACGTTATCGTGTTGAGCGAAGCTGCCGCTTTGCCATTTCCGGTTGATAGTGGCGATGAAGCAAATATTTCTGAGGAAGTACGTCTGAAGTATCGTTATTTAGATCTACGTCGCGAGAAACCAGCTGCAAATCTGCGCATGCGTTCAAAAGTCACCGCTGCGATTCGTCGGGTTATGGATTCTGAAGAGTTCCTGGATATTGAAACCCCTTACCTAACTCGATCAACCCCAGAAGGTGCACGCGATTTCTTAGTTCCAGTTCGCCTGCAGCCAGGTTCTTGGTACGCGTTGCCACAATCACCTCAGTTGTTCAAGCAGTTGTTAATGGTTGCTGGCATGGAGAAGTACTATCAAATTGCCCGTTGTTTCCGCGATGAAGATTTCCGGGCAGATCGTCAACCAGAATTTACGCAGCTCGACATTGAAATGTCCTTCATCGATCAAGAAGATATTTTGACTATCGCTGAGAAGATTGTTTCAACCGTTTGGCGCGAAACCGTTAACTACGAGATTCCGTTGCCGCTGAAACGTATGACTTATGCCGATGCAATGGCAGATTATGGTTCCGATAAACCAGATCTTCGATTCGATCAGAAACTAGTTGAGTTAACCAATTTCTTTAGTGAAACTCCGTTTCGAGTATTCCAAGCGCCTTATGTCGGTGCTGTAGTTATGCCTGGAGGAGCAGATTCACCTCGTCGCGAATTAGATGCATGGCAAGACTGGGCGAAAGCCCGTGGCGCAAAAGGACTTGCTTATATTTTAGTAAATGCAGATGGCACACTGAGTGGTCCAGTAGCTAAGAATCTTTCCGAGAAAGAGTTAGCCGGAATCGTTTCAGCTGCAAGTGCTGCAAATGGCGACGCCATCTTCTTCGCGGCTGGCGAACGCACGGCTTCTCAAAATTTATTGGGTGCAGTTCGTAACGAAATTGGTAAGCGTTGTAACTTAATTAATGAAGGAGCTTGGGAATTCCTCTGGGTAGTAGATGCCCCGATGTTTGAACCAACAGATGGTGGTGGCTGGACTGCAGTTCATCATCCATTTACCGGTCCAAAGCCTGAATTCGCTTCAACGTTTAAAGATAATCCAGCATCTGCTCTGGCCTATGCCTATGACATCGTTTTAAACGGTACTGAATTAGGTGGCGGGTCAATACGTATTCATGATCGCAATATGCAGAAGCAAGTTTTCGAAGTAATTGGATTAACTGATGAAGAAGCCAATAGTAAATTCGGCTTTCTGCTCGATGCATTTAATTATGGCCCACCACCACATGGCGGAATTGCTCTTGGCTTAGATCGCGTATGCGCACTTTTAAGCGGGTCAGAATCAATCCGCGAAGTTATCGCTTTCCCAAAGACAGCTTCAGGTGGCGATCCACTTACAGGAGCGCCTACACCAATTACACCCGCTCAACGCAAGGAAGCGGCAATTGATTGGGTTCCAGAAGTGGCTGAAAAGAAGTAGTTCTACGCCTAAGCGGTAGGATTCAACCAAGATTTTATAGTTTTGGTCAGAAGTTAACAGGAGGATGTTATGAGCGCAGGCGGGATTGCCTTAATCATTTGTGCAGTATCGCTTTTCGCGATCGCAGTTGCAGTTGCCTATGCCGTGATTCGTTTTGGCCGGTTAATTGATGAGGCAAAAGTCTCTCTTAAATCCCTGACCGAGGAAACAGTTCCTCTTCTAGATGGCGTGACCCAGACCGTGACTTTAGTAAATGGTCCACTTGAAAGTTTTAACAAAATCACGAAGAACGTGGAGAACATTTCCACTAAAGCGGCTGAGGCAACTGCGAATTTCGTAGACAAAGGTGGCCCAGCGATGAAGATGGCCGGTGCGCTAATGACTGCAGCGGGTGCATCTAAGAAGCGTAAAGCTAAAAAGACAAAGGCAGAGTGATCAGTAATAGTGGAATCTGCCGAGATACGTTCACGTTGGCTGCGATTTTTCGAATCTGAGAATTCTCAAGGTTTAACTCACACAGTTGTTCCTTCTGCTTCATTAATTGCCGATGATCCAAATCTGCTCTTGGTAAATGCTGGAATGGTTCCGTTCAAACCCTTTTTCTTGGGAGAGGTCACTCCGCCATATGCACGTGCTACTTCAGTGCAGAAATGCGTACGAACTTTAGATATTGACGAAGTAGGTAAGACCACCCGCCACGCGTCTTTCTTTCAGATGTGTGGCAACTTTTCATTTGGTGATTACTTTAAAGAAGGTGCGATCGCACTTGCTTGGGAGTTATTAACTAAGCCAATCGCCCAAGGTGGTTATGGGTTTCCTGAAGATAATTTATGGGTAACTGTTTTTCACACCGATGATGAGGCTGCCGATATTTGGCATCATAAGATGGGTGTTCCGAAAGAACGAATCCAGCGTCGTGGCATGGCCGATAACTTCTGGTCAATGGGTGTGCCTGGGCCATGTGGTCCTTGTTCTGAAATTTATTACGATCGTGGACCTGCATACGGCGCTGAAGGCGGACCAATTGCTGATGAAAATCGTTATTTAGAAATCTGGAACTTAGTTTTCATGCAAAATGAACGTGGCGCCGGTACCAGCAAAGATGATTATCCAATTTTGGGCGAGTTACCAGCAAAAAGCATTGACACTGGTTTAGGGCTCGAACGCACAGCAGCACTTTTACAAGGTGTCGAAAATATTTACGAGATCGATACAACTATGCAGATTTTGAATATGGCGAGTTCGCTTACTGGGATTAAATATGGCTCGGCAGATAAGTCAGATATTTCACTACGTGTTATTGCAGATCATGCTCGAACTTCCGCGATGCTTATTGGAGATGGTGTAACGCCTGGTAATGAAGGTCGTGGCTATGTTCTGCGACGCATGATGCGCCGCACTATTCGTAATATGCGCTTACTTGGGTCGCACGATCCAATTATCTCCGAACTAACTAGAGCAGCTATCGGTGCAATGGGGCCGCAATATCCAGAGTTAGTAGCGGCGCAAGACCGAATTTTGGCAGTTTCAGTTGCTGAAGAAGAGAGTTTCTTGCAAACCCTAAAGAGTGGTACTCAAATATTTGATTTGGCTGCAAGTGCACTAAAGGCTAAAAAGATGTCAACTTTAGGTGGCGAAGAAGTATTTAAACTTCACGACACTTACGGCTTCCCGTATGACTTGACCCTTGAGATGGCACAAGAGGTTGGCCTGCAAATCGATACTGATGGATTCCAACGTTTAATGAAGGAACAGAAAGATCGCGCTAAAGCAGATGCACGCGCCAAGAAGTCTGGCCACACTGATTTATCTCAGTACAAGCAGATCGCTGATGGTTCTGGCTTATCGAAATTTATTGGATATACGCATACTGAAGCTGAAGGCAAGATCAACGGCATGTTGGTCGATGGCGTTATCGCACAGAGTGCCAAGAGTGGTGATGATGTCGAGGTCATTTTGGATCGCACGCCTTTCTACGCTGAAGGCGGCGGACAATTAGCGGATGCGGGAATTATGAAACTGGCTAATGGAGCAGTTGTTGAAATCGATGATGTGCAATCACCGGTCAACGGATTATCTGTACACCGTGGACGAGTTTTGAGTGGCGAAGTAACTGTTGGCCAAAGCGTTCTCGCAACAATTGATCAAGAGCGACGAGATGCAATTTCGCGAGCACACACGGCCACACATATGGTCCATAAAGCTTTCCGTGAAGTTCTGGGCGAAACAGCTACCCAAGCAGGTTCAGAGAATTCACCCGGACGTTTCCGTTTTGACTTCCCAGCTACTGGTGCCGTCTCAGATGCTGCCCTTGATGAAGTTGAGTCACGAGTTAATACGTTGTTGCTTGATAATTTAGAGGTAACTGCGCAAAGCATGTCGCAAGCTGAAGCGAAAGCAATCGGAGCAATGGCTTTATTCGGAGAAAAGTATGGCGACACAGTTCGTGTTGTGAGCGTTGGCGACTGGGCCCGTGAGCTTTGTGGTGGCACGCACGTATCGCGCTCTGGGCAACTTGGCGTGGTCAAACTTTTAAGTGAATCTTCAATAGGCGCAGGAGTACGACGAGTTGAAGCTCTTGTTGGCGTCGATGCCTATAAGTTTCTAGCTCGTGAACATCTACTTTTGAATTCATTAACCCAAATTATCAAGGGTGCTCGCGTTGATGAACTTCCTGAACGCATAAATGATTTACTAGAAAAAATTAAGGAGATCGAAAAAGAGTTAGCTGCAGTTCGCTCTGCGCAGGCCCTAGGAACAGTTGCCGCAATTGCGCAATCAGCCACCAAAGTTGGTCAGGTAGATTTGATTACTGCAGTGCTACCAGAGGGAATCTCAGGTGATGACTTACGCACAATCGCGTTAGATCTTCGAAATCGATTCGCGACCAGCGTCATCGCATTGATCAGTTCGGCGGCAGGTAAGTCGGTTCTGGTTGTTGCTGCGTCAGATTCAGCACGCGCAATTGGTGCCAAGTCAGGTGCGCTAGTAAAACTTGCTTCTGCTGTTCTTGGTGGCGGTGGCGGGGGCAAAGATGATTTCGCTCAAGGCGGCGGTACCGATGCAACAAAGGCTGTCGAAGCGTTGGCTGCAATAACAGCTGCAGTGGCAGCGCTATAACGCAAATGCAAAGAGGTCGCCGGATCGCTTTTGATTATGGTGATGTGAGAATTGGCGTGGCTATTTCAGACCCTGATTCAATTTTGTCATCACCTTTGACGACGCTTTCGAGTGGAGATCCTAAACTCTTCAAGCACATATCTGAACTAATTTCTGAGCACGAACCAGTTGCAATTTATGTGGGAGAACCTTTGAATCTTTCAGGGGAGTCAAGCACATCTGCCCAGAAGGCAATTTCTTTCGCCCAAGAACTACGTACCCAATTCAATGTTCCGGTCAGCATGATTGACGAGCGCCTTTCGACGGTTTCAGCAACTAACGCAATGCGCGAAAGTGGCGTAAACGCCAAGGATGCTCGGGGAAAGATTGATATGGCAGCCGCAGTAGCAATTCTTGAGCAAGGTTTGGCAATTGAAAAAGCCAAGCATGTTTAACCGCCAATCCTTAAAACGCCTGAGCATTGCGGGCATATTTGTTATCGCGTTTACTCTTGGTATCCGCGAAATCAATAATTCTGGTGGCGGGTATGCAAATTTCCCTGATCGAGTAGTTTCAGAATCTGAGAAAAGCGTTTCGATTTCTATCCCAACTGGTGCGACTGGATCAGATATCGGCGAAATCCTTTATTCTGCGGGAGTTGTAGCATCTTCGGAAAGTTTCTTTAGAGCCGCGGTGGCGAACCCAAAAGCAGGAATCATCTCACCTGGGGCACATTTACTTTCACTTAAGATCAGTGGAAAAGTCGCGTTAGAGCAGTTGCTTGATGCTAAGCGAATAGTTGATTTAATCAAGATTCCAGAAGGTGCTTGGAAGTCCGAAGTGTTTACAGAGTTGGCGGCAACGCAGACTTGGTCTGAGGATCCAGCTGAGGCAGCCAAAAAGATTATTTTGCCCAAAGGTATAACTTCTCTCGAAGGTGTTCTTTTTCCTGCGCAATATAGTTTTGCTGAAGGAACTAGTCAGGTTCAGGCACTGCAAAGTATGGTGAATAGATTTAACCAAGCTATTTCAGCTTTAGATTTTGTTGACCCAGACGGAAAGTTAACTACCCAACAATTAGTAACCCTAGCTTCGCTAATCCAGGCCGAAGGCGATACCAAGGACTTTGCGCAGATTTCACAGGTAGTTAGAAATAGATTAGCTATCGGGATGCCACTGCAACTTGATTCGACCATTCATTATCTGAAAAAGACGCGGGGCCAGATTTATCTAAGCAATAAGTCCACGAAATTGAAGTCGCCATACAACACCTATCAAAATTATGGATTACCTCCAGCTCCGATTGGAAATCCTGGATTAGCTGCACTTAGAGCAGCGATCGCACCAACTAAGGGCGATTGGCTATTCTTTATCACCGTAGCACCTGGTGATACGCGCTTTACTAAATCATTTACGGAATTCAATAATTGGAAGTTGCTTTATCAAAAGAATCGAAAGGCGGGTGCGTTCGAATGAGAACCTTTAATGGCGCAGTTCTAGGATCACCTATTTCACATTCACTTTCACCCGTTATCCATCAGGTCGCTTATGAATGTTTAGAAATCTCGGCCAAATACACAGCAGTTGAGGTTCGAGGCGGCAGTCTTGCTAAGTACTTGGAATCTACTCCGCCAGAACTTAACAGTTTCTCACTCACGATGCCATTGAAAGAGGAACTAGTTGATTTAGGTTTTCCAACTTCTGAATTAGCAAGACGAATTAGAAGTGCGAATACCTTAATTAAAGTTGGAGATTCTTGGAAAGTTGAAAGTACAGATGTGGTTGGTTTCCAACAAAGCGTCGCGACAAAGACGAATGCAACTTTTCAAAATATTTTGATTTTGGGTGGGGGAGCAACGGCTCGAGCCGCGATTGCAGCTTTTGATAGTGTCGGTGTTTCAATAGATGTGGCAAGTCGAAGTGAGCATCGAAGAGCTAGCTTGATCAAGTCAGCCCTCTTTGCGCCAGTTTCTGTAGTTGGCTTTGATGATCAAATTGATTGGTCTAAGTACGATTTGATTGTCAATACATCTCCAGCTGGAGCCGCTGATGAACTAGTTGGAAAAATTGCGGGCGCAAGCGCGCTTCTATTTGAATCACTTTATAATCCTTGGCCGACTGCGCTTATGGGTTTCTGGCGAAATGTTGGTCTTGAAAGCATCGATGGATTGGATCTATTGGTTCATCAAGCAATTTCTCAGATTGCTATCTTTGCTGGTACCTCTGTTAAAAGATCTCAACTCGCACCTCAAATGCGCGAAGCTGCTTTGAAACGTCTTTAACGATCTTTTACACAATAAATTTCTGACCGAGGCGCAGGCTCCAGATAGATCGCTAGTTTGGCTGGTATGCCTTTTGATCTTTTAGCGCTTTGCATTTGCATAGTCTGGGCCGTTGCTATTCTGACAATTGATTTGATGACTTTCCAAATTTCTAACTCCTCCCTTGCATGGGGTCTGATACTGGTTTGGCCATCGCTCTATTTGCTCGATCAGAGATTTCGAATTTCTTTTACAACATTGGTTTTGATGGCGCTTACGTTGGCTGCCGGACTAGCCTCACTAATTGGTATGGGTGACGTGAAGTTGGTGCTTTTTCTTGCCCCTTGGTTGCACTACCAAAATATGAGAAATCCGCTTATCGCGATGATGGCAGTTAGTTGGCTTCAATTAATGGGCAGTCTTCTTTTTCAGCGAAACATCCCGAAACGAATTGCATTTGCCCCGGCGATCTTGGTGGCCGCAGCACTTAATATGGCGACATAAAAGGCAATCATCTGAGAGAATTAGTCCATGCGTTGGTTAACTGCAGGTGAGTCTCATGGCCCAGCTCTAAGTGCGATCATTGAGGGCATTCCGGCTTCGATTCAAATTACTACTGCCGATATTGATTACCACCTTGCACGCCGGCGTTTAGGTGTTGGCCGTGGTGCCCGACAGAACTTTGAAGCCGATAAAGTCACGATTCTTGGTGGGATTCGTTTGGGCTTGACTCAAGGCGGACCTATTTCAATTCAGGTCGCGAACTCTGAATGGCCCAAGTGGGAAAAAGTTATGTCGGCTGACCCAGTCCCAGAAGAAGAGATTAAGGATTTAGGTCGCAATGCACCTCTTAGCCGTCCGCGACCAGGCCATGCTGATCTAGTCGGAATGCAAAAGTATGATTTCGATGATGCTCGCGCGATTTTAGAACGTGCAAGTGCTCGCGAAACTGCAGCACGTGTTGCACTAGGCGCAGTCGCACGTGCTTTCTTGCAACAAACTTGCGGCATCACTGTCTTAAGCCACGTGTTATCAATTGGTTCAGTGCGCGTTCCTGAAAATACGCTATTGCCGAGCGAAGGCGACATGAAACGAATTGATGAAGATCCTGTTCGTTGCGCTGACGCAAAAACTAGCGCTGCAATGATCACAGAGATTGAATCTGCTCATTCAGATGGTGACACTTTAGGTGGCGTGGTCGAAGTGTTGGCTTATAACTTGCCACCTGGATTAGGTTCTCATGTGCACTGGGATCGTCGACTCGATGCACGTCTAGCAGCAGCCATGATGGGTATCCAAGCAATTAAAGGTGTTGAAGTTGGCGATGGTTTTACCACAGCAACCCGTCGTGGATCTGTGGCACACGATGAAATTGAACGTGGTCCAGATGGAGCAATTCGTCGCCGTACGGATCGTGCCGGGGGCACCGAAGGCGGTATGTCTAACGGTGAAATTTTGCGTGTGCGTGCTGCTATGAAGCCAATTTCAACCGTGCCTAAAGCTCTCGACACTATCGATGTAAAGACTGGCGAAGCAGCAAAGGCAATCAATCAACGCTCTGATGTTTGTGCAGTTCCGGCCGCTGGAGTTGTGGCCGAAGCAATGGTTGCACTCGTGCTTGCTGAAGCAGTACTTGAAAAATTTGGTGGCGACAGTGTTGGTGAAACTAAGCGCAATTTCGAAAGTTATATCGCGCACCTCACGATCAAATGAGTAATCAGATTATTTTAATTGGTCCACCCGGTGCTGGAAAGAGCACGATTGGACATTCGTTAGCTAAGAAATTGAAGGTTAAGTTTGCTGATACCGACGCCCTGATCGAAGCTAAATTGGATAAGAAAATCTCAGACATATTTGTAGATTTAGGTGAGCCAGTTTTTCGCACCGAAGAACTGATAGTTCTTGCCGAAGTTTTGCAGTCAGACAATGGCGTTGTCTCGCTTGGGGGAGGTGCTCCTATCTCACCGCAAGCACAAGAGCTATTGCGCAATAGCGGCGCTACAGTGATTTTCCTTGATATCTCGTTAGGTAAAGCAGCTGCAAGAGTTGGTTTTAATCGCGATCGTCCGCTGTTACTCGGCAATCCGCGTGCGCAATGGAACGAGCTAATGAGTTCTCGACGACCAATTTACGAGAGCTTAGCAACTGCGGTAGTTCCTGTTGACGATCGTTCCGTAAATGAAATTTGCGCTGATATCTTGGCGGTAGCCTAATGAAAAGTATTTCGGTCTCAGCCGATCGCAACTATGAAGTTCTGATTGATATTGATTGGCAAAAAGCAATTGAGCCATATCTAGCTAGCCGCGGGCAAGTTGCAGTAATCGTTTCCGAAACCATGCGTGATCGCATCATTGAATTACCTGATACCGAGGCTCAGATTCATATTTTCACTATCCCAGATTCCGAAGCTGGCAAGTCCTTTGCAACTTATCAAAAAGTTCTCGATTGGTTAGGTGCTGCTGGATTCACGCGCAATGATTTAGTTATTGCTGTTGGTGGAGGCGCCGTTACTGATATTTCTGGTTTCGTAGCTAGTTCCTGGTTACGTGGCATCGATTGGATTGCGGTACCCACGACACTCGCGGCGATGGTTGATGCCGCAGTTGGTGGTAAAACCGGGATTAATAGTGAGTACGGTAAGAATCTAATTGGCGCGTTCTATTCGCCGATTTCAGTGTTAATTGACCTCTCTTGGTTGGAAACACTTAGTGATCGTGACTTTGCGGCTGGCTTAGCAGAGGTATTGAAAAGTGGTTTCATCGTTGATGGACAGATAGTTGAGTTGCTTAAAGGAAAAGAGCTGGCTGAAATTCGTGCAGATGCAACTCTTACCCTCGAACTGATTTCCCGTACCGTGGCCGTTAAAGCGAAAGTTGTTAGTGGCGACTTCAAGGAAAGTTTCGACCGAGAAATTTTGAATTATGGACACACTCTTGGCCATGCCATCGAGCTGCACAGCAAGTACGCGTTACGTCACGGTGAATGTGTATCTATTGGTTTAGTTTTTGCGGCTAACCTGGCAAGGCAAATCGGAATCCTTTCCGACGAGATAACTGGGCTGCACATCAGCATCTTAGAAAAACTCGGATTGCCCACAACATACGAGAGCCGTCATTGGCCAGAGTTACGTGCCAACATGTCAATCGATAAGAAATCTCGATCTGGAACCTTGCGATTTGTGGCAATTAGCGAAATTGGTAAGACGCTTAGAATCGAAGCCCCAAGTGAAAGCGACTTACTGGCCGCTTATGAGAGGCTTAGCTCATGAAGATCCTGGTGATTAATGGTCCTAATTTAGCTCGCTTAGATATTCGTGACTCGAGCATCTATGGTGACTTCAATTATCCGCAACTTAAATCCTTCATTGAGGAGTCTGCAAAGAGCCATGGCTTTACGGCAGATGTTCGACAAAGTGATGATGAAGCAACCATTATTTCTTGGTTGCACGAGGCTGCTGATAACTCGACCCCGGTGATCATCAACCCAGCTGCATTTACACATTACTCATATGCAATTCGTGATGCCGCAGAACTAGTTAAGTCACCATTAATTGAGGTGCATTTATCAAATCCATTGGCGCGCGAAGAATTTCGGCACACCTCTGTTATTTCTGGTGTAGCAAATGGCACCATTGGGGGATTTGGTCCCAATTCATACGCCTTGGCGATCTCAGCGCTTAAAGGCCTCACTAAGTAATAGCTAGCAAAATGACAATACGGGTACGGATTTAAGTATTCATACGAGTATTGGGTATCCTAAGCACCTATTCGAGCCCACCGAACTGCGGTGGGCTAAATGACTTGCGAAATATTTCAAGAGTATCGCGTAAGAACTATCGAGCAATAAGGGGAGTTTCCAAGTGGCAACGACAAGTGATCTTAAAAACGGCATGTGTCTTGATATTGAAGGTTCACTTTGGACTGTCATCGAATTTCAACATGTTAAGCCTGGCAAAGGCCCAGCATTCGTGCGCACCAAGATGCGTCAAGTTTTGACTGGCAAAGTTGTTGAAAGAACCTTAAACGCTGGTGTAAAAATCGAGATAGCTATTCTCGAAAAGCGGGAAATGCAGTTCCTCTATAAAGAGGGTGAAGATTTCGTATTCATGGATAACAAGACTTATGACCAGATGAATATTTCTGCGGCAACTGTTGGCGATGCGGCGAACTACATGCTAGAAAATACTGAAGCAATTGTCGCCATTCACGAGAGCAATCCGCTCTATATTGAATTGCCAGCCTCTGTTCAGCTAACAGTTACCTACACCGAGCCAGGCTTGCAAGGTGATCGCTCTTCTGGTGGCACAAAGCCCGCAACGGTTGAAACCGGAATCCAGATTCAGGTACCACTTTTCATTAAGCAAGATGAAAAAATTATGGTTGATACTAGAGATGGATCGTATCAAGGTCGCGCTAACTAGTGTCAGCTCGTAGTAAAGCCCGAAAACATAGCTTAGATATTCTGTACGAAGCCGATATTCGTAAGAGTGATCCGATAACGATTATTGAGACACGTCTAAACATCAGTGATGATGCAGATTTGCCACCGGTGCGTGATTACACAAAAGAATTGGTTTCTGGTGTTGCAGAACATAAGCGAAAAATTGATGAGCTGATCGCAACTTACATTCAAGGTTGGGATTTAGACCGACTTGCGGCAGTTGACCGAAATATCTTGCGGATCGCAATTTTTGAAATTCTATGGGCTTCCGAGGTTCCTGATGCGGTCGCAATTGACGAAGCTTTGGTCCTTGCGAAAGATCTTTCTACCGAGGAATCTGCCAGTTACATTCACGGCGTTTTGGCAAAGATCACCTCAATCAAGAGTGATTTATCTCTGTAAGAAGATAGTTTTCGGCAGTCAACCATTGCAGTAAGTCCGCTTGTTCAATTCCCATTGCGAAACTCAAGTTCAATAGGTCAGACTCACGAATAGATAGCACTTCACCGTTCCAGTCACTCCGTTTCTTCACGATTCCGGCGCAGTAGGTAACGACCAAAGCGAGTCGAGCTGGGTTGGTAAAACTAGTGCGGCTAATGGCTCGTAAATCTAAAGTCAGAACTAGGGCGGATTCTTGCCGAGTTGGCGACTGACCGAGCAAGTAGTCGACATCAACTCCCAGAATTCTGGCGATTTCACCCAGCCTGGATATGGGCATGTTTCGCGAACCACGTTCGTAGGAGCCAATGACAACGGCCTTGATTTTTCCAATTTCAGCCATCTCGGCAATAGTCCAGCCCCGCTTCTTACGTGCAGCTCGCATACGCCGCCCAATCTCGAAATTGCTGGGAAATGGGCGAGTGAAAGCATCGGGCTGCGTATTTGTATCCATGAACGCAAAGTTAGTCCCATCAGAAAATCAGTGACTTAGCCCATCCACAGGTTTGGTCTGGCTACTGCTATTCTTGCGCCGCATCCTTTAAGACCCATCCTGCGAGGTGGGGAAGGAGATTTATATGAAAACAGTTCTGCCTGCGCCCGATATATCGCGTGCAATAGTCCGCATAGCTCATGAAATTTTAGAGCGCTATGACGGTGCTGAATCAATCACTCTTTTAGGGATTCCCACTCGTGGAGCTCATTTAGCGACTCGTATCGCAGCTGCCATAAACGCCATCGAGGGTGGAGAAGTCGCTGTTGGAACTCTTGATACAACGATGCATCGTGATGATCTTCGCACTCGTTCACCGAAAGCGCTGCTACCCACATTGATTCCAGCTGCCGGAGTTGAAGGTCGCCACGTCGTTCTGGTCGATGATGTTCTTTTTTCTGGACGTACTATTCGCGCCGCTCTCGATGCACTCGGTGAAATTGGCCGCCCAACCAGCGTTTCACTAGCGGTGCTAGTAGATCGCGGCCATCGTGAGCTTCCGATTAAGGCAGATTTTGTGGGTAAGAATATTCCAACTTCGCGTAGCGAAGTCATAAAAGTTAATTTGATTGAAGTCGATGGCACCGATGAAGTAACCATCTCTGAAGGGGGAGTCAAGTGAAACATTTACTGAGTATAAATGATCTCTCTCGCGATGAGGCAATCTTAATTCTCGACACCGCATCAGAGTTAGCACGGATTTCAGATGGTCCGATGAAAAAATTACCAACACTTCGTGGTCGAACTATTGTTAATTTGTTTGCCGAAGATTCCACTCGAACTAGAATTTCCTTCGAAGCAGCTGCAAAACGCTTATCTGCCGATGTAATAAATTTCGCTGCCAAAGGATCAAGTCTAAGCAAAGGCGAGTCTTTAAAAGATACTGCCCAGACTTTACAAGCAATGGGTGCAGACGCGGTTGTGATTCGTCATCCGGCATCTGGAGCCCCATTTCGGTTAGCTGACAATCAATGGATGAGTGGCGCTGTAATTAATGCCGGTGATGGAACCCATGAGCATCCAAGTCAAGCTTTACTTGATGCATACACAATTCGCAAACATCTCGGTAAAGGCGCTAAAGATTTATCCGGACTACGTGTTGCGATAGTTGGGGACATTCTTCATTCTAGAGTGGCACGTTCAAATGTTCTCTTATTAACCAAGTTGGGTGCTCACGTGACGTTGGTCGCGCCACCGACTTTATTTCCATTCGGTGTCGAGAGTTGGCCAGTGACCATCTCATACGACCTAGATTCTGTGATTCCGCAAGTAGACGCAATCATGATGTTGCGAATTCAACAAGAGCGAATGCACGAAATTTTCTTTCCTAGCGCTCGTGAATATTCAAGATACTACGGCCTAAATCGTGATCGAGTTAATGCGCTAAATCCAAAAGCCATAATCATGCATCCAGGCCCAATGAACCGAGGACTTGAGATCACCGCTGATGCTGCTGATAGCGCTAGATCGGTAATCATCGAGCAAGTAAGTAATGGCGTTAGCGTGCGAATGGCAATTCTTTATCTCTTACTCGGCGGGGCACCAATCGAAGGCGGTATCAACTGATGAGTTATCTATTGAAGAATATAACTTTGCCTAACGGCACTAAAGCCGAGTTAGCAATTCAAGATGGTCATTTTGTAGCCGCTAGTTCACTAACAAAAGGTCATAAAATGCTAGATATGGGCGGCAAGCAGGTGTTGCCCGGTTTAGTAGACCTACATACTCATCTTCGCGAACCAGGTTTCGAAGAATCTGAAACAGTCGCAACAGGTTCGCTCTCAGCTGTTCGTGGCGGATTCACTGCAATCAGCGCGATGGCTAATACATCACCAGTTGCGGACACTGCCGGCGTAGTTGAACAGGTTTATCGACTAGGTCAAGCAGCAGGTTTATGTGATGTGTTTCCAATTGGTGCCGTGACCCAGGGACTAAATGGCCAAACACTTTCAGAAATCGGCGCGATGGCAGATTCAGCTGCTCGAGTAAGAGTTTTCAGTGATGACGGTAAATGTGTTTTTGATCCGCTACTTATGCGTCGTGCTTTGGAATATGTGAAAAAGTTTGATGGCGTTATCGCTCAACATGCCCAGGAGCCTACGCTGACTCAAGATTCGCAGATGAATGAAGGCGAAATATCCGCCCAACTAGGCCTGAAAGGATGGCCAGCAGTTGCAGAAGAAGCGATCATCGCGCGAGATGTGTTGCTTGCTGAGCACACAAAATCACGATTACACATTTGTCACTTAACAACTGCGGGTGGCGTTGAGATTATTCGCTGGGCCAAAACGCGCGGTATTCAAGTAACTGCTGAAGTAACACCACATCATTTATTGCTGACCGATGATTATGCAAAAAATTATGATCCTATCTTCAAAGTTAATCCACCGTTGCGTTTAGAAAGTGATGTATTAGCGCTACGTGCTGGGTTAGCCGATGGCACCATAGATATCGTGGCCACTGATCACGCTCCACACAGCTCTGAAAGCAAGGATTGCGAGTGGGCTGTTGCGAGCTTTGGCATGGTCGGACTTGAAACTGCTCTTTCAATTGTGATCAAAACAATGGTTGAAACCGGAGCGATGAACTATGAAGGTGTCGCACAATGTCTTTCAATAGCGCCGGCTCGCATTGGTCGATATGAAAATCATGGGCAATCTTTAGAAGTGGGAAACGTCGCGAACCTTACCGTCGTAGATACCGCAGCTAAATGGGTAGTTGATCGTGACTTAATGTCGACTAGATCTAAGAACACACCGTTTCATGGTTTTGAACTACCAGGCGTTGTCACACATACCTTCTTCAACGGAAAGTTGGTCTTTGGTGAGTAAGGCGCTTTTGGTTTTAGAAGATGGTCGAATTTTCACGGGTAATTCTTGGGCAGCAATTGGAACCACTTTTGGTGAAGCGGTTTTCTCAACTGGCATGACTGGATATCAAGAAACACTTACAGATCCTAGTTATCACAAACAAGTTGTCATCATGACTGCGCCACATATCGGAAACACTGGTATGAATTCACCTGATGAAGAATCTGCCAAGATCTGGGTAAGTGGTTTTGTAGTACGTAATCCATCAGTAGTAGTGAGTAACTGGCGAAGCGAACGCTCACTAGAGGCTGATCTAATTGCTCAAAATGTCGTTGGCATTAGCGGTGTAGATACCAGAGCTTTAACACGACATTTACGTGATCGCGGCGCAATGAAAGTTGGAATTTTCTCGGGTACAGAGCTATCTATCGAAGAGATGGTTACGCAAGTTAGATCAAGTGGTGCGATGTCTGGTGCCTACTTAACTCAAGATGTATCAACTGATCAAACATATGTTGTTCCAGCGATCGGTCAAAAGAAGTTTACAGTTGCTGCCATTGATCTTGGAATTAAGGCTGCAACGCCTCGTTCAATGGCTGCACGTGGCATCGAAGTTCATGTTATGCCGGCCAGCACTAATTTCGAGCAAATTTTGGCACTAAATCCTGATGGAGTTTTTATCTCAAATGGCCCGGGCGATCCATCAACCATGAATGAGACTGTTGAACTTGTTCGCGAGGTGTTATCTGCCAAGATTCCAATTTTCGGAATTTGTTTTGGCCATCAAATTTTGGGTCGCGCACTTGGTTTTGAAACTTACAAGTTGCAATTTGGTCATCGTGGTATTAATCAACCAGTAATTGATAAGATGACAGAGAAAGTGGAGATCACTGCTCATAACCATGGCTTTGCGATCAAAGCCCCAACTACTGGTACTTTCACTACTGTTTTTGGGCCCGGACATGTAACTCATGTGAATTTGAATGATGACGTTGTTGAAGGTTTAGCTCTCTTAGAACAACCAGCTTTTAGCGTTCAATACCACCCTGAAGCAGCGGCTGGACCACACGATGCAAATTATTTGTTCGATAGATTTGTCGATCTTATGGTTGCTAACCCAGTGGGAGTAGTAAATGCCTAGAGATACCTCAATTAAAAGTGTTCTAGTAATAGGCAGCGGACCGATTGTTATTGGCCAAGCTTGCGAGTTCGATTACTCAGGTACTCAAGCTTGTCGTGTCCTGCGCGCTGAAGGTATTCGAGTTATTTTGGTTAATTCAAATCCAGCGACGATTATGACCGATCCAGAATTCGCCGATGCGACTTATATCGAACCCATTACGGCTGAATACATTGAGAAAATTATCGAAATCGAACGACCAGATGCCATTCTGGCAACTTTAGGTGGTCAGACTGCCCTCAATGCAGCTATCGCGCTAAATGATCGAGGTACCTTAACAAAGTTCAATGTAAAGCTTATTGGAGCTGATATACCGGCAATTAATCGTGGTGAAAATCGAGAGCTATTCAGAGCAATCGTTGAGAAAGTTGGGGGAGAGTCTTCCAAATCAATTATTTGCCACACCATAGAAGAAGTTCTAGCAGCGGCAGCCGTCTTGAATTATCCAGTAGTTGTTCGACCATCATTTACGATGGGTGGCCTAGGTTCTGGCATCGCCTTCGATGAGTCAGCGTTGCGACAGATAGCTGGAGCTGGCTTAACTCACAGCCCAACTTCAGAAGTTTTGATTGAAGAATCAATCATCGGCTGGAAAGAGTACGAACTAGAAGTTATGCGCGATCACAAAGACAATGTGGTGATCGTATGTACCATCGAGAACGTTGATCCGATGGGTGTTCACACAGGAGACTCAATAACAGTAGCTCCAGCAATGACCCTTACCGACGTTGAATATCAGCGCCTTCGTAATCTTTCGATAGACATTATTCGTGAGGTTGGCGTTGCTACTGGTGGATGCAACATCCAATTTGCCGTAAATCCAGTTGATGGACGCATAATTGTGATTGAAATGAACCCACGAGTTTCGCGGTCAAGTGCCCTTGCTTCCAAAGCTACTGGTTTCCCGATTGCAAAAATTGCTACCAAACTTGCGATTGGCTATTCGCTCGATGAGATTCAAAATGATATTACCAAAGTGACTCCTGCTTCATTTGAACCAACTTTGGATTATGTAGTTGTTAAAGCACCACGATTCGCTTTCGAAAAGTTTGCCGATGCTGACCCTCGCTTAACTACCACTATGAAATCCGTTGGCGAAGCAATGGCGATCGGACGCTCATTCGCCGAAGCTTTACAGAAAGCATTGCGTTCATTAGAACGCAAAGAGGCACCGTTTTCTTGGCCAGCTTCACCAAGTTCGGGCGAGCTCGCAGCGCTGCTTAAGGCGATTGAAATTCCAACCGAATATCGTTTGCAACAAGTTCAGCGTGCACTTTGGTGGGGCGCCTCGATCCCTGAAGTATTTAACGCTACTAAAATTGATCCTTGGTTCCTAAATCAGATTGTGCAGCTAAATCAGTCTGCTCATTTGATTGCTATGCCTGGTGAATTAAGCAGTGAAGTTTTACTCAACGCAAAACAATTAGGTTTTTCAGATAAGCAAATAGCTGAATTACGTGGAATATCTGAGGCCGATGTCCGTGCTGCACGAGCAAATCTAGATATTCATGCTGTCTATAAGACCGTAGATACCTGCGCAGCTGAGTTCGAAGCCTTTACTCCTTACCATTATTCGAGTTATGAAGAAGAGACAGAAGTTAAGACCCGAACCAAGCCGGCGGTAATAATTCTAGGTTCCGGGCCAAATCGAATTGGTCAAGGTATCGAATTTGATTACTCCTGCGTGCATGCGTCATTCACCTTGCGAGATTCTGATTTTGAAACTGTAATGATTAATTGCAATCCGGAAACTGTTTCGACTGATTACGACACAAGTGATCGTCTTTATTTTGAGCCTTTGACGCTTGAAGATGTATTGGAAGTTGTCCGAGCTGAAGAGTTAGCTGGTCCGGTATTAGGAGTTATCACTCAACTTGGTGGTCAAACCCCACTTGGCTTAGCGGCCGGGCTCAAGGCTGCCGGAGTGAATATTTTGGGAACTTCGCCAGAGGCAATCAATTTGGCTGAAGATCGTGGCGAGTTCGGTGAAGTTCTAGCGCAGCAAAAACTAGTCGCCCCTAAATTTGGAATGGCTGCATCACAAATGGAAGCGTTAACTATTGCGCATGAAATTGGATATCCAGTGCTAGTTCGCCCAAGCTTCGTACTCGGTGGACGAGGCATGGAGATTGTTTACGATGATGATTCACTTTCCGGCTTCATTGCCCGCGCTACTGACATCACCCCAGATCGCCCTGTTCTAGTAGATAGATTCTTAGATAGTGCAATCGAAATAGATGTTGACGCCCTTTTCGATGGGAATGAACTTTTCTTAGGTGGCGTCATGGAACACATCGAAGAAGCTGGAATCCACTCGGGGGATAGCGCTTGTGTACTGCCTGCAATGACTTTGACGCCCGAAATGGCTACAGAAATTGCAGCGGCTACTGAAAAGATCGCTCGCGGCGTTGGTGTTTTAGGTCTAATTAATATTCAATTCGCAATTGCAGATAAACAACTCTACGTCTTAGAAGCTAACCCGCGTGCTTCTCGCACTGTTCCCTTTGTTAGTAAAGCAACTGGAGTACCACTAGCTAAAGCTGCCGCACGTATTTCGGTTGGAGCCACAATTGCTCAGCTACGTAGCGAAGGGATGTTGCCAACCGGAAACGGGGTAGCTAAAGGAATTTCAGTTAAAGAGGCTGTTCTACCTTGGAATCGTTTCCGTCGGGTAGATGGTCGTGGGGTTGACTCAGTGCTTGGACCAGAAATGCGTTCGACTGGTGAGGTGATGGGAATCGCTGCCACTTTCGGCGAAAGTTATGCCAAGAGCCAGATCTCTTCATTCGGACCACTTCCTAAGTCCGGAAAAGTTTTCGTATCGTTAGCCGATAAAGATAAAAGTCATGGCATCGAGCCAGCTAAGTCATTGATCGAATTAGGATTTACCATCTTGGCTACTACTGGCACCGCTGCCTACTTACGCAATTCAGGTATTTCGGTTACCGAAGTTCGTAAATACTCTGAAGGTCAAGGTGCTATGGGGCAACGAACAATTGTTGACCTTTTGCACGCAGGTGAAATCGATCTGGTTATCAATACCCCGGTCGGTCGTGGCACTAGAGCTGACGGCTGGATGATTCGTACCGCAGCGATTCAACGCTCGATTCCATGCATCACCACTACGGCAGGTTTTGCCGCTGCAGTTTCCGGTATTGCGGCGCTGCAACAAGGCGAGATGAGTGTTAAATCCATACAGAAATGGTTGGCTTAGCCATGGCTGGAATTAACCGTAGTGCTGCTCAGTTATTAGCAACTATCGTTGGTAATAAGAAAGTTGGCCAGTACCACCAGATCTTAATTAGTGTCGGTGATTTAGTTGCACAATGCAAGCCTGGAAATTTTGTCGCAATAAGTGTTGGTGGCCCAAATTCCAAAATGGTGCTTCGACGTGCTTTTGCAATATCGCGGACAACGACTTCGACTCAATACGGTGGTGCTATCGAGTTAATCGTAGCCCCGCATGGCAATGGCTCTTCTTGGCTTTGTGGTTTAGTCGAAGGCGAACAAATTGATATCACGCTACCGCTTGGAACAGCCTTCGGAATTCCAACGACTAATGTGAACGCTTTACTTGTTGGTGGTGGGTATGGTTCAGCGCCATTATTTGGATTGGCAGAGGTTCTAAAAGAACGTGGTTGTCGCGTGGATATGTTGCTAGGCGCTAGCACTGGATCAAAAATCTACGCTCCGCTTGAAGGAAAACGAAGCGTTAATTCACTGCGAATATTTACCGAAGATGGATCAATGGGGGAGACCGGTCGCATAACATCGCCGATCGCGCAGTTAGTCTCAGAGTTACAAATTGATGTTATCTACTCCTGTGGTCCAATGGCAATGCTGAAAGCTATTTCTGAAATTCTTGATGGCGGCGATGTAGTACATCAATGCGCAGTTGAAGAAGCCATGGCTTGTGGTATCGGTATTTGCATGACATGTGTACTACCGGTCAAGGACGAAGCTGGCAAGATAAATAATCTTCGCTCATGTATTGATGGTCCGGTTATGGATGGTGCCGCAATTGAATGGGACCTCGTAGGTAAGACGTTGGTGCTCTAATGTCACAGCTAGATTTTTCTACAACCCTAGGAAACGCGTGGTTCCCAGCTCCAATTTTCACGGCCAGTGGATGTGCTAGTTCAGGTAAAGAGTTGGCCCAATTCTTTGACTTACGTGACATGGGTGCAATCGTTACTAAATCAATTATGACTAAACCCCGTGCTGGTCGAGCAACTCCTCGAATGGCCGAAACTCCTAGTGGCATGCTTAATTCAATCGGACTGCAAGGTCCAGGCATTGATGCATTTCTGGCTAATGACTTGGCATGGTTAGTCGAACAGAAAGCGCGCATTATTGTTTCGATCGCTGGTGAAACAGCCGAAGAATTCGCATCCCTTGCCCGACGACTTCGTGGTGTGGCTGGTATATCAGCCCTTGAGGTAAATATTTCTTGCCCGAATGTCGAAAATCGTGGCATGGTTTTTGCTTGTCATCTCGAATCAGCACAAACTGTTATTGAAGGTGTGAGACGAACAATCGGAGGCGATTTACCTATTATTGCCAAACTGTCACCCGATGTAACAGATATTGTTTCGATCGCTCGTGGCGTAATCGATGCAGGTGCTGACGGATTAGCTTTAATCAATACTGTTCTCGGAATGGTGATTAACCCAAACACCATGCGACCGCATTTAGGTGGACGCACCGGTGGTTTGTCTGGTCCTGCAGTTCGCCCGATAGCAGTTCGCGCAATTTATCAAGTACATGAAGCGCTACCGAAAGTTCCAATTTTAGGAATGGGTGGGGTTTCATCGGGTGCTGATGCTTTTGAATTGATTCTTGCCGGCGCAAGTGGTGTTTCGGTTGGAACGGCGTCATTTGGAAATCCAACTGCAATCATGAAAATTCAAAACGAGTTGCGTCAGATCCTGACGGATAAAGGCTTTAGCTCTCTTCGCGAAGCGGTTGGATTTGCACATCGACCAGAGAGCAGCGTGCGATGAAAGCTCCGATTATTTTGGCTACTGATACTTCTGACTTAGAGATAGCTAAACAGTGGGCGAGATTGGTAGCTCCGCACATAACCGGAATTAAGTTAGGACTTGAATTCTTTCTTAATTTCGGAGCCGAAGGTGTGCGAGCTGTATGTGCCGATCACGAGTTAGATTTATTTCTAGATTTAAAACTTCACGATATTCCAAATACAGTGGGACAAGCAGCCGCAGCGGTGGCTGGCTTGAGACCGAGATTCCTAACAGTTCATGCTTCAGGCGGACAGGCGATGATCGCTGCAGCAGCAAAAGAACTTCCAGCAACCGAAGTAACTGCAGTTACTATTTTGACGAGTTTGGACGAACCCGACCTAATCGAAATTGGATATCGAAGTAACGCTCTTGATAGCGCCGTGGGTCTCGCGAAGTTGGCTATTTCTGCGGGCGCGAAAGCAATCGTTTGTTCGCCTATGGAAGTTGCTGCAATTCGCACAGCTATTGGTAGCAAGCCAGCCATCATCACTCCGGGGGTTCGTCCAATTGATGCGAGCGCACCACTTGATGATCAAGTTCGTACCATGACCCCACTGGCCGCGATCCAAGCTGGTGCAAGTTATGTTGTTATTGGTCGTCCGATCACACGATTCTGGAATCAAGGAGAAGCCGCTTTCAAAGCCAATCTGGCACAGATTTGTGAACCGCTCTTAGACCGCTAGATTTAGCCCATGCAACCACCGCTACTTTCGCCTGAAGATCGTGCGCGTGCTCTAGCCAAGGCGGCCGCGTCACGAAAACGACGAGCCGAAGTAAAAGCTCAGATCAAAAGTAGTGAGTTCTCGTTGAGCCAAGTATTCGAACTGAGCAAGATCGATGAAGCAGTTGCGAAAATGCGAGTATTCGAACTTTTGGAATCAATTTCTGGCGTTGGAAAAGTACGAGCGCGTTCGGTTATGGATCGACTAAATATTTCACCAACGCGTCGCATACAGGGTTTAGGTGCTAAACAATTACCAGCCCTATTAGCTGAATTTGCTACACCAACTCTAATTGAACGTGGAAAATTGTTAGTCCTGTCAGGGCCAGGGGGAGTTGGCAAAAGTACTGTTGCCAAAGAACTTCGAAAGCAATCAAATTTTTATGTTTCGATAAGTGCGACAACTCGAGTTCCTCGTCACAATGAACATGAAGGTATCGACTATTTCTTTATAACCGATTCGGAATTCGAAGCACGAAAAAGCGCCGGTGACTTCCTGGAATGGGCGCAATTCGCTGGCGCCAAATATGCAACTCCTAAAGCCCAAGTAGAAGATGCTTTAGTACAAGGAAAGAATGTCTTGTTGGAAATCGATATTGCTGGTGCCGAGCAAGTGCGAAAGGTCAGTGCAGAAGCGATACTGGTATTTCTAGAGCCGCCATCATGGGAAGAGCTGGTAACGAGACTTGAGGCTCGTGGTACTGACTCAGCCGAACGACGGGCACATCGCCTTGAATTGGCGCAGGAGGAACTCGCTCACGCTCCCAACTTCGACCATCGCATCGTTAATCACTCGGTAACCCAGGTTCTGGCTGAACTGGTATCCTTGGCCTCTTGATCGACCCCATTTTTTCAGAAATCATTTGAATTACCGCTTGCTACTGGAGGACACATGGACGGCATTACAAATCCACCTATCGACGAACTTCTCGATAAGGCCGGTTCTAAGTACAGCTTGGTTCTATACGCTGCAAAGCGTGCCCGTCAGATCAATGCCTATTACTCACAACTGGGCGAAGGTTTACTTGAGTATGTTGGTCCACTAGTTGAGACCCACGTCCACGAGAAGCCACTTTCAATTGCCCTTCGTGAAATCAATGAAGGTTTACTAACTATCGAGAATCTCGAGCCAACCGCTTAATTTTTTCCAATAGGCGAGGTTGTAAAAATGCCAAAACGAATTAGCAAAGTAATTCTTGGCGTAGGTGGTGGAATTGCGGCCTATAAGTCCTGCGATCTTTTGCGTCGTATGCAAGAACGCAACTACGACGTTACCGTTGTACCAACGCCTTCGGCACTTAACTTCGTCGGAAGCGCCACTTGGGAAGCACTTTCTGGCAAAAAAGTAACGACTCAAGTTTGGGAATCAGTTGATGAAGTTCGGCACGTAAAATTGGCTGCCGAGAACGATCTAATTTTAATTTCTCCAGCGACTGCAGATCTAATTGCCCGTATTGCAATAGGTCGCGCAGATGATTTATTAACCAATCTGGTTCTTGCGAGTAGCGCTATTAAGGTTTTGATTCCAGCGATGCATCCAAATATGTGGAATAACCCAGCAACAGTTGCGAACATTGCGTTGCTACAAGAACGCGGATTTCACGTGATGCGACCAGCTACTGGACGACTTACTGGAAGTGATACGGGTATCGGTAGATTGCCCGAGACATCTGAAATTCTTTCCTATTTAACCTCTGTAATTTCACAGACCCAGGATTTCCTAGGAAAGCATGTCTTGGTGACCGCAGGTGGCACTCGTGAACCAATTGACCCGGTTAGATATATCGGAAATAGATCTTCTGGCAAACAAGGTTATGCGATAGCACAAGCAGCTCTCGACCGAGGCGCTGATGTCACAATCTTAAGTGCCAATGTAAATCTGCCTGATCCCGTAGGAGCGATTGTTGTTCGAGTTGAGAGTGCGAGAGAATTAGAAATCGAACTTGATAATCATTTCAGCAATACTGATTTACTAGTAATGGCAGCAGCTGTCGCAGATGCGCGGCCTACGCAGGTCGGCGCGGAGAAATTGAAGAAGGATTCATATCGTGAGATTTCGCTAGTTGAGAATCCTGATTTAGTGGCCCAGATTGCACAGCGAAAGCAGCGTCAAATTATTGTTGGTTTTGCGGCTGAAACTTCGTTGAATATTGCAGAAGCTAATCGCAAATTGATTGCAAAAGGCTTAGATCTGATCTATCTAAATGATGTCTCGACTGGTGAAATATTCGGTAGTGATTCAACGCAAGGTGTCTTTATAACAGCAGATGGTAAAGAGATACCAGTTGGTAAGGGTAATAAAGCGACACTAGCTGGCCAATTACTCGATCTGGTCATTGATAAGTTAAATTAACCCAATGTCAAAGCGCCTATTTACTTCTGAATCTGTCACTGAAGGTCATCCAGATAAGATCGCAGATCAAATCTCTGATGCAATTCTCGATTCGCTTCTGAGTCAAGATTCTAAGTCGCGCGTTGCGGTTGAAACGCTAATCACTACTGGTCAAGTACATGTTGCTGGCGAAGTAACTACGAATGGTTACGCCGATGTCATGAGCATCGTACGTGATACGGTTTTAGAGATTGGTTACGATTCATCAGATAAGGGTTTTGACGGAAATTCTTGCGGTGTTTCACTTTCAATCGGACAACAGTCACAAGACATCGCTCAAGGCGTTGATGATGCTTACGAGAAAAGATTAGATTCTTCAGTTGATCCACTGGACCTACAAGGTGCCGGCGATCAAGGCTTGATGTTTGGCTACGCTTGCGAAGACACCAAAGAGCTTATGCCGTTGCCGATTTCTTTGGCTCACAAATTGGCGCAACGCTTATCAGCAGTTCGTAAATCGGGCGAGTTGGCGTATTTGCGCCCAGATGGAAAAACTCAGGTAACGATTGAATATGATGGAGATAAGGCCATTGCATTGAACACAATTGTTATTTCTTCTCAACATAGCGCTGATGTCGATGTGGCTAAAAAGTTAACACCAGAGATTATTGATCTAGTGATTAATCCGGTCCTAGCCGATATTGATTTACCGAAATCGGATCTACGCACTTTGATTAATCCAACTGGTCGTTTCGTAATCGGTGGACCGATGGGTGATGCTGGCCTAACCGGTCGCAAGATCATCGTTGATACTTACGGTGGCATGGCTCGTCATGGCGGCGGAGCTTTCAGCGGAAAGGATCCCTCGAAAGTTGACCGATCTGCTGCCTACGCCATGCGATGGGTTGCTAAAAATATCGTCGCGTCGGGTCTCGCCTCAAGATGTGAAGTTCAAGTTGCATATGCAATTGGTAAAGCCCAACCGGTTGGTCTTTTTATTGAAACATTTGGAACCGAGAAAGTGCCAGTTTCGAAAATTCAAGATGCTGTTTTGTCAGTATTTGATCTTCGTCCAGCTGCGATCATTCGCGATCTTGATCTTTTGCGTCCGATTTATTCCCTGACCAGCGCCTACGGACATTTCGGTCGCGAGCTAGCCGAATTCACTTGGGAAAAGACCGATCGCGCTGCTGCTCTTCAAGCCGCAATCAAGTAAACGACCTCTCTGCGTACGGCGCAAAGTTCATCTCGTAGACTGCGATCATGCTGCGCCCGTTAAAACTCAAGATTCAACGTGCTCCGCAACCATCGGGACCAGCGGCTAATCACTTACCTGTTGCATCAGTTTGGGTAGATTCGGGAATCTCAACTTTAGCCGAGCCATTTTCATACCTAATACCCGAGAAACTCAGCACTCAAATTCAAATCGGATCACGGGTTCAAGTTCCATTTAAAGATAAACATCTTGAAGGAATCGTTATTGCCCGCACATCATTGTCTTCAGAGTCAAGGGAATTAAAGTCAATCTACAAATTACTGGGGGAGTTCCCAGTCGCCAGTAACGAAACGCTTGAATTGATTTCGCTTACTTCAAATTTTTGGGGTGGTTCGCCATACGACGTGATTCGTAGCGCTATCCCGCCACGAGTTGCAAGTTCGGAGAAAGGCCTAACGTCATCAGTTAAACCAGTTGCCAATGTGTCGAAGTCAATCGCTCTTTTTCATTTATTACCACCAAAATCAGATCCAGTTTCGGTGCTAGTTTCGCTCGTAATGGCAAGCAAAGTAAATGGTACTAAATTAGTTATTGTTCCGACCGCACGAGATCTATGTCGCTTGTCTGATGGTCTAAATGCAGCTGGAATTGCCTATAAGTCTCTGGATTCGAACTTGCCACGTGCTGATCGTTATCGAAACTTCCTCGAAGTTTCGTTAGGAAATGCGAACATAATAATCGGCATGCGAGGCGCCATATTTGCCCCGATCCCGAATCTGACTGAAATTTACTTACATCAAGAAAATAGTGAACATTATTATGAGCGTCGAGCACCGTACTGGAATGCTCGCGAAGTCGCTTGGATACGTGCAAAACTTTCTCATCTCAATTTCCATCTAACTGGTTATGTGCCGAGCCTGGACGTAGGCATAGATATTGAGGCAAAGGAGATTGGCTATCAGGCCGAACGAGTAAAGATGTCGGTCACAGCCCAATCAAGTAGTAACGGCGAATTGATTCCGACCAAAATTTATCAGCAAATACGTAAATCAATTTTGACCGGGCCAGTTCTTTTCCTAGTGCCAGCCAAGGGTTATGCGACAGCGATTAGTTGTTCTAAGTGTCGCAATGTTGCAATGTGTGAATGTGGTGGAAAGCTTAGTAAAATCAGTGCCAAGAGCGCTCCGATCTGTGTTATATGTAGCAAGACTTATCAGAACTGGAAGTGCGGATGGTGCGGCGAAAATAGAGTTTTCTTAGCTAGTCGTGGAATCGAAAGATTTGCCGAAGAAATTGGCAGATCATTTCCAAATCAGTCAGTAATTCAATCCACAGTCAATGATCCACGTGATTCTGTGAGCAGTGATCCGGCGTTAGTGATTTCCACGCCGGGTGTTGAACCGATAGCCGATGGTGGTTATTCCGCAGTAATTATTCTGCAAGTTGATCGATTCTTAAGTTCTAGTGCGTCAAATGGCGTAGAGCGAGCATATTCAAATTTCTTCGCAGCGAGCGCCTTAGTTAGTCAATCTGGCGCTATCGCCTTGGTCTTCGATGATGGAACTCCTATTACTAGTGCGCTATCTACTTGGAATCCAGCGACAATAACGAAACGTGAGATAGAGCAGCGAATTTTGCTAGAACTACCACCGTTTTCAAGTGCAGTTCTAGTTATGGGGGATTTAGCCGAACTATCACGGCTTAAGAGTGCGTTAGATAGCGCAAAGAATGAAAGCCGTGCTCCAAAATCTCTCCGCGTTTATGGTCCTATCTCGAGTCCCAGTGACGGTGCAAAGATCACACTCCTAGTTGATCCGGCTGAACAGTTAGAACTAGTTTCCTTGTTACGCGAGATCAATAAACGGCGAGCCATCTCCAAGAAATCGCTGCTGGCTTATCGAGTTAATCCTTACTCACTCGATTAACTCCTAGCTCTTGATAGGATTGCTCCTATGTCGATTCAACCAATCCGTCTCTTCGGAGACCCAGTGCTGGTTACCCCTGCAGCAACTGTTGTCGACTTTGATAAGGAACTGCGCAATTTGGTTGCCGATCTGACCGAGACAATGCTTGAAGCGCCGGGAGCTGGTTTAGCTGCGCCACAAATCGGAGTATCTCTTCGGGTTTTCGTCTGGGATGTTGACGACGAGCTAGGTCATTTGATTAATCCAACCCTAGACCTAAGCGAGGAGCTGCAAGATGGTGAAGAAGGTTGTTTGAGTTTTCCTGATCTACGTTACCCAACACCTCGTGCTATGCGTGTTGTAGCGAAAGGTTTTAATATGTATGGCGATCCAATTAAAGTCGAAGGTAGCGAGCTGCTGGCACGAGCGATACAGCACGAGACTGATCATTTAGATGGCATAGTTTTTATTGACCGACTCACAACAGCTGATCGCAAGCTTGCTATGAAAGAGATTCGCAAATCAGAATGGTTTGGATCCGCAATTGCCAACGGAACTTTGCCGGTTATTAAGGTTTCGCCGCACTTCACAAATGGTTTAGGAAACTAGTGAAGATTGCGGTTGCCGCGTCGCCTGAAGTTGCTATTCCAACTCTGGAGTATCTACTTACTTCCGAGCACGATTTGGTGTTGATTATTTCGCGCCCAGACAGTCAAGTAGGTAGAGGTCGCGAACTAACACCGACAGCCGTTTCAAATTGGGCAACTGCTAAAGGAATTGAAATTTACTGCCCAAACAAGGCAGCAGATTTTGATGATCGACTAAAGACTTATGATTTAGTTCTCACTATTGGTTACGGTGTTTTGTTGCCCGAACACATACTTGTTCAACCCAAATTTGGATTTATAAATCTACATTTTTCACTTCTACCAAAGTTGCGAGGTGCTGCACCGGTTCAGAGAGCGATCATCGACGGCCTAACCGAAACAGGTATTTCTGTTTTCCAACTCGAAGCCGGAATGGACACTGGTCCGATCTATTTCCAGAATACCTATCCGATTAAAGCAGGTGCTACGGCTGGGGAACTACTTAATGAGTTATCGCTATTGGGCCCAAATGCAATTGATGAAACTTTGAAGGCAATCGCTAATGGGGTTACTCCAGTTCCGCAAGATCATTCGTTAGCTACTAGTGCTGCAAAACTTTCAAAAACTGAGGCACAGATTGATTGGTCTACTAACGCCAAAGAAATCGTTAATAAGATATTGGGTTTCGCGCCTAATCCTGGTGCAACAGCGAAATTCCGAGGCGAAGTGCTGAGAATAACTAAAGCTCGAGTTTACGAGCATTCGCTACCGACCGGGCGCATTTCACTAATTGACGGTAGCGTCTTGGTTGGAACTTCGACAAATGCTATTGAGCTACTCGAAGTCACTCCGGCAGGAAAGAGGTCAATGTCAGCTGTGGCATGGGCCAATGGCGCTCGTTTTGTCGACGGGGAAACCATTGAATAACCCGGTTCCGCGCACCTATAAGCGCGCCAACCCAGATGCAGTCAGACTTCTAGTTTTCGATTTATTGACTGAAGTTAACCGCAGCGATGGCTACTCAAATTTGCTTTTGCCTCAAGCCCTAACTGCTAGCAAGTTTGATGATCGAGATAAGGCATTTGCGACAGAGTTACTTTATGGAACACTGCGTATGCAAGGTCGCCACGATTGGATATTGGCACAAGTTTCAAACCGGTCCTGGGATCAAGTAGATCCAGGAGTTATTGATGTCGGACGTATGGCGTTACAGCAGATACATGAAATGCGCGTACCAGATCATGCAGCAGTTTCGGCGTCGGTGGATATTGCACGCAAGCGACTCGGCGAAGCGCAAGGCTCTTTTTTGAACGCGCTACTGCGAGCTGTTTTGAAAAAGTCGTTAGAAGACTGGTTGGCGCCGCTGGCCGAAATCAAAGATCCAATTGAACGGCTTTCGATTCAATATTCACATCCGCAATGGATTGTCTCGGCATACTTTGATTTACTAAAGACTGAAGCTAAGGTAACCGCAGCTTTGATTGCTAATAATATTCCGGCTCAACCAACTCTGGTTTCTTGGCCTGGTCGATCTACTCAAGCAGAATTGATTGAACTTGGGGGAGTGCCAACCCAATTTTCTCCTTACGGTGTACGAATGTCTGGTTCACCTGGAGCAATTACCGCAATTAGAGATCGACGAGCTGGAGTGCAAGATGAAGGCTCCCAGTTAGTTGCTGAAATATTCGCAGCAGTTAGCAAGGATGTACACGACTGGTTAGACCTTTGCGCTGGGCCTGGTGGCAAAGCGGCACTGATCTCGAGCATTGCGGCTCAGGGAGATCATACTTTTACCGCAATTGAAATTTCTCAGCCGCGGGCAAATTTGGTCGCTCAAGTCGTTGAGTTTGGACAAGTAATTGTTAGCGATGGTCGTGAGATAGCAAAAATAGCTCGCACGTTTGATGCAATATTGGCCGACGTACCTTGTACTGGGTTAGGTGCACTTAGACGTCGTCCCGAAGTTCGTTGGCGACGCACACTTGCAGACTTAAGAACTCTGACTGATTTACAAATTGAATTAAGTGACGCCGCGATTTCGGTGCTAAATCCGGGTGGTTTTTTTGCCTACGTTACTTGTTCACCACATTTAGCAGAGACAAAATTTCAAGTATCGGCAATTCTCAAGAAGCATCCTGAACTTCAAAAGGTGGATCTTCGTCCGCATTATCCAGCTGGATTAGTTAGCGCCAACGATGATGGTTCACTCTTACTTTGGCCTCAAATGCATAACACCGATGCTATGTTCATGACTATCTTCCAGAAGTCGAGTTAGGCTTTAACTATGGCTCATCAGATTCGGATCACACCAAGCATTCTGAACGCCGATTTTTCTAATCTGGGCTCAGAAATAGAACGGGTTTCAGCTACTTCTGATCTAGTACATCTCGATGTGATGGATGATATTTTTGTTCCTAACTTCACCTTTGATTTTGCACAGGCTTCCGAGATCATCTCAGTTAGTCAATTGCCAGTCGATGCTCACCTTATGGTTGCTAACGTCGATTTGATTGCACCGAAGTATGCCGAGGTTGGTTGTGCCAGTGTGACCATCCATGCTGAAGCCACAGCGAATATTCGAAGTACGTTAAAGGCGATTCGTAGCAATGGCGCTCGAGCATCTCTAGCCCTTAAGCCAAATACTTTGTTAGATCCGTATCTTGAATTCTTTGATGACCTAGACATGTTGCTGATCATGACAGTTGAACCGGGCTTTGGCGGTCAAAAATTTATGACAAATCAATTACCAAAGATCGCCCACGCTCGAAAGGAAATTGGGGCAAAGGCAATCTGGCTTCAGGTCGATGGTGGCATCTCACTCGAGACGATCGAGTCAGCTGCACTCGCAGGCGCCGATACTTTTGTAGCTGGCAGTGCCGTGTTTAATAGCGAAGACCCAGCGCAAATGGTCACTATTCTGCGGGAAAAAGCGCAGTTGGCAATTAGCTAATCTCGAACTTAATAGTGGTTCATGATCTTTGACGTTGAAGTAAACTGATCCCATGAAGTCATTTGAATCGCTTTTCTCTGAGCTCTCTGAAAAAGTCGCATCCCAGACAGGCGACTCGGCCACGGTAAACGCCGTCAATGCTGGGGTTCATTCAATCGGCAAGAAGGTTCTAGAGGAAGCTGGCGAAGTTTGGTTAGCGGCCGAACATGAAGGTGACGAGGCACTTGCTGAGGAGATTAGCCAACTGATGTATCACCTGCAGGTACTAATGATCGCTCGCAATATTTCACTCGCCGATGTATATCGATACTTGTAGGAGTAAAGAATGATTCGAATAGCCGTACCAAATAAGGGTTCCCTTGCTGACTCATCAATCGCAATTCTCAAAGAGGCGGGCTATCGCCAGCGGGTTGATGCTCGTGATTTAGTTCTACTTGATCCTGAAAATGGAGTTGAGTTTTATTATTTGCGTCCACGCGATATTGCGATTTATGTTGGTTCTGGTGAATTGGAAGCTGGCATCACCGGACGTGATTTACTTATTGATTCTGGCGCGCCAGCAAAAGAAATTCTAGGTTTAGGTTTTGGTGGTTCGACTTTTAGATTTGCCGGTAGCGCTGATCGCGAATGGAAGATTAGTGATCTAGCTGGGAAACGAATCGCAACTGCTTACCCCGGCTTAGTAGCGAATCACTTGAAAGATTTGAAGATCTCAGCCGACGTTGTTCGCCTAGATGGCGCAGTCGAAAGCAGTGTCAGACTAGGAGTTGCTGATGTAATTGCCGATGTAGTCAGCACCGGAAATACTCTTAGACAAGCAGGCCTAAAGATTTTCGGTGAACCAATTCTAAATAGTGAAGCTGTTTTGATTAAAAATGCCAGCCAGGCTGATGGTTTAGAAATCCTTATTCGACGTCTGCAAGGTGTCGTTACGGCTAGACAATATGTGCTGCTTGATTACGATATTCCCAAAACCGCTCTTGATCGGGCTTGTGAATTAACTCCTGGTTTGGAGTCGCCTACAATATCTCCACTACAAAAAGCTGACTGGGTTGCGGTCCGAGCAATGGTGCCGCGTCAGGACACTAACGCCGTGATGGATGATCTTTGGACTATTGGTGCTCGAGGTATTTTGGTAACTGATATTCACGCTTGTCGCTTGTAACTTAAATATTTGCCGCTTCTACATCTTCGCGAGTGATGCCAAGCAAATAGAGGACTGAATCCAAGTAAGGCGCAGTTAATGAACTGTCAGCTGCTGCTCGAACTGCAGGTTTTGCGTTAAATGCAATTCCAAGTCCGGCGGCTGCAATCATGTCGAGATCGTTAGCACCGTCGCCAATCGCAATTGTTTGCTCAAGAGTTACGCCAGTTTTAACTGCAAAATCACGCAGTGCTTGCGCTTTAGCGGCCCGATCGATGATTGGTTCAAGTACTTGTCCGGTTAACTTTCCGGCGACGATCTCGAGGTTATTTGCGCGGTAGTTAGTGATTCCTAAATCGGCTAACAAGGGCTCGATCACGCAAGTAAAACCACCTGAAACAACAGCTACTTCGTGGCCTAACTTCTGCAAGGTTTTAACCAACGTTCGAGCCCCAGGTGTCAACTTAATCTCGTTACGCACTTCGTCTAGAATTTCTTCAGAAGCACCAGCCAATAACGCGACACGTGCGCGCAAAGAAGCTTCAAAATCCAATTCGCCAGCCATTGCGGCATTGGTTATTTCGATGACCTCTTTCTCAACACCAACTTTGGCGGCCAGCAACTCGATTACTTCCTGTTGGATAAGAGTTGAATCGACATCCATGACAACTAATTTCTTGGCTAACCTCGCTAAACCGCCGGGGGAGACTGCGATATCGATTCCAACTTCACGAGCCACTAAGGCAAGAGATGCGCGTAATTGCTCCACACTGGCGGCTGATACTTGAAATTCAACTGCAGTAACCGGATATGAAGCAGTACGAAATATTCTTTCAATGTTTCCACCTTGCGTTGTTATCGCTGTGGCAATCTGAGCAATCGCACTTGGTTGCAATTTTTGTGAAAGAGCGACGACATGTAGTAGCCCTTGTTTGGCCTGAATTGAACTAGTTGCAGAATCTGAAAACAGGGTCGCAATATCTACGCCTAATTTGATTGCACACTCATCTAAGTCAGCTTCGATGGCCTTGCTATGTGCCGGGCTTAAACCAATCAAAACTGTCAGGATCAAGCGATCACTTATTACAACCTGTTCGATATCTAACACGGTGATGGCAAAAGGTTCTAAGGCGGCAAATAGGGCTTGCGTGATGCCAGGGGCGTCCGTACCAGTTAAAAGGATTAGCCCAGTGTGTTGCGCATCGCTGCTCATATGCGCAGATTACCGTGAATTCACGCTATCTTTTCGCTCTATGGCAAGCGATACCGTTCTTACCCTCGATGAAGTAACTGTTCGTCGTGGGGCCTCAACTATCTTGGGGCCAATTTCGCTGACCTTACAAACTGGCCAGCGGTGGGTAATTTTGGGTCCAAACGGTGCCGGCAAATCCACTCTATTGCAGTTGATCGCTACTCGTATATTTCCATCGTCTGGCGCAGCCAGGATCCTAGATAAAGCAATGGGCAAAGTAGATCTCTTTGAATTGCGCACCCGGATTGGATTAGTTTCGGCAAACAGCACAAGCGGTATCCCAGATGATGAACTAGTTCGAGATGTTGTTCTCACGGCAGCTTATGCAATTAGTGGTCGATGGAATGAAAGTTACGATCTTTGGGATGAGTCCCGAGCTATTGCACTATTAACCACTTTCGGTGTTCGTCAGCTAGGTGACCGTACTTACGGAACCTTGAGTGAAGGCGAACGCAAACGCGTGACCATCGCTCGAGCGCTAATGGTGGATCCTGAATTGATCTTGTTAGATGAACCAACATCGGGCTTAGACCTGCCGGGCCGGGAAGATCTGTTATCGCGTTTCGCCACCTTTGCCAGTGACCCATCTTCACCAGCTTCAATTATTGTCACACATCACCTTGAAGAGATCCCGGTCGGAACTACGCACGCACTTCTGATTAAGAATGGCCAGATTGCTTATGCCGGCGAGATCAACGAGGTATTGACCACGCCTAATGTTTCTGACGTCTTCAATTATCCGCTCACGGTAACTAAAGAAGGTGCTCGGTTCTTTGCTCGCGCAAATCGATAAGAGTTGGCTACCTCTATTTGCGAGTTATGAAAAAGAGTTAGCAGCTATCGAAAAATTAATTACCTCGCAACGCATCACGCCGAAATATGAAAATGTTCTTCGTGTATTTAGTTTTCCGATTGAACATTACCGAGCTGTAATCCTAGGCCAAGACCCTTATCCAACACCGGGATACGCAACTGGATTAGCTTTTAGCGTCAATCCCGACCATGAGAGACTTCCAGCTTCGCTAAAAAATATATTTACGGAATACGTTTCAGACACAGGTTACTCTTATCCGAAAAATGGAGACTTATCAGAGTGGGCCAGTAATGGGGTTGCTCTTTTAAATAGCTCGTTGACACTGAATCTGGATGATAAATCAGAGCACCTCAATATCGGTTGGCAGAGGATAACTGCGGCTGCATTAGAGATCTTGGCTAATCGAGGTTGTGTATTAATTCTTTGGGGGAGTCATGCGCAACGCATGGGCAAGAATTTCGATGAGTCGCAAAAGATTGAGTCAGTTCATCCGAGCCCATTATCGGTTTATCGCGGATTCTTCGATAGTAAACCGTTTACCAGATGCAATGAATTATTGACGACTTCAGGGCAAGCTCCAATCAATTGGAAGTTGCCATAAAAGAAAACGGGCCACGATTTCTCGTGGCCCGTCTTTTATCGCTATTAGTCTTATGCAGTCCACATGTTTATTGGGGATGATAAGAAGTAGATCATGAATAGTCCAGAGACGATATAAAGAAGAGCGTGAACTTCTTTTGAGCGACCCTGTACGAGACGAATGATCACGTGAGAGATGATTCCTACTCCGATGCCCACTGAGATGTTGTAAGTAAATGGCATCAAAATAATGCTTAAGAAAGCTGGAATACCGATTCCGTAATCAGACCAATCGATGTCCTTGATCTGGGACATCATCAAGAATCCTACGATTACGAGTGCTGGTGTGGCAGCTTCGTAAGGAATAACAGCTACGAGTGGGGCTAGGAATGTAGTCAATAGGAAAAGAATTCCGGTGACTATTGATGCTAAGCCAGTACGTGCGCCTTCGCCTACTCCTGAAGCCGATTCAATGTAGCTGGTATTAGAAGAGATGCTTCCTGCGCCACCTGCAACTGCTGCAACAGAGTCAACAAAAAGAATCTTGTTGTTGTTAGGAACATTTCCATCTTTGTCAATTAGTCCTGCTTCTGATCCAATTGCTGTAACAGTTCCGACAGTGTCGAAGAAGTCAGATAGCAACAGTGTGAATACGAAGAGGATTGCGGCAATAACGGTTACGCCCTTGAAATTGAAAGCTCCAAGCAGATCGAACTTGCCGAAGAGCGAGAAGTCAGGAGTGGCTACAAAGTTATCTGGCACGCTCGGTACATTTAGTCCCCAGCCCTTTGGATTTGTATACAGAAGAGCTACTCCGTCAGCGTCACGAACTGTTACGCCTTTGAAAGTATCCGGCATAGTTCCGCCGAAGACATTGTTTACAACTCCACCTGGCAGGTAGTTAGCTCCGATTTTAAATGCCTTCTCGATAACTATTGAGAGCACAGTTGAGGCAACGATTCCGATAAGGATTGCGCCCTTCACTTTTCGAACTAGCAAGATAATCATCAATAACAATCCGAAGCCAAATACGATGATTGGCCAACCCACGAGAGTTCCATCGTTGCCTAGCGTTACCGGAACCGGACCAGTACCTGGAGTCTTGCGAACGAAGCCCGCATCAACCAGACCAATTAGAGTAATAAACAGACCAATACCAACAGAGATTGCGATCTTAAGTTGTTGTGGAACTGCTTTAAAGACTGCGGTTCTAAAGCCGGTGAGTACTAGAACAGTAATAATGAGACCTTCAATCACAACCAGACCCATCGCATCAGCCCAAGTCATCTTCGCTGCGATGCCGACTGCAACGAATGTATTAAGACCAAGACCTGTAGCAAGTGCCAGTGGGAAATTCGCAACTGCGCCCATAAGAATAGTAAGTAGACCTGCCATAAGAGCAGTCATAGCTGCGATCGCTGCAAAGTTTGCACCGTCTGTGCCGCCGCCGAGGTAATGCCCGGTTGAGTCTTTTACGCCGCCGAGGATAAGTGGATTAAGTGCCACGATGTAAGCCATCGTGAAGAAGGTGACGATTCCGCCACGGATTTCAGTAGATATTGAAGATCCACGTTCTGAAATCTTGAAATATCTGTCTAGAGTTTTAGTCAATGAGGTGCCTTTCTAATTTTGTTAACGGAGGTGTTTGCGACTCCGAGCCGAAGAACGTTCGGCTAACGCAGGGAACTTAAGGCCAAACCTAAGGCTTACTGTGAAGTATTTGAGGTAAGCCGAGCCACGATCCCTAAGAAAATTGCGATTGATTGGCCGATTAATAGCGCGAATAGGGCAGTTCCTGCGCCTAAATGGCCACCCAGCAGCGCACCCAGTACCAAAACTGTTCCCTCGATCGCTAAACGAACTCGACCTACACGAATACCGCTCTTGTGGTGGATCGCGGTCATGAGGCCATCTCGTGGCCCCGGCCCAAGTCCGCATGTGATGTAAAGACTCGAACCAGCGCCAACTAAGGCAATTCCTGCAAACACGTAGATGAGGCCGACTAATGTATTTTCGGCAGGTGGAATGAAATCAATACCAAGTTGAATTGCTGCGGCAATGATCACAATATTAGAAATAGTTCCGAAACCTGGCTTCTCTTTTAGCGGAACCCAAAGTAGAAGTACTACAGCGCTTATAAGAAAGGTGAGAAGACCAATTTCGGAATTAAAAGTTTTTGCTAATCCTTGGGCTAAAACAGACCATGGCGCATTACCAAAATTAGATTGGATCAATAGCGAATCACCGATTCCAAATATGAATAAACCAAAGAATAGGATCGCCACTCGGGAGAGGGATAAGTCCCAACGATTCTGCGCACGCCAAGGTGTTATTGGAATTGTTTTGTGTGGACGTAAGAACTCCATTAATAGGGCGATAACGAACATTGCCCGAGGATAGCCCACTTCTCGCTTGCGCGAGATAGTATTGCGCCTTATGGAATTCCCGGGCTTAGGCACATTGATAAATATCTTCACCATCATTGGTGGAGCAACTCTTGGTGTTCTAATGGGTTCGCGTGTAAGTGAAAAGCTAAGAAATTTGGTAACGGACATCCTGGGCCTAGTCACTCTCTTGGCCGCAGCCAGTGCGCTAATTCCGCTCTGGTCTTCTGAATATATTTCCGCACTGCCTAAAGGTTGGACGCTCCTTTGCGTTTTGGGTTCACTTTTAATTGGTGCGTTGATTGGTAGTGCTTTACACCTCGAAGAGAAGCTTGAAGTTCTTGGCGAAAATTTGCGAATGCGTTTTCGTGCTTCGAAAGAAAGCCCATTTATCGAAGGTTTTGTCAGCGCATCGCTGCTCTTTGCCATCGGACCTCTAGCGATCCTTGGCTCCATTAGTGACGGCATGGGCACGGGAATCGATCAATTGATCTTGAAATCAACGCTCGACTTCTTTGCCGCGATGGCATTTGCTACCTCATTAGGTTGGGGAGTCGCAGCCTCTGCTATTCCGGTCGGTATTTACCAAGGCACTTGGACCGTTGTGGGTCTTGGTTTAGGTTCGATCTTGAGCGGATATCAAATCGCAGCTATGACCATCGTTGGCGGTTTGATGTTGCTTTGCATTGCTCTGCGCTTGCTGAAGATCAAAGAAGTAGCAGTTGCTAACTTGCTGCCAGCTTTAGCGATCGCACCAGTTTTTGCACTTCTAGTGCATCAATTTGTTTAGAGCGTTGCGATATCAATAACGAAACGAAATCGCACGTCGCTTTTAACAGTACGCTCGTACGCAGTATTCACATAGTCAGCACTGATTAATTCAATCTCGCTCACAATTTTCTTTTCGCCGCAGAAATCCAGCATCTCCTGAGTTTGCGAAATACTTCCGATCATCGATCCAGCCATGGAACGTCGTCCAGATAATAATGAGTTTGCATGGACTGAAAAAGGAACGCCTGGAAGTCCAATGACAACCAGAGTCCCATCGGTGCCTAACAGATTTAGATAATCATTAACATCATGCTCAGCGCTAACTGTGTCTAAAATTAAATCAAACTTGCGTCTAACTAATTTCATCTGTGCCGGATCACTAGTTACGACGAAGTGGTCTGCACCTAAACTACGTGCATCGGCTTCTTTGCTGGGGGAGTGAGAAAGAACGGTAACTTCTGCGCCTAAAGCATGTGCAAACTTGACTCCCATATGGCCAAGACCACCGAGACCCATCACCGCAACTTTCTTGCCAGGTCCGGCTTTCCAATGTTTTAACGGTGAATACAAAGTGATGCCAGCGCATAGCAGCGGTGCTACGGCTGCAAGGTCTAGCCCAGTTGGAATCTTTACCGCATAATCTTCATTTATTACATATCCATCGCTGTAGCCACCCATAGTCGGAGTTACGCCATCGCGTTCAAATCCGTTGTAAGTCGGTGTCATGCCATTCTCGCAATATTGATTCAAACCCTGGTTGCAGCTAGAGCAATCGCGACAAGAATCAATGAATACGCCCACACCGATTAGATCTCCGACTGCAAACTTACTTACCGAGCCGCCAATTGCAGTTACTACGCCGGCAATCTCGTGACCTGGAACCATCGGAAAACGAGCAGCACCCCACTCCTCATTGACTTGATGGATATCGGAGTGACAGATGCCGGCGTACTTAATTTCCATAGCTACATCATGAGGAAGCATTTCTCTGCGGGTGAAAGAATAAGAAGTTAAAGGGGCGCCTTTACTGAGTGCAGCTAATCCACGTACGTTCATGAGTTGAAGGGTAGTGGGTCACTCGAAGTATGTCCTGCTCTAGAAACTCGGGCAGTTAACTGACGCATGTGATGACGACGACAGAGAACTTCATAAGCAACTTCATCGGCATTATTAGTATCACCAACCACTACTTGTTCGCCTTCAGTGACCATGATGCCATTAATGGTTCGAGCGTTATGTGTAGCTCTTTGCCCACACCAACAAAGGGCTTCGACTTGCAATGTATTTACTCGATCAGCCAATTCAACTAGTCGCGCGGAACCTGGAAACAATTTGGTCCGAAAATCAGCCAGAATTCCGAAAGCGTAGACATCTATTCCGAGGCCATCGACAATACGAGCTAATTGATCAATCTGAATCGGTTCGTAGAATTGGGCTTCGTCGCAAATAATGTAATCAACTCTTGATCCGATCGAAAGTTGATCAACTACGAACCGATGAATATCTAATTCTGGGCCAACTTCAATCGCCGCGCTTTGTAATCCCAGGCGCGATGAAATAACTCCAACGCCAGCTCGATCTTGATTGGTGAAAATTAATCCGGTTCGACCGCGACTTTGGTGGTTATGGGCTGTTTGTAGAGCGAGGGTCGACTTACCGCTATCCATAGTTCCGCAGTAGTACGTCAACTCAGCCATGTCGGTAATCCTGCCACATTAAAGCGTAAATCCCTTATCGATCAGCGCTTGCCAAAGTGAATCTGATAACTCCAGCGATGTCGCGACGCTAATGTGTGAAGCATCTCTATAAGCCACATTTCCACGCACAATGCCTGGGCACTCACTTTGGCAGAGCCATATGGCGGGATCGATAATTTCAAATTTTGCGACTTGCGGTAACCCGAGTTTTGAGTTGGCTAAACACTTATCAGCGCTAGTGCTTGCTAAGCAATCCGGAATGTTGCGCATAGGCAGGGGAGTGTCAAGCAGATAGACAACTTTCGGGGTTAAAGTGTTCAGAGTTCGGTAGGTGCGTTGTGATCCATCTGCCCACCACTTCTTTACTTTACGAGGGTCTCCTGCCGGAATGAAATGTTCAAACGATGAAAGAATAATCAAATCTGGTTTAGCTTTCGATATGCGTTCAATGGCACTTTTTCGCCACGCGGCACAGTTACCCATATTGAAAGCACCGATACTTTCGCGCACCACATCAATTGACGGACATGCCGACTTGGTCAACGTGATCAACTTAAATCCTTTTTCAACCGCCAATTTTTCTAGCGCTGGAAACCATTGCACCGCATGTGAATCTCCGTAGAGAACAACAGTCTTAGCGCTATCTAATTTCCCAAATTCACACAGCGGAGAAATCGCTTCATGATAATTAAGATGGCAACCATCGTCATAAGGGGTAGGTCGAGATTCAATACTCGCTAACGTGACTTGCTTGCCGTTTACCAATATCGTTTTTGTCGTAGATTGCGAGATACCAAAACCAACTAAGAGTGAGAGCACCATTGCCGTTGCTGTACTTACAACAACTCTTCGTGCGGCAAAGTTCTTTAAATGAAGTGGCTCTTCAATAAATCTAGTCGTTAAGTCAGCCAGGACTATGGTCACTAGCAGTGCAACGATTCTTTCCAATAGAACAAGATCGCGAGCGAAAAGTGCGATAGGTAAAACCAATACCGGCCAATGCCAGAGATATAGCGGATAGGAAATTTTTCCTATCCAAACTGAGACGCGATTAGTGGCTAGCCATCTCAGCGGCCCAGGCCATGAGCCAATACTCGATAGCAGGGCTGCGGTGCCGAAAACCGGTAGCAATGCATAAACACCCGGAAATGAGGTGCGATCGTTAAACCAGAAAGCTGAACTGATTAAGGCAATCGCTCCTAAGACCGCCAGTGAAGGACTTCGCCTTCTTAATGAAGGAAGCAGAGCAATTAGCGCGCCAATACTTAGTTCCCAAGCACGTGTCGGCAGTGAATAGAAAGCCCAAATTGGAGCCACAACGGTCAGCCACACGCCGAGTGCAAAGGTAATGCTGGTTACCAGTGAGAAACCAACGAGGAACTTGCGGGCGCTTTTGAGCTTAGCGAGTGCGATTATGAAAAGTGGCCAGAAAATATAGAACTGTTCTTCGACAGCAAGCGACCAATAGTGAATGAACGGCGATGGTGTGGCATTTAGATTCTGATAATCGTTTTGCCACCAAGCGAATAGATAATTGGAAATGTAAAGAGTTGTCGCGACTAAATCGCGTCCGATTGAACCTCGCGAAATCGGAGGCAGTACTAGCCAAGCGAATAGGGCTGTTACAAAAAGAACTAAGAATGAAGCAGGTAATAGACGCTTGCTTCTTCGAAGATAGAACGCCTTAAGTGAGATCCGGCCGTTAGCGTTTAGTTCTTTTAGAAGTAAACCAGTAATTAAAAAGCCAGAGATGACATAGAAAATATCTACACCAATAAAGCCACCTGATACAAATTTGGCATGAAATATCAGAACCAAAGTTGCAGCTAGAGCTCGTAGTCCTTGGATCTCTAGAATCTTTGCAATATTTGTTTTCAAATCTTGACCAGCGCCCGAATTTTCAAATCAGGGAAAGCAGCCAAGATACGTTCCCGTCCACCAAGAGCGGTGATCTCTAACAAAACAGCGATCTCGCAGATTTCTCCCGACAAATCCGCAATCAGTTCAAGGGCAGCAATAAGTGTTCCACCAGTTGCAAGCACGTCATCAATAAGTAAAACTCTGGGATTTTTCACGTGGGTTAAAGCATCTACTTGCATCTCAAGACTGTCGCTGCCGTACTCCAGACCATATTCGCGCTTAATAACCGCGCCAGGTAATTTGCCAGCCTTACGAATCGGGACAAAACCAACTGCACTATCAATTGCAATAGCGCTGGCCAAGATAAAGCCACGGGATTCAACACCGGCAACTAAGTTAAACGGTGTTTCAGTTTGTGCAAATTCCTTAGTTACCAATTCGTAAGCTTTTGGATTGGCAATAAGTGGAGCAATATCTTGAAATAGAACACCGGGAATTGGGAAATCTGGAATCGGGCGAATCAGAGCGAGCGCGTCGGCAATCTTCATCCGCTCTACCTTTCGAAGCTGAAGTTCTTCGCGAATATGTGTGTCCGGGAGGGGACTTGAACCCCTAAGCCCTTGCGGGCACTAACACCTCAAGCTAGCGCGTCTGCCAATTCCGCCACCCGGACGAGTGGATTTTCTAGCGAAGGATAGCAACACAGGTCACATCACAGCAAAAGGTCGTCAAAAATTTGCAGACTTCACATTTTCGGGCCAGAACTGGGAGAGTAGCCCCATGAATTCAACACCAGAGCGCCTCTCACTCGAAGAAGAAACAATTCGTATTTGCCAGGAATTGATTCGTATTCCGAGTGTTAATTATGGTGAAGGAAATGGCGATGAAAGTGCTGTTGCAGCTTACGTTGTTGCTTCACTCGCTGAAGTTGGCATCGCTGCAAAAATATACGAGTCGGCTCCAAACCGTGCAAATGTGATTGCAAAAATTAAAGGTAGTGATTCATCTAGACCAGGTTTAGTTCTTCATGGTCATGTCGACGTAGTACCTGCTGATGCAAAAGATTGGTCAGTAGATCCTTTCAGCGGATTGATTAAAGATGGTTTCATTTGGGGCCGAGGCGCTGTTGATATGAAGAACGTTGATGCGATGATTCTTGCGATAGTACGTAAGTGGCAACGAGAAGGTTATGTACCTCCACGAGATATTGTTTTAGCATTTTTTGGTGACGAGGAAGCCGGCAGTGAATTCGGCTCACGCTACATGACAGCGAAACATCCAGAAGTTTTTGCAGGGTGCACAGAAGCGGTTTCTGAAGTCGGTGGATTTTCAATCACTGTTAAGAACGGCAAACGACTGTATTTTATTGAGACCGCACAAAAAGGTATTCACTGGATAAAGTTAACTGCAAAGGGCACAGCCGGACACGGATCTATGATCAACAAGAGCAATGCTGTTACAGCTTTGAGTGAAGCTGTTCAAAAAATTGGTAACCACACTTGGCCTCAGCGCTACACAAAAACTATTAGGGCTCTTTTTGCCAATGTTGCCAAAGCCACGGACAACAAATATGACGAAGCGGATTTCCGACCACTTTTAGATGAACTCGGCCCCGCTGCGAAGATGTTCGGAGCGACTCTACAAAATACTGCTAATCCGACAATGTTGAATTCGGGATACAAAGCCAACGTTATTCCACAGTCGGCTTCAGCCGTGGTAGATGGACGTTTCTTGCCTGGATACGAAGAAGAATTCAATCAAACCATACGTGAAATTGTGGGCCCAGATATTGAGATCGAAACTTTGACTCACGATATTTCGTTAGAAGTAGATTTCAGCGGTGACTTAGTTGAAGCAATGGTTCAAGCCTTAATCGCCGAAGATCCTGATGCGATTGCTGTTCCTTACATGATGAGTGGTGGCACAGATAATAAAGCTCTTTCCGAGTTGGGAATTGTTGGGTATGGATTTACCCCTCTGAAACTTCCACCAGGGTTAGATTTCATGGCGCTTTTCCATGGCGTAGATGAACGCATTCCTTTAGATGGTCTGAAATACGGCGTGCATGTGATGGAGCGTTTTTTAAAGAATTGCTGATACTTCACTTAAAGCATCACGAACAACCTCAGGCAAGATAATTTGTTCCGAAGTTAAGATTCCACGAAGTTGCGCGCCTGTGCGTGCCCCAACAATTGCACTTGTTACTCCTGGCGCATCTCGCACCCAAGCTAAAGAAACTTCTAGTGGTGAAAATCCAAGTCCATCGGCTGCGACACAGACTGCCTCGACTATGCGGGACGAACGAGCATCTAAATATGGTTCTACAAATCCAGCAAAATGTGCACTGGCGCCACGTGAATCACTTGGCAAACCATTGCGATATTTTCCAGTAAGTACACCACGACCTAAAGGTGACCACGGTAGAAATCCGAAACCTAGCGCCTCTGCTGCTGGAATAATTTCTCGTTCGACTTCTCGATTTAGTAGTGAGTACTCCGATTGAATAGTTGCAATCGGAGCTTTTCCGCCTTGATTATTTTGTCGCGTAACACAATGCGCCGTTTGCCAGCCAGAAAAGTTTGAAATTCCTACGTAGCGAGCACGTCCGGTGTTGTAAGCCCAATCCAGTGCAGAGAGCGCATCAGAAATCGGATTTTCAGAATCCCAAGTATGGATTTGCCATAAATCCACATAGTCCGTACCAAGTCGGGCCAGTGAGTTATCGAGTTCAGCCATCAGAGCAGCACGCGAATTATTTACGGTACGGATTCCATCCGGAAAAGTGATTCCAGCCTTAGTTGCTAAAACTATTTCCTCGCGCTTGAAAAGTGAGCCAGCTAGTCCACCGATTACACGTTCGCTATCGCCATCGCCATAAACAGCGGCAGTATCGATGAAATTTCCACCGGCATCTAAATACGCTCGCATTTGATCAGCGGCCTCGTGCTCATCAGTATCGCGACCCCAAGTCATAGTTCCCAGACCAAGTCGAGATAAAGATAAGCCACTATTGCCGGCACGCCTGATTTCCATGGCGCAAACCTAGCAAGGCAAGGGCCGAATTACTGCGATAACCTTTCAGGGTGCCAAAAATTGTTTTGATTCGACATGCTCATTCAACCGCCAATGCCGCTGGAGTTCTCTCTGGTCAATTGCCTAATGTTCACCTCTCGAAGACAGGTCAAGAACAAGCTGAACGATTGGCAGATCGACTAGGTAAATTAACTATTGCCCAAGTTCAGGTTAGTCCGATGGATCGTTGTACTGAAACATTAGCTCCGTGGCTGGCTAAATTTGGAAAGAATGTAAATGTAATTTCCGAACCAAATTTAATTGAAGTTGATTACGGTAAGTGGTCCGGCAAAAAATTAGCGACACTGTCGAGAGCTAAACTCTGGCGCAAGGTTCAGGGCCAACCCAGCTCGGTTACTTTCCCAGATGGTGAAGGTCTCGCACAGATGCAAGTGCGAGCGATGCGCTCAGTCCATGCTTTCTTTGAATCTGATCTGGAATTAACCATCATGGTCTCTCATGGTGATGTAATTAAGGCGATTGTGGCCAGCGCAATGGGAATGCATTTGGATGATTTCCAACGTATTGTGATCGATCCAGCTTCAATCACGATTTTGGAATCAAATGGTGGTGCGATTCGATTAACGCGCCTAAATGATTCAGATTCTTCAGTCACAGACTTATTGCAGAGCAAAAACAAACGTGGCCATTTACTTGGCGGGGGCAAAGGCCTTACTAAGTGAGTCGCATTGTTTACGAATTTAGTCCAGTAGAGCGTTTTGTTTGCGGCACGGTCGGTGAACCGGGTGAGCGAAGTTTCTTTATTCAAGCGCGTAGTGGATCCCGAATCACCTCAGTTGGGCTAGAAAAAATTCAAGCCGCCGCTCTAGGTGAACGAGTGGGCGCTATTCTCAAAGAGATAAAACGGGCTAACCCATTAATTTCATATTCAAGATTAGGCGTCGACACCGAACCACTAGAACAGCCAATCTTTGAAGAATTCCGCGTTGGTGTTATTGGGCTCTCGTTTGTAACTGACTCTGAAACAGTTCTGGTTGAGTTGCAGTGCGCAACACCAGCTGATTCTGAAGAAGAAGAATTGGCTGACGATGACGAAGATGAAGCACCCGATTTGCTACGAGTATCACTCACACTCGCTCAAGCTGATGCTTTCGCAAAACGAACTGCGGCAGTAGTTGGAGCTGGGCGTCTGCCTTGCCCATTCTGTGGAATACCAATCGATAACACTGGACATCTATGTCCGAGGTCAAATGGTTACCGCAGATAATCGCGACGAGATACTTGCAGCACTTGGTTATGGTGATCTTAAAGTTACTGGTCGCTTAGTTGATGCTTCAAATGCGACACTCTTTGGTGAAATCTCAGTTGGCGATAAGTTGTTTAACTGTATCTATAAGCCCGTAACGGGGGAGCGACCACTATGGGATTTTCCAGATGGCACGCTAGCTAACCGTGAGTATGCGGCTTACTTGGTCAGCGAAGCGATGCAACTTAATTGTGTTCCACCAACACTATTGCGTGAGGGGCCATTTGGTTTCGGGATGGTGCAACTTTGGATTGATATCGATGAAGAGGAAGATCTCTCTGAACTATTTCGCAAAGATCTAATCGGTCTTCGCAATCTCGCGCTATTCGATATAGTAATCAACAATACAGATCGCAAAATCGGCCATCTATTGCCGACATCTGATGGTCATATCTACGGGTGCGATCACGGAGTCACTTTTCACTCTGAAGATAAGTTGCGAACCGTACTTTGGCAGTGGGAGCAATCACCGCTCCTGGATACCGAGCTGAACACACTCAAACTTCTTAAGACCGAACTTGAGGGTAAAACTGGAGACGAGATTCAAGAATTAATCACAGCAGACGAGTTCGCTGCTTTGAAAGTGAGAATTTCACATTTACTCAACAAGAAAGTCTTTCCATCACCGAGCCCAGATTGGCCGGCCGTTCCATGGCCGCCGTTCTAGCGTTTAAAACCTCTTGAGAACATCTAGAATAAAACAATGCGCTCATGGCCAACAGTGGCGATTCCAGCCCTAGATCCTAAATTTGCGCTGCCTAAACTCACCTTAAAAGACACGCTTTCCGGAACTAAGAAGGCGCTCCCAACTAAAAATCTTTATCGCATGTACGTATGCGGAATAACTCCTTACGATGCGACTCACTTAGGTCATGCGGCAACTTATTTAACATTTGATTTAATTAACCGTTATCTCAGAGCAACCGGCGCCGAAGTTCGTTTCGTGCAGAACATAACCGACATTGATGATCCATTACTTGAACGAGCTAATCGTGATGGGATTGATTGGCAAGAGCTAGCACATTCCCAAATTGAACTATTCCGAAGCGACATGGTAAATCTTCATGTTTTGCCACCGGAAAGTTATATCGGTGCCGTCGAAGCTATTCCATTAGTTACCCAAGCAATTGAAGCTCTTAAAACGGCTAATACAATTTATCCGGTAGAGAACGATCTTTATTTCTCGGTTCGTAGTGATTCTGAATTTGGAACACGTTCGCACTATTCTCAAGTAGAGATGCAAGAGATATTTTCGCAGCGTGGGGGTGATCCAGATCGAATTGGCAAAAAGGATGTGCTCGATTGTCTGGTCTGGTTAGCAGCCCGGCCTGGTGAACCTTCTTGGCCGTCACCATTTGGCGCTGGACGGCCCGGTTGGCACATTGAATGTAGCGCCATCGCACTTGCATATTTGCAGCCAGATCCAGCTGATGACTTTGCCATTGATATTCAAGGCGGTGGAAGTGATCTGATTTTTCCTCACCATGAAATGGGCGCATCGCAAGTTGCTATCTTGACTGGCAAACCATACGCACGTACATATATCCACGCAGGCATGGTTGGACTAGATGGCGAGAAAATGAGTAAGAGCAAAGGCAATTTGGTTTTCGTTAGTAAATTAGTTGCATCAGGTGTTGATCCCATGGTCATTCGTTTAGCTCTTCTTAGTAGCCCATATGGTCGTGATCGCATGTGGACTGATGCAGTATTGGATGAAGCTAGTAACCGAATGGCTCGGTTGCAAAGTGCACTCAGTCGCAATGAGGTTGCACCTACGAAAGAGTGTGTTGCGTTAATCATTGCTAGCTTGGCCGATAATTTAGACACAGTTAGAGCAATTAAGGCGATTGATGCATGGATCGAGCAAACCGAAGGCGGCCTAACCGGCGGCAGTAGCGGTGAGTTAAGTAGAGCTATCGACACCTTATTAGGTATCGCGATCTAATCACCAAAGTTTATCTACTGGTAACCTTGCGCCAATGAGCCTCGTAAAAACGCCTTCTTTGCTTCGTCAGGCGTTAGCCGAGCGCATCGTTATAGCTGATGGCGCTATGGGAACGATGTTGCAAGCCGCCGATCCAACTCTTGAAGATTTTCAAAATCACGAGGGCTGTAACGAAATCCTGAATATTTCTCGTCCCGATATTGTTGCCAGCGTACACAACGAATATTTAGCTGTTGGCGTAGATGCAATCGAAACAAATACCTTCGGTGCAAACTGGGCCAACTTAGCCGAGTACGGCATCGAAGATCGAATCTACGAATTAGCCTTTGCGGGAGCAAAGATTGCCCGCGAGTGTGCGGATAAATTTTCGACCGCCGACAAGCCGCGTTTCGTTTTAGGTTCACTTGGACCCGGAACAAAGTTGCCAACGCTTGGTCACACTACCTATGAATTTCTACGTAGCGCTTACGAAACTGCTGCGCAAGGTTTACTAGATGGTGGATCTGACGCGCTTTTGATCGAAACTACCCAAGATTTATTGCAAGCGAAGGCGGCAGTCAATGGTTCGCGCGCGGCGATGGCCAAAGTTGAACGTGATGTAATTTTGATTGCTCAAGTAACTGTTGAACAAACCGGAACAATGTTGCTCGGTTCTGAGATTGGCGCAGCGCTAAACGCACTTGCCCCTTTAGATATCGATTTGATCGGTCTTAACTGCGCGACTGGACCAGCTGAGATGTCAGAACACTTACGCTATTTATCTCAAAATTCTAAAGTCGCGCTCTCGGTAATGCCTAATGCAGGTCTACCAATTCTTGGCAAAAAAGGTGCGGAATATCCGCTTGGCCCTGAAGAACTTGCAACCGCACTAGATACTTTCGTTGCCGACTATGGCATCTCACTTCTGGGCGGATGTTGCGGTACTACGCCAGCTCACTTAGCTGCAGTTGTTGAGAAGTTTAAGGGCCATCAAATCAAGGACCGTAGCCCGGTTACTGAACCTGGCGCGTCTTCACTTTATCAATTTGTACCATTTCGCCAAGATAAGACTTACTTGGCAATCGGTGAACGTACAAATGCGAACGGTTCTAGAGCTTTCCGCGATGCGCTAATTGTTGAAGACTGGCAAACTTGTGTAGAAATTGCTCGCGATCAAATTCGCGAAGGTGCACACATGCTCGATCTGTCAGTTGACTATGTTGGTCGCGACGGCGCCAAAGACATGACTGAACTTGCTAGTCGCTTTGCTACAGCATCTACATTGCCGATCGTTTTGGACTCAACTGAACCAGCTGTTCTTAAAGCAGGTCTTGAACAACTGGGCGGGCGCAGTGTAATTAACTCGGTTAACTACGAAGATGGCGACGGGCCAACATCGCGCTTCGCCAAGATTATGCCACTCGTGCGCGAACATGGAGCCAGTGTTGTTGCATTGACTATAGATGAAGAAGGGCAAGCACGTACCAAAGAGTGGAAACTTAAGGTAGCTCGTCGATTGATTCTTAATTTAACAACTAACTGGGGGATGGCGACCGGTGACATTCTGATTGACTGCTTAACTTTCCCTATAGCAACTGGACAAGAGGAAACTCGACGCGATGGCATTGAAACAATCGAAGCTATCCGTGCTTTAAAACTTGAGTTCCCAGAAGTACAAACAACTCTTGGCGTTAGCAATGTTTCCTTTGGCTTAAATGCAGCTTCTCGTATCGTGCTTAACTCAGTGTTCCTGCACGAATGCGTTGAGGCTGGCCTTGACTCTGCAATCGTGCATCCGTCCAAAATCACGCCGATGGTTCGCATTGATGCTAGAGCCCGTGAAGTAGCACTTGATCTAATTTATGATCGCCGAACATATGCCGATGGGGAATGTACTTATGACCCACTAACAGAATTTCTTCAATTATTCGAAGGTGTCGAAGTAGCCGCGACTCGTAACTTGCGAGCTGCTGGTCTAGCGGCGTTGCCTCTGGAAGAACGATTACAAAGACGCATTATTGACGGCGAGAAAGTCGGACTTGATGCCGATCTAGATTTAGCCATGACAAATGGAATCAAACCGCTTCAGATTATTAATGATCATTTGCTTGAAGGCATGAAAGTTGTTGGTGAATTATTTGGTAAAGGCGAAATGCAATTGCCTTTCGTGCTGCAAAGTGCAGAAGTAATGAAAAGTGCGGTCGCATATCTAGAACCACATATGGAGAAAACTGATGACCAGGGTCGCGGGCGAATGTTGCTTGCTACTGTTAAAGGCGATGTGCACGATATTGGCAAAAATTTAGTTGACATCATTTTGTCTAACAACGGCTACCAAGTGGTAAACATCGGAATTAAGCAAACGATTAATCAGATCGTTGATGCTGCTCAAGAACATAACGTCGATGCAATTGGTATGAGTGGTCTGTTAGTTAAATCCACGGTGATCATGAAAGAGAATCTGGAAGAGATCACTGCTCGTGGTTTAGATCAAAAATGGCCGATTGTTTTGGGTGGCGCTGCTCTGACCCGTGCTTTCGTCGAACAAGACTTAGCCGAAATTTTCCCAGGTGAAGTTCGCTATGCGCGAGATGCGTTCGAAGGCTTGCGCTTAATGGATGCGATCATGGCGGTTAAACGAGGCGAACCAGGGGCTGCGCTGCCAGCGTTACGCGAACGAAAAGTTAAATCCACTCGCAATATTGAAGTCAGTGAAGAAATCGATACCAAGCGCAGCGATGTAGCGCTGGATATTGAGATCCCTAAGGTGCCGTTCTTCGGATCGCGAATTGTTAAGGGCATTCCGTTAGCTGATTATTCGGAAATGCTCGACGAGCGCGCTTTGTTTATGGGTCAATGGGGTCTAAAAGGCGCTCGCGGTGAGTACGAAGCAATGGCCGAGACTGAAGGCCGACCACGCTTGCGCGCTCTACTAAACCAAGTTCAATCCGAAGGCTGGCTAGAAGCCGCCGTTGTTTACGGGTACTTCCCATGTGTCAGCGAAGGTAATGAACTAGTAATTCTGCATCATGAAGGTCCCGATAAAGGTAAGGAACGAACTCGTTTCTCATTTCCTCGTCAACGCCGCGATCGACGTTTATGCATAAGTGATTTCTTCGCTAGTAAAGATTCCGGGAAAGTCGACGTAGTGGCATTCCATGTTGTAACTATGGGAAACACCATTAGCAAGGCAGCAGCTGAATTATTCGCAAAGAATGAATATCGTGAATATCTCGAACTTCACGGTCTATCAGTTCAATTAACTGAGGCGCTTGCTGAATATTGGCATCAACGAATTCGTGAAGAGATGCAGGTACGTGCCGAGGATGCACCTGACTTACAAGGCATTCTTGATCAAGGCTACCGAGGTTCTCGCTACTCATTCGGTTATCCAGCTTGCCCGGATATCGAACAACAGGTTCAGTTGTGCGAGTTGCTAGAACCTGGACGCATTGGCGTGGAACTTTCCGAAGAATTCCAACTACACCCAGAACAATCCACCAGCGCCATCATCGTGCATCACCCAGAGGCTAAATATTTCAATGCCAACTAACGCGCACCTAAATTTTTATAGCGCCGTTTTCTTTGATATGGATGGTCTACTAGTCGACTCCGAGCCACTTTGGTTAGAAACTGAAACGGAATTGATGGCTGAATTTGGTTATCAATGGTTGGCATCAGATCAAGCAACATCATTAGGCGGGCCACTAGATCGCGTAGGAAACTATATGTCAGACCTAATTGGCGGGAAACGTGATGGTAATTCACTGATGTTAGAAATGATTGATCGAATGGTTATAAAGTTTAAGGGCGACTTGCCGTTCATGCCCGGAGCTATCGAGTTGATAACTGACCTTCGATCCCATGACGTCGAGTTAACGTTAGTATCAGCCAGCCCGAGATCACTTGTAGATGCAGTGTTAGCGAACTTCGCGGTAAGTCCATTTGTTCGTTCTATTTCAAGTAATGATGTAAAGGTCTCAAAGCCTGATCCAGAAGGTTATTTACTCGCTGCCTCTAGCGGTGGACATGAGATAACCAATGCCTTAGTTCTTGAGGATTCCTTAACTGGGGTTACTGCTGCGAAAGCTTCAGGTGCATGGGTTTTAGCCGTTCCGCACATTGTCCCGATTGAAAAGAGTGGCAGAGTAGATGTAACTACGTCACTAGCAAACTGGAATTATGAAAAATTGACGCTTAAGTATGCGCAGGACAGATCGCTTTAAAGAAGCACCAATCACACAAACGTGAGGGCTTAGTGGGCCAGACATCTTTCTCAATAGCAAGCTTTATTTCACTAGCAATGCGCATCAGAGTTGCCTCTGTGGCAGCGAGATCAGCCATTGTTGGAGTACTACGCACGAGTGCGCCATCACCTAAATAAATCAATAGAAGTAATCGTGGTAATACGTTATTTGTTTTGTAATAGAGAAGCGCGTAAACCTGCAGTTGAAAAAGAGCCTTTGCTTCCCAACCTGGCTTCGGAGACTTACCAGTTTTGTAATCAACAATCCGAACTTCACCAGTTGGTGCAACATCTAATCGATCGACATATCCGTGCAGATAGAGATCAGAGTTCAAATCGAATTCGAGATGTAATTCACGGAAAGTCGGTTCAAAAGTTTCGGGTTTTTCCAATTTAAAATAAGTGGCTAAAAGTGCGTTTGCTCGATCGATCCATTCCTTTTCATTACTAACCAAGGGCGCTAAATCCGGTTTTGCTGCAAGCTGGGCCTGCCATCTTGAGGGCAGTAATTCAACAGCGGTCTCTAGATTCCGAAGTTCAGCGGGGGATTCAAAAAGATCATGAAGTACGGTGTGAACTAAAGTGCCACGTTCGGCGTCAACACTTGGGGGTTCGGGTAACTTGTCAATGGTGCGATATTTGTAGAGTTGTGGACAATTAGTGAATTCCGAAACTCGACTCGGTGATAATCGCAAATTTGCCACCTGCTCAAGATAGGCCATAGGTAAGACAAAGTTGGGCTGACTTTCATAGCTTGGCTGAACTAGGATGCGTTCATGTCCGAAATTACACCGGCTCCGAAATCTCTCGCTTCGCTGCAAGCGGGCACTTTCACATATGGCGATCGCATTCAATTAACTGACCCCAAGGGCAAGATGTACTCCTTAACGATTACGCCGGGCAAGGAATGGCACACACACAAAGGTTGGATCGTTCACGATGAATTGGTCGGGATTCCAGAAGGATCGGTTATCAGCACGACTGCGGGCTTAAAGTTCACCGCTTTCAAACCATTATTAGGTGACTATGTGTTGTCCATGCCACGCGGTGCAACCATCGTTTACCCAAAAGATGCAGCTTTCATTTTAGGGTTTGCCGATATTTATCCAGGCGCCCGAGTGTTAGAAGCTGGTGTTGGTAGTGGTGCGTTAACTATCACCTTACTTCGCGCAGTAGGGACTGAAGGACTAGTTCATTCAGTTGAACGTCGTGAGGAATTCGCTGAGATTGCTAAAGCAAATGTCGCTGATTATTTTGGTCAGACACCGAGCAACTGGAGTTGCGATCTAGGTTCTGTACAAGAACAGGAATTCTCTCATCAATTCGATCGGGTTGTTCTAGATATGTTGGCGCCTTGGGAATGTGTAGATATGGCAGCGAACGTTTTACGACCAGGCGGAGTATTTCTAGCCTACGTTGCGACAACTACTCAATTATCAGCAACTGCCGAAGCGCTCAAAGCTGATGGCCGATTCACTGAACCTGAAAGTAATGAATCGATGATTCGCGGCTGGCATCACGAGGGATTAGCAGTGCGACCTCAGCAGCGAATGATCGCTCATACCGGTTTCCTAATTATTAGTCGCCGCATGGCACCGGGAGTTGAAGTTCTAGCTCGCAGACGTCGTCCGGCGAAAGGAGCTTACGGTGTCGCGGAAGAATGAGCGCTTAGTAAATTTAACAATTGCACTACTCGCAACTAAGAGATATTTAACCAAGAATGAGATTTTTCGTAACATTGAAGGATACGAAGGTAGTGCTGAATCTAAAGAGCGCATGTTCGAACGCGATAAAGATGATCTTCGTAAATTGGGTATCCGGATCGAAGTTGGGGGATTAGATCCACTTTTCGACGACGAGGCGGGTTACCGAATTCGACCGGAAAGTTATGCGCTTTCCTTGCGCGACTTAACACCAACCCAAGTCACGCTGCTCTCATTAGCTGCCCAAGCTTGGCAAGATGCGGCATTTACTGATTTGTCACAACAGGCGTTGCGTAAATTGAATTCGATTGGTTTAGATACTGACTCATCTCAGTTGCCAGTAATGGCGCCAAAACTTGTTGGCGCAGATGAAAACTTACGAAGTGCCCTAGATGCACTCACTTCGCTAACCACTATTGAGTTCGACTATCTAAACATCCAAGGGGTAGCACTGAATCGTCGATTACAGGTTTATGGAGTTCAGTCCCGTAAATCACATTGGTATCTAATTGGGCTAGATACTGAAAAGGACGCAATTAGAAATTTTCGGTTAGATCGAATCCAGGGCTTTGTGACTGCAACAGGTAAAGCGCAAAGTTATGTAATGCCTTCAAGTTTTGAAATTTCAGAACTCGAACCCGATATCGAAACTCCGTTGGCAGTACTACAAGTCCGCCCAGGCTCGGGCTATCAATTTCGACGCATGGCCACAACTATCGAAACTGCCGATGATTGGGATCTACTTGAAGTTCCTATTTTTGATCTTGATTACATAACTAGTTTAGTTCTTTGGCATGGGCAAGATGTAATAGTTTCATCGCCGCTGACGCTAAGAACAGCCGTGATATCCGCTCTTGAAGAGCTGGTGAAAATTCATGGCTAAACAAGATACCGGGTTAGCACGCACTGCAAGGCTTCTGGATTTAGTTCCTTACTTAACAACACATCAAGGTATTGCAATTTCGGAATTAGCAAAGACTTTCAATACCACCATTAAAGAAATTACTGACGATCTAAATACACTTTGGATGTGTGGATTGCCTGGTTACACCCCACTAGAACTAATTGATCTCGAATTTGAATCCGGCTTCGTTTCAATCCGTAACGCTGAAACTCTCGCAGCACCTAGAGCGCTTGATCGTGCCGAAGTACTTTCCATATATATGGGTCTCGATCTGTTAAGCGCGGAGCTAAGTAACACCGATACTTCTTTAGTAAACGAGATTACGAACCTGCAAGATCAATTGCGCACACAATTGATATCAGCGCCACAAGTTCAAATTGAAGCTAGTTTGAATTCTGAATTCCGCGCATTGATCCTGCGCGCTATCCGACGTCGTGGCTGGATTGAGATCACTTACCATTCAGTCGCTAACGATCAAGTTTCAAAGCGGCAAGTTGCGCCTTATGAACTGTCTCAATCAGGTACTCATGAATATTTACAAGGTTATTGCGATAACGCGAAAGCTATTCGTAATTTTCGGGCCGATCGAATTGTTAGGGTCACAGAAATTGACGATCAAGTTTGGCCGAATAGCCCTGTAACTGCCAACGAATCTTCTATTAAATTTGAAGTCAAGGTGCACTCTGCATCCCGCCAAGTCCTTGAACTTTTGCCACAAATTTCGGTAAGTTCCAAAACCGCTTCCATTGAGGGCTTTAGCGCCTCATGGATTTCTCGAGCAGTCCTCTCGCTAGCCGGACAGATTGAAGCCACTGAGCCAATTCAGATTAGGTCCGCAGTACATGCTCGAGCCAAGGCAGCGTTAGAAAATTATCACTAATTTCTAAAGAGCGATCTGGCCGTAAGCGCTATTTTATGCGCTAGCGTTTACCCGTAGAAGTTGAATCTAAAGGAGTAATCAAATGGGTAGTCTCGGTGGTCCAGAGTTAATCGTAATTTTGATTGTTATTGCCGTTTTGTTCGGTGCTAAACGACTGCCTGATTCAGCTCGCTCACTTGGCCGTTCGCTTCGTATTTTCAAATCTGAAATGAAAGAGATGAAGGACGACGATAAGAAAGATGACGACTCATCTTCTAAGTAGTCGTTCTCGTTATGTCCAATCGCAACAAAGGCAAGATGCCCTTACTCGAACATCTTAAAGAATTTCGCAAACGCTTCTTCCGTTCGATCGTTGCCATTATGGTTGCATCAACTGCCGGCTGGGTTCTCTACGATCGTATTATTACTCAACTTGCGAAGCCAGTTTGTGATCTGGCGGCAGCAAGGGCTAACGGTTCAGATGAATGTGGTTCACTTTATATAAATGGAATCTTGGGTCCGCTGAATCTGCAAATCAAAGTCGCGATCTTAAGTGGTTTGATTTTGGCAGCACCAGTTTGGCTTTATCAGCTATGGGCTTTCATAGCTCCCGCTCTGCACCGTAAAGAAAAACGTTATTCAATTCTCTTTTTGCTCGCAGCTACGCCATTTTTTGCATTGGGCTCCACTATTGGATACCTAATCTTGCCGGTGGCAATAAAAGTACTCTTTGGATTCACACCCGATGCTCTAACGAATCTAGTTAAATTTGATGACTACTTAGATTTCGTATTGCGAATGATTCTGCTATTTGGTTTGGCTTTTGAGTTGCCAATATTTCTTCTGACTTTTAATTTAATTGGCTTCTTGCGGGGATCCACTATCTTGAAACCATGGCGAATTTGGGTATTCGCAATAACTCTCTCGGCAGCAGCGTTAACACCCACTTCTGATCCGATTACGATGAGCATTCTGGCCGTTCCACTTATCTGCCTATATTTCCTAGCAGGACTGATATCGCTGCTACTTGATCGTGGCAGAGATAAACGGAAGATTGATCAAGATTCTGCAGATTTCGATCCATCCGCATCACCAATAGATTAATTTGAATCGGTAGGTTTGCTTCATGTGGCTGGTGGTTGTAAATCCTAAAGCGGGCTTAGGGGCTGCCGCCTCACTGGCCACCCAGGTAGTTGGATTTCTTCAATCCCGTGAAATTGCATATCGAATGATTTCACCCAATAGCACTGCTGAAACCAAATCTCTTGTTGGTGAATCATTGCGAAAAGGTGAGGCCACAAAATTGCTTAGCGTTGGGGGAGACGGGCTATTTCATCTCTTATTGCAACTGGCAATTGAATTTAAGGTCCCATTGGCAATAGCTCCCGGTGGAACTGGCAATGATTTCTACCGGACTTTAGGGTGGTTAAATCACGATCTAACTGATTATCTTGAACACTTAATTTCGAGTGCTCCTTCCTTTGTCGATGTTGGGGTTGTAGATGGCGAGTATTTTGGCGCTGTATTATCAAGTGGTTTTGACTCAGTAGTCAATGAACGAGCAAACAAGATGAAGTGGCCTAAAGGACCTGCTAAGTACAACGCCGCGATAGCTCTAGAATTTCCAAAATTTAGAGCAGTTGAATTCAAAATATTCGCTGATGAGAAAGTGTTAGAAATCGAAGCCATGTTAATAGCCATTGGAAATGGCAGTTCTTATGGGGGCGGCATGCGAGTATGCCCCGACGCAGATTTACATGATGGACTTTTTGACATCATGATTTTGCGTCCAGTTTCGAAGTTGGAATTCATCAAGGTTTTCCCAACTGTATATAAAGGAACTCATATCGAACACCCGCAAGTTGAGGTTATCCGGGCGAAGCAAGTTCGAATCGAATCTTCGGCTGTTGCTTATGCCGATGGTGAACGTATTGGTCAGCTGCCGGTTCAAGTCGAATCTTTGCCACAAACCCTGCTAACTTGGCCCGCATGAGCGGCCAGGATCAACTTTCACCAGCCGAAGCTTTTGCAGCAGCGAAATCACGCGCCAAGCACGCAGTAACTCAAGAATTCGTTAATTCTTTTGATTTTGGCTTTGATGACTTTCAAATTCAAGCTTGCCATGCTCTCGAAGATGGCCACGGCGTATTAGTAGCAGCCCCCACCGGTGCCGGCAAAACTGTCGTAGGTGAGTTTGCTGCCTATTTCGCACTCAGGAGCAGGAAGAAATGTTTCTACACGACGCCGATAAAGGCGCTCTCAAATCAAAAGTTTGCTGAGTTTGTTGAACGTTTTGGTGAAGAAAAGGTCGGCTTATTAACTGGAGACACCAGTATTAATAGTGAAGCCGATATCTTGGTGATGACTACTGAGGTTCTACGTAACATGCTCTATGCGGGATCCAACACTCTTAATAACTTGGGGTGGGTAGTAATGGATGAAGTTCATTACTTAGCCGATAAATTTCGAGGCGGCGTCTGGGAAGAAGTACTGATTCATCTAATGGAAAGCGTGCAAGTAATTTCACTTTCTGCCACAGTCTCTAATGCCGAAGAGTTTGGCGAATGGCTAAATGAGATTGGTGGAAACACAACCGTTGTAGTCAGCGAAGTAAGGCCAATTCCACTTTATCAACACGTTCTAATTGGTCAACGTTTAGTAGATCTGTTTAGTAAGCCGGGCCAAGTAAATCCAGAAATTCTAAAACTAGAACGTGAAGCAATGCGCAAGGTACACACTGACCGACATAGACGTGAGCGATTCGGTCAAAATGAAAGCCGCCTATCGCGGGCCGAAATTATTGAAAAACTAAATCGTGAGAATCTGTTGCCGGCAATTACTTTCATCTTCTCTCGCGCTGGTTGCGATGCGGCGGTAAATCAATGTTTAAATGCTGGGCTACGCCTGACCAATTCTGAAGAACGCGCCGAAATTACCAAGACTGCTTTGTATTACACCCAGAACTTAGCCGAAGAAGATTTAGCCGTTCTTGGGTTTGATCAATGGTTAAGTGCCCTTGAACGTGGCATCGCCGCGCATCATGCTGGCTTGCTACCGAGTTTTAAGGAAGCAATCGAAGATCTCTTCAAACGCGGCTTAATCAAAGCGGTTTTTGCAACTGAAACGTTGGCCCTTGGTATCAACATGCCAGCACGAACAGTCGTGTTAGAGAAATTGACTAAATGGAATGGTGAGGCCCATGTACCAATCACGCCAGGGGAGTACACCCAGTTAACTGGACGAGCAGGTCGTCGCGGTATTGATATCGAAGGTAACGCTGTTGTGCAATGGTCACCTTCAGTGGATTCAGCAACTGCTGCTGGCTTAGCTTCCACCCGAACTTATCCATTGCGTTCTTCATTTACGCCGACTTACAACATGGCAATAAATTTGATTAGTCGGTTTGGTCGTGAGCGAGCTCGTGGATCGCTCGAGTCATCATTTGCTCAGTTCCAAGCTGACCGCGCTGTCGTTGGACTTGATCGACAAGTACGACGTAATCAAACTGCAATTGATGAACTAGTTGACTCGGCGCAATGTCACTTAGGTGATTTCAATGCATATGCATCAATGCGTCGTGAAGTTAAGGAACTCGAGGCGCTGCTATCTAAACGTGGTGGTCGTAAAACATTCGAAAATCGACAGCGTCAGCATCTCGAAGGCGAAATTGATCAACTTCGGAAAGCTCTTCGAAATCATGCTTGCCACGGATGTAATGAACGCGAAGCTCATGCCAGATTGCAGGAGCGCGCCGGTCGATTACGTCGCGAGAATGAAGGTTTAACTAACCGGATTGAAAATCGCACGCACGTAATTGCAAAAACATTTGATCGAATCTGCGCAGTTTTAGATGAACTCGGATACATTGAGGGTGAAAAGCCACTTGCTCAAGGAAAAATATTGGCAAAAATTTACGCCGAATCTGATCTGTTGCTGACTGAAACAATTCGGTTAGGTTTATTGGATGAGTTAAATCCCGCAGAGTTGCTATCGGTTGTTTCTTGCATGATCTACCAATCTCGATCCCAAGAAGATATGGCACCAAAAATTCCACACCAAAACGTGGCTAACGCATTAGGCGAGATCGCCCATGTTTGGGGTCAGCTCGAAGAAATCGAAGAGAAACATCAAGTTCAAACGCAAAAAGCACCTGATCTCGGGTTCTGTTATATCTCTTATCGCTGGGCCAATGGCAACTCCCTTAATAACGTGCTCAAGGGTAGTGACATGTCAGTTGGTGACTTTGTCAGATCAACAAAACAATTGATCGATCTCATGAATCAAATTGCGACAGCTAGTGAAAAACTACGCCCAACATGTCGCGAGGCAGTTAAGCGGATTGATCGGGGAGTAGTCAGTTATATGCTGGGTGACTTATGACCTTAATGTTGCTCGATAGCGCTTCGCTTTGGTATCGCGCTTACTATGGAATGCCTGACACGCTATTGGCACCTGATGGAACTCCAGTTAATGCAATTCGCGGCTACTTAGATATGACAGCTCGACTGGTTGGAATCTATAAACCAAATCGTTTAGTGGCATGCCTCGATGGTGATTGGCGTCCAAGTTGGCGCGTTGATATTTTCCCAGCATATAAAGCCAATCGCCTGGAAGAGGAAGGCGAAGAAGAAGTAGAGTCAGAAACACTTACTCCGCAGATTCCGATCTTGCTGGATATTTTGGATCTCTTCGGAATCCCAGTTGTTGGCGTCGATGATTATGAAGCGGATGATGTCATGGCCACTTATGCCGAAGTTGAACCTGGTCCAATTCGAATTGTTACTGGCGATCGCGACCTGTTTCAAATGGTTGATGACAAACGAGATATCAAGGTTGTTTACTTGGCAAAAGGAATTTCACAGCACGATTTAGTTGATATCAAATATGTTTCAGATAAGTATGCAATTCCTGGTGATCGATACGATCTATTTGCAATGTTCCGCGGCGACCCATCTGATGGCCTGCCGGGCGTAAAAGGCATCGGCGAAAAAGGTGCAGCAGTTATCGCCAATAACTTTGCTACCGTTGAAGATGCGCTTAGTGCAGCACACGAGGCACATGTATCCTTACCGCCAGCACTTGCAAAGAAAATAATTGCGGGTTCGGATTACTTAAGTATCGCGCCAAAATTAGTGCGAGTTGCACGTGATGCACCACTACCTAAAGTTGATTTAGCTATGCCTAAGGCGCCAGCTGATTTATCGAAGCTTTATCAAATTAAGGATCAATACGGGCTAGGAGCAAGTATCGATCGCTTAATTGCTGCCCTTGGTTGGTAAAAGCGTGTTCGCACTTTATGCATTTCTTAGTGGGATATTGCTTTCGGCAGCATTTAAGCCTATTGGTCTCTGGTTTGCCGCACCTCTGGCCATAGCACTACTTATTTATGCGATTAAGAGTAGTGAGAAGTATTTTCGATCATTTGTAATTTTTGCATGTACTTTCAATGCGGCCGGTCTAATCTGGAGTAATAAATATGTTGGTATTGCGCCATGGCTTGCACTCGTTCTTTTGCAAACTATCTTCTATCTCCCACTTGGATTTCTTAAAAGGCTAGGGGAGTACTGGTATTTCTACCTCCCGGTGAGTTTTCTGGCACTTGAGGAATTGAGGGCACGTTTTCCCTTTGGCGGGTTCGGGTGGTTACGCATTGGATTTTCCCAAGTTGATGCACCATATGCTCGTTTAGCCAGCGTCGGAGGAGTGTCACTGCTTTCCTTAGCAACTCTTTTGCTCGGTGTGGCAGCGTTCCAGTTAGCCAAGCGGGGAAGTGGTTTAACTCTCCCAGCGATCGCTATAGCTTTAACTCTTAGTGGAATCTTCATCATGCCAAATAATTCACCACGTCAAACATTTCAAGTTCTTGCCGTCCAGGGTTCTGTTCCTAAATTGGGCTTAGATTTTAATGAGCGAGCTACTGAAGTTTTCTATCGACATTTAATCGCCACTGAGAAAGCACTAGTTGCGATAGATAGCTCAAATGGAAAAGAGACTAAACCCGATTTAGTTATTTGGCCCGAGAATTCAGTTGATGTAGATCCATTTAAGAATCAAAAAATCGGAGTAGCAATTTCAGCACTTGTCGATAAGTACAACATTCCGATGATCATTGGGGCAGTCCTGCGTACCAATGGTCAACTGCAAAATGCTTCGATACTTTGGGAACCAAAAGTTGGCGCAACTACCAATTACATTAAGCGACATCTGACCCCGTTTGGTGAAGTTATGCCAGTACGTTCTGCATTGACATTCTTTTCAGATTTGCCCAACCAAATTGAAGACTTTTCGCCCGGAAAATCGGCTGTTATCCATAAGGTCGGCCAGGGCAAGGTTGCTCCGATCATCTGTTTTGAGTTAATTGATGATCGGTTAATTCAAAGCTCGGCTGATTCCAGCAACTTATTTGTGGTCCAAACAAATAGTGCGACTTTCGCTAACACGGCAGAAAGCGCCCAACAATTGGCAATTACTCGAATTCGAAGTATCGAACATGCCAGATATTCAGTTAGCGTCTCAACGGTAGGAATCTCAGCAATTGTCGACACAAATGGCATAGTTCTAAAGTCAACTAAAGAAAACATTGCGACCAGTATTAACGGCGCAGTTGCACTTAATGCGACCCGAACCATTTACGATCGAGTGGGCGAATTCGCCTGGGTGCTGGTGTTGCTGATTGGTTTGGGATTCGGGGCCGGCTTGAGCTATGCAGCCCGCATGGCTAACCGCCGATAAGTTACATTATGTTAAGTAAAAGGAATTAGCCACTACCCCTTTTGAGCGTGACCTCGCTTTGGCTATTCGGCGTATTCAGCTATTGGCGTGCAAGAGCAGATCAAGTTTCGATCGCCATGAACGCCATCGACACGACCGACGGTAGGAAAATACTTACCGCGAGTACCGATTAACTCACCCGAAATAAGCCCCTCTCGGGCTCCAGGCGTGGCGCCCATGGTGCGGCTATAGGCGCGATCCCAATTAGGATCTAAAACTGCCTCAATGGTGTGAGGCGCATTTCTTAGCGCTGAACTCTCAACCATTACTTCACCTTTAATGATTTGGTCGATCTCGGCTCGAATAGCCTTCATCGCGGCGATAAAGCGGTCAAGTTCGGCAATATCTTCGCTCTCAGTCGGCTCAATCATGAAGGTACCCGCAACTGGAAAGCTCATTGTTGGCGCATGGAAGCCGTAATCCATTAACCGCTTGGCAATGTCATCAACGGTGACGCCGCTGATCTTGGTGATCTCGCGCAGATCAAGAATGCACTCGTGTGCCACCAAACCATTAGCTCCGGTGTAGAGAACTGGGAAATCGTTCTGCAATTTACGAGCAATGTAGTTGGCCGAGAGGATCGCGACTTGGGTTGCATGAGTTAAGCCTGCGCCACCCATCAAGCGAATATAAGCCCAACTAATTGGCAGGATGCTGGCTGAGCCAAAAGGAGCGGCAGAAATTGGGCCAGGACCAGTTACCGGTCCAGCTAAAGCATCCATTGGATGGTTGGGCAAGAAAGGTGCCAAGTGGGCCCGCGTAATTACCGGACCAACTCCGGGACCACCACCGCCATGAGGAATACAGAACGTCTTATGCAAATTCAAGTGCGATACATCTGCGCCGAATTTTCCAGGTTGGGCTAAGCCAACCAAAGCATTTAGATTCGCACCATCTACATAAACCTGTCCGCCGGCATCATGGATAAGTGCGCAAATGCGAGAGATCTCTACTTCAAAAACACCATGGGTCGATGGATATGTAACCATCAACGCAGCCACTTCCCCGCTATGCGCCGCGATCTTCGCTTCCAGATCTTCAATACTTACATTGCCTTCGGCATCACATTCAATTACAACAACTTTCATACCTGCCATGACAGCACTTGCAGCATTAGTGCCGTGCGCACTCGATGGGATCAAACAAATTTTACGTGCTTGATCGCCCCGCGAATCGTGATAATTACGGATCGCCAAAAGCCCAGCAAACTCCCCCTGGCTACCAGCATTTGGTTGCAATGAAACTGCGTCGTATCCGGTGATCGCAATTAGCCAATCACTTAACTCTTTGATCAGCTTACGTGATCCGGCACTTTGATCTGCTGGCGCAAATGGATGTAGAGATGAAAATTCCGGCCAAGTAACAGCTTCCATCTCGGTGGCAGCGTTTAATTTCATGGTGCAAGACCCCAGCGGGATCATGGTGCGATCTAGTGCTAAGTCGCGATCTGCCAAGGTGCGTAGATAACGCATCATCGAAGTTTCGGAACGGTTAGTTGAGAAAATCGGGTGCGTTAAGTACGAACTCTTTCGAGCGCTACTGATTGCCACTTCGCGAGCCGGGTCTGCAATGCTGACGCCGAAGATCTGTCCGATCCGAGCTAAATGTTCAGTGGTGATAGTTTCATCAAAAGAAATTCCAACCACATTCGCCGATACTTCACGCAAATTAATTCGAAGCGATCTAGCAGTGCGATGAATTAGCGCCGCATCCTTGACTTCAATTAATACAGTGTCGAAAAATTTCTTATTCAAAACTTTATGTTCACTTGTTTGAAGTGCCTTGACGAAAGAGTCAGTCTGTGCGTGAATTCGATTTGCAATCACTTTCAATCCATCTGGTCCATGCCACATTGCATAGAAGGCACTCATTACAGCTAACAAAACTTGAGCTGTACAAATATTGCTGGTCGCCTTATCACGTCTAATATGTTGTTCACGAGTTTGTAGCGCTAAGCGAAACGCTGGATTGCCATGTGCATCAAGACTTTGACCAATTAATCGGCCCGGCATTGAACGCTCTAACCCACTGCGCACGGCCATGAATCCTGCATGTGGACCACCAAATCCCATTGGTACGCCAAAGCGCTGCGCTGAACCAACTGCAATATCAGCGCCCCACTCCCCTGGCGGTGCAAGTAATGTCAGCGCCATTAAATCCGTAGCTGCAATTAATAGAGCATTTCGTTCATGCGCCCAAGTAGCCAGAGTTGAATAATCTAAAATTTCACCGGAGGTATTTGGATATTGAACTAGTACACCAAAAATTTCGTGGTTAGCAATATTTGTTAGTGGTTCGCTCGGGTCAAATTCAACGATTTCAATTGCTAGTGGTTTTGCACGAGTTGCAACAACAGCCTTAGTTTGAGGATGCAAAAACTTATCTACTAGGAAGACGGCTGAATCTGCTCCACTAAAGACTCGGCGAGAAAGTGTCATAGCTTCGGCCGCCGCAGTTCCCTCATCTAGCATCGAAGCATTTGCAATCGGCAGTGAGGTTAAGTCGCAAACTGCAGTTTGAAATGCAAAGAGTGCTTCTAAGCGACCTTGCGAAATCTCTGGTTGATAAGGTGTGTAGGCGGTATACCAAGCTGGATTTTCTAAAACGTTTCGCAAAATTACTGCAGGAGTAATTGTCCCGTAATAACCAGTTCCGATAAATGAATCAAATACTTGATTCATCCCTGCGAGTTTGCGTAGCTCTGCAACGGTTTCGACTTCAGATAAAGCAGTTGGAAGAACATCTGCTAACCGTTGTCCCATTGCAATATTTTCAGGAACAACTGCTTTGATGAATGAATCTAAATCTGCAAACCCGAGTTCGTGCAGCATGGTCGCTTCTTGTTCAACAGACGGACCAATATGCCGTGATTCAAAATTCTCGTGCGTGCTCATTCAATGTCACCTTAGTGTTAAAAAGTCCGATCCATGCTGATCGGTAAGGTGAGCAGAATACGTGCGATTAAGCGCCTTTGCGCGCCCGACGTTGCGATAGCTCATCGTTATTTTCGCCACCGACTATTTGACCATTAACCTCACCTTGAAGGTTTGAAAGCGATCCTTCAACTTCATGCCAAACACGACCAACTGCAATTCCAAATACACCTTGGCCACCTTGCACCAAGTCATACATCTCATCAGCACTGGCGCATTCATAAATCGATGCTCCATCTGACATTAAAGTGATTCGTTCAAGTTCAGTAACACCACGACCGCGTAGGTGATCTACCGCGGTACGAATATTTTGTAGCGATACGCCGGCATCCAATAAACGTTTAACAATCTTTAAAACCAAAATGTCACGAAACCCATATAGACGTTGAGTTCCGGATCCCCCGGCGCTACGAATACTTGGTTCTACTAAACCGGTACGCGCCCAGTAATCGAGTTGGCGATAAGTAATTCCAGCTGCAGCGCAAGCAGTAGCGCCGCGGTAGCCAATTTCGAAGTCAGTCTGACTCATGAGGGGGAACTCATTTCGATTGATTAGTGGGTGATATTGATTTGTGGTTATCTAGTGGCTAAAGAGTATGAGTCGAATTACAACGGTGCAATGACCGACACGGTTAAAACCTCTACTTTAGGTTTAGAGTTTTACGCTCAATTATCCGGCGAAATCCTCTGGATTGATGCCTTCGAGGAACTCACGAAAAGCCTCTAGCTCGATCGTCTGATCGCCCGAATCGCCCTCATCGACGACTGCTCCTTCTGGAATCTCAATGCCAGCGGTATCTAGCAAGTCAGAGCTAGCCAAAATGTTGCTTTGGGTTCTAAGAGCAAGTGCGATTGCATCAGATGGCCGGGCAGATAACTGAACTAGGTTGGCTAGTGAATCTCGCATCTGCAAAGTTGAGTAAAAGACGCCGTCTCGAAGTTCATTTACATGCACAGCTACCAAACTTGCATCGAATTTTTCAAAGAGCTGGGCCATTAAGTCATGAGTTAAAGGTCTTGGTGGCTCTAGGCCTTGCTGTGCGAACGCGATCGCGGTTGCCTCAACTGCCCCAACCCAGATTGGTAGAAATCGGGTTCCGTCAATTTCACGGAGCAGGATTATTGGTTGATTAGATGGCATCTCGACGCGCACGCCGATTACTTCCATCGGAATCATTTCAGAGGACATGTATTTAGCGGAAGCGATGTAGTCCGCTACGTACCAACGAGGCATGTAGACGAATTGAAAGTGCTGCAATTTCCTTGGTCACTTCTTCGGCACGAGCTTTTGACTCAGGGCTTTTCTGACGAACCAGCGGAGTAATGACTTGCTCAATTAAACCAATTTCACGGTCAGCTGCTGACTTGAAAGAGCGCATGTGACGAGGCTCGATACCAAATGCGGACATCTCAGAAACTGCCTGAGCAATAGCTAATGCATCAGCGTCATAGTGACGACCACGAACTGTGATCAAGCCAAATGACTCAAGCTCGGTTAGTTGATCATCATTAATACCTGAAGATTTCAACAGCTCTTCGCGGCTAAGTCGCAAGTCGTTGGTATCGCCAAATGAGGATGGTGCAAACTCGCCATCGACAGTTGCTAACCCAAGTTGTGGACGTGGCGATGCGGCTCCCCCAGTAGCTGAAGGTTGTAGACCGCGATCAATCGCATCAAGATTTTCTTTGATAACACGTAGTGGCAGATACTGATCGCGTTGCGCAAGTAGCACGTAGCGAAGACGATCAAGATCAGTTGAAGTGAATTTGCGATAACCAGAAGGGGTTCGCTGCGGATCAATTAAACCTTCAGATTCTAAGAAACGTATCTTCGAGATCGTAATATCTGCAAAATCACCACGAAGTTTATTTAGAACTTCACCGATGCTGAGGTATGCCCGTGCTGGAACGCTCATCTTATGATCTCCGTTTTTTCTTACTTGTTATCTGACTTGGAATTAGTGCCACTACTTTTATTGCTAATAAAAACTAAATGAAACTTTCCGATTTGAATCTCATCGCCTGATTTCAAAACCGATGTTGTGGCTCGCTCATTATTTAAGTACGAACCGTTAAGGCTGCCAGAATCTGTGAACGTAAATTCTTGGTCAAAAGTGATGGTTGCATGTTTACGGGAAACAGTTACATCATCAAGGAAAATTCCAGAATCTACAGCGCGGCCGATTGTGGTTCCTGATTTATTAACCATGAAACGATTACCTCGGCCAGCACCTTTTAACGCTAATAAGAGAGCAGTTGGCTCATTAGCTGCCAATACCTGAGCTACAACACTTTGGTTATCGGCATCAAGTGATTGAATCAAAGTATCTAGATTTACATGAGCATCAAGTACTGGTCGAACTCCGAGTGAGATAGTGGTTGTGACTTCGCGCTCTACTTCAGCTGCAGCCATGTTCACTCCCCCATTTCAAATTCAAGTGGCTAAAGTTTTAAAATCAACTTCATCCTTAACTGGAGGCTTACCCTATTTAGGGTAAGTGGGTTAGGTCAAGCGGTGATTTGTCCGTATTCAACTGGGGTTAGCAGATCGGTAGCCGCTTCTGTGAGTTCGATTTCCAGTAGCCAGCCCGCGTTGTATGGATCAGAGTTGATAAATTCTGGTGAAGCAGATAGTGAATCGTTTATCGCTATAACTTTTCCTGACACTGGGGCAAAAATTTCTGAGACGCTTTTGGTTGACTCAACTTCACCACAAACTTTTCCACTTACAACTAGGTCGCCAACTTTAGGTAGTTGAACATAAACAATGTCACCGAGTGCGCCTTGAGCAAAGTCGGTAATCCCCATTGAAATAGTTCCAGCTGTTGCCAAATCGCGTACCCACTCGTGCTCTTTGGTGTATTTCAAATCAGCTGGAATATTCGACATCTCACGCCTTTTCTCTAAGTGCTCTCAAAGTTCAATCGAAAAGAATTATGGCCGAACCTTAGTACGGGAGATCGCATTTATGAAATATGAGACACCCGTGAATAGATAAAGCGCTGTGCCCCAGATTGCAAAAGCCCAACCTAAAACGAAGGCAACTGTGCCAAGTGCAGAATCAGAAAGTGCCAGCAATAAGAATGGGAAGGCATATAAGAGATTGAAGGTGGCAGCTTTACCCAGAAAGGTGACTTCAATGAGCGGACGCTTGGTGGCACTTAACCAAATTGTAAGAAGACCTAAAATCAAATCCCGCCCCATTAAAGTTGCAATCAACCAAAGTGGAACTGCGTCGCGCAGGTAGAGAGCGATTAAGACCGCCACTATATATAAGCGGTCAATCGTTGGATCGGCTATCTCGCCGAAACGAGAAGTCTGACCCCACGCTCTAGCTAGCTTGCCATCGAAATAATCTGTGGCTCCCCCAACTGCCAAAACGGCAATCGCCCAGCCATTGGCATGAACATTAAGCGCTAAATGAAGGAAGAGCGGGATTCCGAGAAACCTCAGAAAAGTTAAGGCGTTTGGAATCGTCAGCATTACTCTTTGTCGCGTTCCTTGACTCGGATCGCCACCATGACTGGTGTGCCCGGGAATCCAAATTCTTCACGCAAACGACGTTCGATAAATCGACGGTACGAAGCTTCGATCCAGCCACTTGAAAAGATCACGAACTTCGGTGGCGCAATACCAGCTTGAGTCGCGTAGTAAATCTTTGGTTGCTTTCCGCCACGAACAGGTGGTGGTGTTGCACCGATTAAAGCGCCAAGGAATGAGTTCAACTTGGCAGTCGGAACACGTTGCTCCCAACCACCTAGAGCGGTGCGAAGGGCTGGCGCTAAACGATCTCGGTGCCAACCAGTTTTAGCCGCAACATTTACTCGTTGGGCCCATTCAACTTGATCGAGGTGGCGATCGATTTCTTTATCTAATTGATCGCGCCGATCTTCATCTACTAAGTCCCACTTATTCATCACGATGACCATTGCTTTACCAGCTTCTTCAACCATCGTGATGATTCGTAGATCTTGTTCAGAAATCGGATTAGATGCATCAAGAACAACGGCTGCAACTTCACAACGTTCTAGTGCTGTTTGAGTTCGTAGTGTCGCGTAGTAGTCAGTTCCGCTTGCTTGATTTGCGCGCTTACGTAAACCAGCGGTATCGATGAATCGCCAAACTTGATCGCCAATTTCAATTAACTCATCAACTGGATCGCGAGTTGTTCCAGCGACATCATCAACAATTGAGCGAGTCTCCCCCGCTAGTGCGTTTAGCAAACTTGATTTGCCAACATTTGGCCGACCAATTAACGCAACTCGACGATAGCCGTCTTGCACTTGTGCGCGACCAACTTCTGGAAGTTGCGCAACAATATGATCAAGCAAGTCACCACTACCGCGACCGTGCAATGCAGATACGAAATATGGCTCGCCTAAACCAAGGTTCCAAAGGGCATATGCATCGGACTCTGCGCCTTCATCATCGACCTTATTAGCGATCAAAATTGTTGGCTTCTTTGCCTTGCGCAATTCACTAACCAAGATGTCATCTTCGTCGAGCGCGCCAACTTGGGCATCTACTACGAATGCCAGAACATCAGCTTCACGCATTGCTTGTTCAGCACCAGCGCTTACCTGAATTGAAATTCCATCTGGCTTTGCTTCCCAGCCACCAGTGTCCATAACAATAAAGCGACGACCGCCCCACTCGCATTCGTATTGAACGCGATCGCGAGTAACGCCAGGAGTGTCTTCAACAATCGCTTCGCGGCGACCGATGAAGCGATTAATCAAAGTAGATTTTCCAACGTTTGGACGGCCAAGAATTGCAATCACTGGTAAACCTAGTAATTCACGCTGCTTTAATAACTCCCAGATGCGATCAACAGTTTCTTCTAAACTCAAGTGAGTTGAGTCAATAGTCAATGCATCTGGAGCCAAGGTGAGTGGGGAAACTTCGCGAGTTGAATCCAATTCATCTCGGCTACTCAATGACTGAGCCACGTTTTCAATTCCTTGCGCTGAGTTCTCTTCGGCATCGCGACGAGCCGCACGGGCAGTTAAATCAGCAGTTAAATAAATCTTAAGCGCCGCATCCGGTGCAACCACTGTCGCAATGTCACGGCCCTCAACGACTATTCCGCGCTTTGAATCTGAGATAATTTTGCGTTGTAATTTCAAAAGTTCAGCACGTAGTTCTGGCATCGCGGCAAACTTTGAAACACTTTCGGTAACTTCAACCGTGCGAATCGCATCGGTAATTTCTGTATCGCCAGCGAATAATCGTGGTTCCAATGGATCGACTACAAATCGCAAAGGTGAAGATTTGAGTGCTTTTAGAACTGAGCTCGCATCTGTTAAATCATTTTGTAACGCAAGCCAAGTAAGGCCACGGTAGAGAGCGCCAGTATCTAAGTAATCCCAGGTAGATCGCATCGCCACTGATTTTGAGGTGCTTGATTTTCCCGAACCACTAGGGCCATCTATTGCTACAACTATGCCCATAATGACCCTTATTCTACGGTGCTTAACAAGAATGGCTTTACCTAAATCTCAACTTCGCACAAGTGATTAACTTACCGAGTGAACATTCCAGCCATCTTTTGTTAAGAATTTACTCAAACGATCAATATCTTCTGGCGCTATAGCAAGTGTTATTACAGCAGTTAGCTGACCAGGTGAATGTTCCAGCGCGAGGTCTTCGATATTCACATTGGCTTTTGCGCAGGCATTAAAAAGTGACCCAAGTTGACCAGGTCGATCATCGATGACAATTGGCAAGTAGCTGTATTCCCTTGATTTGCCACCGTGCTTGCCAGGAATTGCACTTTTTCCGGCCCGACCTGCAGCCACTAGCGACTCCCATTTAGCAGGCCCACTGGTAGCTGAAATAAGCTCCGAAAGGTCACTTTGTAGACTTATCAACAATGGCATTAACGCAGCCTCATTTGCAGCCAAAATCTCGCCCCAAAGATTTGGATCCGAGCCCGCAATTCGAACTGTGTCCCTTAGCCCGCCCCCGGCCAGCGCTAGCGCCTCTGGGCTTGAGTTCGAAAGCTGGGCGGCGAGTAAAGAACTAATGGTTTGCGGTAGATGAGAAATCAGAGCCACTCGCTGATCGTGATCCTCTGCGCTCATTTCTACGACTTGTGCACCGCAGGCGGCTATCACTTCCAGCGCCATCGCCTTGGCTTCAGCGGAAGTTTCCGCGGTCGGAGTGATGATCCAGGCCCGATCTAAGAAGAGATCAGCTCGAGCAGATACTGCTCCACTAACCTCACGTCCGGCCATTGGATGGGTGCCACAGAATTTGTAAAAAACCCCATCTAAAGTTGATACCTCAAGTAAAGGTTTGGTTTTAACGCTACCAATATCCATAAGTATCGCTTGAGGGTTTAAGGTTGCTTCACGCTCAATCGCCGATTTAAAGGACGAAGGAGGCGTGGCGATAACAATTAGATCTGGGTTCTCTAACTTGCCAGATTTGACGAGGTCGTTCGCCAAAAGTTCAGCTTTAGAGTCAACATCTACAAATTGGACTGATGCTCCTGCGGCCTTTAGGGCTAGACCAATTGAAGTGCCAATTAGGCCAGCGCCTACTATTCGGACGGATTTTGATTTCACAGTGAGCCCCCTATTGGGCTAAATCTTTGCGCAGCGCCGCTGCGCCATGAAGGTAAATATGGACTATTTCGCTCTTACTTTTATCGCTCTCGACGTGCGCTAATACTCGGATAATTCGCTCTAGCGCTCCCGGCACATCGATCTCTACTGCGCAGATAAGAGGTGTGCCGGCAAATCCGACATCGCGAGCAGATGCTGCTGGAAAATCTGCAGTTAAATCTGGGGTCGCTGTCATCAATACCGAGATCACGTCATCGACTTCAAGGCCGTTAGCTTTGAGCATGGCAGGCAAAAGTTCACGAACACCGTCGCCTATAGCCACGCTTGAATTCACGCTCACCTGCGTAGCGCCTCGAATTGCCCTTAAAACCATGGTTAAGGGTACCTTGAAGTACCCATTTTTCGTTTTTAATGAAAACGTGTTTAACGTTAAATCTACTTAACGATTAATTCAGAAAACCTCTACTAACTCGCCACAAGCAGTTGGTGGCTCAAATCCTTGTTTCCCAGAATTATCGATAAAGATATAAACACGAACCATTTTGTGCGCGAATTACTGTGGATTATCGACATATGTACATTCTAGCAAACATTTATCGATAAATAGAGAAAGAGATATTCTATAAATATAGATAAACAGATTTATTACTTTAGATCTAAAGCCTTCTGTATATTTAGTAACTCTTGCTCGTTGAGGTCGCGCCAGCGTCCCTCAGGGGTATCGCCCAATGAGATCGGTCCGAAGTTTGTTCGGATCAATCTCAAAACCTCGACGCCGACCGCTTCCATCAGGCGGCGGATGATGTGATACCGGCCTTCATGGATCTTTACTTCGATCCAGTTTGCCGAAAGTTGCTTAAAGCTAAGTACTCGACCCATGCCATCTTCGAGCTCTACGCCCTTTAAGAGCACCTTATCTACCCCTGTTTCCAGGCGTCCTTCGAACTCAATAATGTAGGTCTTTTCCAGCCCAAAGGAAGGGTGGGTTGCACGAAATGTCAGATCGCCGTCATTGGTCAGTAGGATTAGGCCTTCTGAGTCCTTGTCGAGCCGGCCAACATGGAACAAACGTTCTTTTCGCAAATCAATAAAGTCCGCCAACGATGGCCGACCTTCCGGGTCATACATCGTTGACAAAACGCCTTTTGGCTTATGAAGTACTAAATAAGACTTAGTCAAAGATCGTTTGATCGTCTCACCATCAACTGCTACATCATGGTTATCAGGGTCTATTTTTGCTCCAAGTTCCCTAACTGGACGTCCATCGACAGTTACTCGACCATCGGCTATTAGTTCATCAGCGCCGCGGCGGCTAGTGATTCCCGCATCGGCAATTATTTTATTAAGGCGCATCTCGGCCATTTGGCTATCTCCTCGACAGTCAGGTTAAGGGCGTAAGAATACCGCTTCTCCCCTGCATAGGACTAATCGAGTAGATGCGAACAGCGATCAAGCAGACTAGTCGGTTAGCGAGTCCAGGATTTCATCTAAGCGATCAAGATCCGGCAGGTAAGGAGCCAGAGCTGGCAGATCTTCCAGGCTATTTACGCCCAAGCGCTCAAGGAAGTAGCTAGTGGTCTTATAAAGGATCGCGCCAGTTTCGTGTTCTAGGCCAAACTCTTCAACCAAGCCACGGGTAATCAAAGTCTTCATGACTGCTTCGACATTTACGCCTCGGATAGCCGAAACTCGTGCACGACTAACTGGTTGCCGGTATGCAATGACGGCCAAGGTCTCTAGAGCTGCTTGCGTCAGGCGGTTCTGTTGGCCGTCTAGGACGAATTTCTCAACTGCGGGCGCACAATCTGGATGGCTGTAGAAACGCCATCCCCCGGCCACAGCGCGCAGTTCGAAACCGCGACCTTCATATGAAGAGGAAAGGGTTTCAAGGGCGGCTACGACTTCATCGATCGTCACAACCAGTACCGAAGCCAAAGTCAGCTCAGTTACTGGCTCATCGACGACCATCAGGATCGCCTCGATTGAACGCTCAAGTTCTACATTAGACATTTTCGCCCTCGCTATCTTCTAAGACCACTGGAATATCAAACTCATCGGATACTTCAACTTCGCCAGTTTCACTGCCCACCCAGCTGATCTGGAGTTCGCCAAGGGCTGCCACCTGATCGAAGCGAAGCACTCCTTGACGGTACAGATCGAGCAGGCTTAGGAATCTTGCGACGACAACCAAGGTGCTGCCAGCGTCGGCAATCAGGCTGCGAAAACTCAAGGTTTTAGACCTTCGTAAAGCCTCAACCACGCCTTTAGACTCCTCGGCAACACTGACTAGGGCCATATGAAGGTGTTCGACAGAGACCAAAGCGGGCGTTTTTGGAGTAAGCACACGGTCGGCAATGGCAGCAAAGCGCTCTGCGCCGACTCCGATTAGAACTTCAGGTAGCAAGGCAGAAAGAGCGGGATCAAGGGCTACAACGCGCGGGAAAGCCTTGTCTTGCAGGGTTATGCGATCACCAAAGGTGGCTGCAATCTCTTTAAATGCGCGGTACTGAAGCAAGCGAGCGAATAGCAAGTCACGTGCTTCAAGTAGGGCCAAATCTTCTTCATCTTCAACTTCACCCGATGGAAGCAGTCGTGCTGCTTTCAGGTCAAGCAAAGTGGCTGCAACAACTAAGAATTCGGTTGCTTGGTCAAGGCGCCACCCTTCGCCCGATAGTTCAAGGGCGCGAATAAAGGCGATAAATTCATCTGTTACTAAGCTCAGGGAAATTTCTGTGATGTCGAGTTTGTGGCGCGAGATGAGCTGCAGGAGCAGGTCAAAGGGGCCATCAAAGTTAGCTAAATGAACGCTGAACTCATTGGTCGCAGCAGTTGGCTCAATGGCATCTGAAGCTAGATCGATCCCAGAGCTCAAGGGCCCAGGAATAATTAACTCTTCGCTATTAGTGACCGGCGTTTCCACGGGTGAACACTACTTGCTCGAGGGGCTATTCGATGCGTAGGCTCACGCACCTAAGCAGAAAGAGGTTTAACGCTTGAACGCTAAATCGACATTTGAAGAGGACGTAGCTACAACTGCCAACCTCTTAGGAAAGACGGCTAAGAATTTTCGCGTTCCACCTGCGCCACAAGATGGTCTGCCAGCAAAAGTAATCGCTCTTTTTAACCAAAAAGGTGGCGTTGGCAAGACAACTTCAACAATTAATCTGGGTGCAGCGTTAACTGAACTTGGTCGCAAAGTTTTATTAGTCGACTTCGACCCTCAAGGTGGCTTATCACTTGGCCTCGGCGTTAATGCTCACAGCTTGCCACTAGAACAAACTGTTTATTACGCACTTATGGATCAATCTGCAGATGTTGATCAAATAATTTTAAAGTCATCAGTTCCCGGGTTAGATTTCTTACCTGCAAACCGCGACTTAGGTACCGCTGAGACAACTCTTGGCGCTGAAATTGGCGGACAACAGTTCTTAAAACGCACCTTGAATTCATTGAAGGATCGCTACGACGTTATCTTGATTGATTGCCAACCAACTATGGGTCAACTAACAATTAATGCGCTCGTGGCAGCTGATGAAGTAATTGTGCCACTTCAATGTGAGTACTTTGCTCTTCACGGTTTCATCGAATTAAAAGGAAACTTGGACAAAGTTAAGAATTTTCTTAATCCGGATTTAAAATTAATTGGAATTTTGGCAACTATGTATGAACGAAAGACTGTTCATAATCGCGAAGTTCTAACCACAATACTTGAGAAGTACCCGGAAGATGTTTTCGAAACAATTATCGCGAAAACAATTCGTTTCCCTGAAACAACTGTAGTTGGTGAACCAATTACAACATATGCCAGCTCCTCAGGTGGAGCCGCTTCATACCGACGTTTAGCCCGTGAACTAATTGCCCGAGGAGGCGCACGATGACCCGTAGAGCTAGCTTGCCTGGTGCCGATGAACTATTTCGTACTAACTCCCCTGCTTTAAGTGCTGTTCGCCAAAGTGCACCTGAACCAATTATTGAAGCGCCAAGTAATTCGATCGCACCAACTCGTTCTTCAAGTAAAAAGGGCGTACGTTCGATTCCTCGTCGTCGCGTAACGACAGTTGAAAAATCACCAACTGGTCGCGAACGTCATGACGAAAAAATCACTGTTTACTTATCAGCGGATGAACTTTTTGACTTAGATCAAGCGCGGCTAATGCTGCGCGGAGATCTCGGTCTGGCAGTTGATCGCGGCCGTATCGTTCGCGAGTCAATTGCAGTGATTGTTGCTGATTTAGAAGCTAAGGGTGATCAGAGCATTCTTGCTCGTCGCTTACGCAATCAGTAATCAGGAATTTCTTTTCCGCCAGGAAGCTGAGATCACTTATCTTGCGCAGCAACCAACTTGGCTGTGTTTTCACCGATTCGGTAAAAATTCGCTGTGAATTCAAACCAAAGACGCAGAATTATCAAGTAAAGAAGTGTCGCGATCGGAACTCCTATTGCCGCAATAATTTTATATGTTGAGCCATATCCAAATCCATCGAAAAATACGCCTTGAATAAATAGCAGCACGCCAGCGACAATGGTCAAAACAACCATAATCGCGTAGATGACACGCATGACTCTCATGCTGATGTAACTAGTGATTTTGAAATCAAAAAGCGATTTGAAAAAACCTAACTCATTCGGTTGCGACATCATGACACCTTTCATAGTTTTTCAGGTGTAAAAAGTCTAGATCCAAGAAAACCTAGATTGTATAAATCGAATATATCGACTCGCCGCAGTTATTTGGCTCTCGGATGAGCTGAACTGTAGCTTTCGCGAATCTTATCGATTGTAATTAAGGTATAAATCTGGGTCGTTGTGACCGATGCATGTCCTAAAAGCTCTTGCACAACGCGGATATCAGCACCACCATCTAGTAGATGAGTCGCATATGAATGCCGGAAAACATGGGGTGAGACCTTGCTAGCGATTCCAGCTCGTTCGGCGGCAGTAAGGACAATCTGCCAAGCACTTTGTCGAGATATTCGGGTGCCTTTCTGGTTTAAGAAAAGAGCACCATTCATCGAACTTTCTTTCCGTCCAGATTTCGATGCCAGATCTGGTCTAGTGCGCACCAAATAATTATCGATCGCAGCAACGGCAAACTTACCCAACGGAACTATTCGCTCTTTGCCGCCTTTGCCGCGTAAACGAAGTGTTGTAATTTCTTCGTCATTTAATTTTGATTTTGCGAAGTCACTCAAATTTATGCCGATCACTTCACTTACCCGAGCCCCAGAACTGTAAAGAAGCTCGAGCATTGCGTGATCGCGTAACGAAATTACATCACCTTGTCTTAACCCAGCATCGATCAGAGAAGTAACTTCAGAAACCGTAAGCGCTTTAGGCAACCGTCTAGCAGATTTGTTATGCGATATTTCAGTTGTCGGATCAACGACTCCATGTTCACGATTCTGATATTTGTAGAATGTGCGAACTGCGCTCATGATTCGATTTATACTAGCCGGTGCTAATTCATTTGCTTTCAGAGAACTTTCAAATGCAATGATATTTGGGCTGCTTACCGAATTCGTGTCCACAGATTGCGCATCAAAGTATTCAATTAATTTACGGAGATCTCGTTCGTAAGCAGCAATAGAATTTGCCGCTAAGCCCCGTTCGATCCGTAAGTGATCGAGGAAGCTATTAACCGATTGGCGAAAACTCATAAGCATGCGCCTGCGCTACGGCTTGATAACGTACTTTCCCGCCACTGATATTTAAACCTTTTGCTAAAGCTGGGTCTTTCGTAATCGCACTTTCCCAACCAAAGTTTGCCAGAGCTAACGTGTAAGGCATCGTCGCATTCGTTAGCGCATATGTTGAAGCAACGGGTACAGCGCCAGGCATATTTGCAACACAATAGAAAATTGAGTTATGTACTTCAAAAGTTGGTTGGGAGTGAGTTGTTGGTTTTGAATCTTCAAAGCATCCGCCTTGGTCGATTGCTATATCAACTAAAACTGAGCCATGTTTCATACGTGAGACCAAATCGTTGCTAACTAACTTAGGTGCTTTGGCGCCATGTACTAGAACAGCGCCGATTACTAAATCAGCTTGCAAAACTTCGCGCTCGATAGAGGCATGAGCTGAGAATAATGTTTTGATGCGCCCACCATAGAGTGAATCAATTTCCTGCATTCGCGCAATAGATCGATCGAGTACCGTCACATCAGCACCCATACCCATTGCGATTACGGCAGCATTTAGACCCGCGACTCCCCCGCCAATTACAGCAACTTTGCCTGGTGCAACTCCGGGCACGCCAGCTAACAGAACTCCGCGACCACCATTTGGTTTCTGTAATGAGTAGGCACCAACTTGGGTTGCCATGCGCCCGGCAACTTCGCTCATTGGCGCAAGCAGTGGTAACTGGCCATCTTTCTCAACCGTTTCATACGCAATCGCCGCGCATCCACTAGTAATAAGTGCATCGGTGCACGACTTTGAGGCCGCTAAGTGCAAATAAGTAAAAAGGGTGTGGTGAGATTTGATCCGTGCGTATTCAACTTCAATCGGCTCTTTAACTTTCAAAATCAATTCAGCCGCGTCCCAAACTTCATCGGCAGTTGCCAAAATTTTTGCGCCATGGGCAACAAAATCAGCATCAGTAATCGCTGAACCCAAACCAGCACCGGTTTCAATGTAAACATCGTGACCCGCGCGAACTAGTTCGCTAACTCCATCAGGGGTAATTGCAACTCGGGACTCGTGGACTTTAATCTCTTTAGGTACGCCAACCTGCATGGCTAATCCTTAATTGGAAACTATTTCTTTCCAGCAATTGCCGCTGCCACCAAGCCGGTGAATAGCGGATGAGCTTTTGTAGGACGAGAGCGAAGTTCTGGATGCGCCTGTGTTCCCACGTAATAAGGATGTACCTCTTTAGGCAATTCAACAAACTCCACGAGGTTTTCTTCCTTATAAATTCCAGAGAAAACCAGGCCAGCACTCGAAATTTGATCTCGGTACTTATTGTTTACTTCATAACGGTGGCGGTGACGCTCTGATATCGAAATCGCTCCGTAAACTGTCGCGACAATCGAACCTGGTGTTAACTCAGCTTGATACAAACCAAGACGCATTGTTCCACCCATATCAGCTTGTCCAGAAACAATGTCTTTCTGACTAGCCATAGTTGCAATTACATGTGTGCCAGATTCTGGATCAAACTCGGCACTATTTGCATCAGGAATTCCACCAAGATTACGCGCTGCTTCGATGACCATGCACTGTAAGCCTAGACACAATCCTAAAGTTGGAATCTTGTTTTCACGCGCAAATTTCAGCGCCCCTAGTTTTCCTTCAATGCCCCGAATTCCAAAACCACCAGGGACGCAGATCGCATCAACATCACTAAGCATTGCTCTTGCTCCGGCATCACTTTCGCATTCATCGCTAGCAATCCATTTCAGATTCACTTTGGCATCATTTGCAAAACCACCTGCACGCAAAGCCTCACTCACTGACAGATAGGCATCAGGTAGATCTACATATTTACCAACTAAACCAACCGTAATTTGGTGCTTAGGGTTATGAACTTTCTCAAGCAGCGCATCCCACACACCCCATTCAACATCGTGGCATTTAATGCCAAGTCGTGAAACTACGTATGAATCAAGACCTTCAGCAAATAACACTTTTGGAATGTCATAGATCGATGGTGCATCTACAGCCGCAACTACGGCCTCGGCGTCAACGTCACACATCAACGAAATCTTGCGCTTTACAGAATCCGGAATTGGCCGATCAGAACGAAGGACAATTGCATCTGGTGCAATACCTATCGAACGAAGAGCAGCAACGCTGTGTTGAGTTGGTTTAGTTTTCAATTCACCAGAAGGGCCAATGTACGGAACTAGCGAAACGTGTAAATAGAAAACATTATCGCGGCCAACTTCTTGGCGAATTTGTCGAGCAGCTTCTAGGAATGGCTGTGATTCAATATCACCAACTGTTCCACCTATTTCAGTAATTACAACATCGATGTCAGGCGCCGCCATGGCGCGAATGCGTTCTTTAATTTCATTAGTGATATGTGGGATCACTTGAACAGTCTCACCCAGATACTCACCACGACGTTCACGCGCAATTACTCTCGAATAAACTTGACCTGTAGTTACGTTCGCTGAACCATGCAGATTAGTATCAAGAAAACGCTCATAGTGTCCGATATCTAGATCGGTTTCAGCGCCATCATCGGTAACAAAGACCTCGCCATGTTGAAATGGATTCATGGTTCCTGGGTCAACGTTTAGATATGGGTCCAGTTTTTGCATTGTGACGCGCAGGCCACGTGAGACTAATAATCGACCGAGTGAAGAAGCGGTGAGTCCTTTGCCAAGTGAAGAGGCGACTCCGCCAGTTACAAATAAGTGTTTAGTCACATGATCGCTCATGGGATACAAACCTATCAGTAAATTGCTACCGGCTTAACCGTTTGCGCGCATTGCTAAGAGTTCGGCGGCGTGTTCTTGCGCGCTAGCTGAATCTTCTAGACCCGCAAGCATTCGCGCAATCTCATTAATTCGTTCAGGTTCGGCGAGTTTGTTGACACCGCTAGCCACGATGCTTCCGTCACTACTTTTTTTAACCACGAAGTGTGAATCTGCCCAGGCCGCAACCTGTGGCAAATGCGTAACCACAATTACTTGGGCATCTTTTGCCAGCAGTGCTAATCGGCGACCCACTTCGATAGCTGCCTTGCCGCCAACGCCAGCATCTACTTCATCAAAAATATATGTGCCGACCGGTTGAACCTTTGCAAGTACAACTTCTAGCCCCAACATAACGCGAGACATTTCACCGCCAGATGCTCCTTTGGCTATCGGGACAAGTGGCCCATCTTTGTGAGCTTGCAGTAAAAGCGTCACTTCGTCACAGCCAGTTGATGTGAAATCTGATTCCTTTAGAGCTCCTGCGTAATCAGGATGGCTTACTTGAACAATCAAATATGTATGAGGCATCGAGAGTGCATGAATTTCTTCGCTAACAGCCGTTGCCAAGGTAGTAGCTGATTTAGTTCGCACAAAAGAGAGTTCTCTCGCTTTTGCTAACAGTGATTTCTTTACGGTTATCAATTCCTTTTCTAATTCCGCAATTAATTCATCGCCACCCGTGAGATCTGCCATCGCACTCTTTGAACTTTCCCCACGTAATATCAATGCGTCTAAATCTTTATCACCGGTTGCATATTTCTTTACCCAAGAATTAAGTGCCGCCTTGCGCTCTTGCAGGGCGCTTAAGCGATCAGGGTCAGCTTCTAAAGAGGATAGATAAGAGTTCAAAGTTGAATTCGCATCGCCAATTAGGAAAAAGGCATCGGATAAATTGCTAAATACACTCTCGATTTCGGGATCTTTGGCACGCACTGAATCAAGTGCTTTACGGGCTAATCCCAAGGAAGTCAGTGTTCCGTTTTCTTCATCTTCTAAAGCCCCGATAGCAGTAGCGATCGCAACCCGGAATTCTTCGACCGAACTAAGTTTAGAAATCTCGATCTCAATCTGCGCTAACTCGCCACTCTTCGGCTTTAACTTGTTAAAGGCGTTCGTGAACTCAGTTAACTCAGCAATCTCAGCATCTCGCTTACTAGCAGCGGTTTTCAGGGTTGCGATGCGAACTTTAAGATTTTGGTAATTACCTAACTCCAGTTGATAAGCAGTCAATACTTGTTGCAATCCAGATCCGGAATATCGATCAAGTAACTCACGCTGTTTTGAACTCTTAGTGATTTGTAAATTTGCCGCTTGTCCGTGAATTTCAATTAACTCGACTGCTAGTTCGGCAAGTGTGCCAGCTGGTATAGATATGCCACCGGCGATCGCTTTGCTTTTCCCATCGCTATTTACATTGCGCGTAAGAATTAAGTCATCGCCGTCAAGATCTGCGCCTTTTTCACTTGCGCTATCCGCAATCTCTTTAGTCACTATGAAACGGCCACTAGCAACCAGCCGTTCTTGACCGGTACGCACAAGGGCTGCATCGCTCTTGCCGCCTAAAATCAAATTAAGTGCCGTCAGCACCATAGTTTTTCCGGCACCAGTTTCGCCGGTTAACACAGTTAAGCCGGGATCAAACTCTAATGTTGCAGATTCAATAACACCGAGATTTTTAATGGTGATTTCGCTTAGGAAAGAGCGTTCACTCACCGCGCCATCCTTCAACCGGTAATTTGAACTTCGCAACTATGCGATCGGTAAAAGTCGTTGAGACTATATGTGACAACAAAATCTTGCTCTTATCGCGAAATATTCGAACTTGATCGCCCTTTAATAGTGGGAATTTACGCAAGGCATCGGCTGAAAGTAGTGCTTCATCAGATTGAATCTCAACGACAATTTCAGAAGTAGGTGAAATCACCATCGGTCTAGCAAAGAGAGCATGTGCTGAAATAGGAAGTAGGACTAGCGCTTCAACTTCCGGCCACAAAACTGGTCCCCCAGCGCTGAAAGCATATGCCGTTGACCCAGTTGGGGTAGAGGCGATTAGACCATCGCAACCCCAGCGCGAAAGTGGCCGCCCATCGATCTGCACAAAAAGTTCAACCATCGTTGTGTGCTGTCGTTCAACTGTTACTTCATTTAGCGCCCAACCTGTATCAATGACCTTGCTGTCTCGAATGACTTCATAGGCAAGCACCATGCGTGAATCAAGGCCGTAACTTTTTTCGATAACAGATTTTGCAACTGCTGAAATTTCGGGACGAATTACTTCTGCCATAAAACCAACGTGACCGAGATTTATACCTAACAATGGAATATTTCGTTCACGAGTTAATTCGGCACCTCGCAAAATAGTGCCATCACCGCCAAGTACGACAGCAATCTCAACTTCAGGCAAATTTTCGGCTGTGCTATTTGTGACCCCATTGATTGTGACATCGGATATCGTGAATAAAGCGAAATCAGCCTTAAGAAGTAACTCGGCAAGAACTTTCGCAGCCTCAACTGCTTCTGAACGCGAAATATTTACTACAAGTACAGCTGCGCGTTTTTGACTCATTATTGAGGACCAATCTCGATCGCGCGATCAAGTGCCGCTTCATCTATAGCAGGTGCGCCACGACGCAACCATAAGAAATATTCAACATTGCCAGCCGGGCCAGGTAACGGACTAGCAGTAACGCCAAGGGTTCCGAGTCCAACGTCGTATGCCGACTCAGCAACTTCAATTACAGCTGCTTTGCGTAGCGCTGGATCTCGCACTACCCCACCAGCTCCAAGTCGCTCGCGACCAACTTCAAATTGTGGTTTAACCATCAACACATAATCAGCCTCTGGTTTTGAAACTGCAGCCAATGCCGGCAACACTAAAGTCAGTGAAATAAAGGATAAATCAGCCACTACGAGATCAATTGGATCGCCTACTAACTCACCAGTTAAATGACGAATATTTGTGCGATCAAGAATTACAACTTTTGGATTCTGTTGAATTTCCCACGCCAATTGCCCATAACCGACGTCAGCGGCCACTACACAATCAGCGCCGCGACGTAACAACACATCAGTGAAACCACCAGTGGACGCACCCGCATCTAAACAGCGTTTTCCTTCGACTTTAATATCCGTGAAAGTATCTAGGGCGCCAGCTAATTTATGTCCACCTCGAGAAACAAAATCATCGCGGTTACCAGCAATTGTTATAGATGTTTCAGCATCTACCTGAGTTGCCGGTTTGGTAGCTGGAATTCCACCAACTAAAACTGAACGAGACTCAATCAAATCAGCTGCATGATCGCGCGAACGGGCCAGTTCGCGACGAACTAATTCAGCATCGAGTCTAGTTTTCATAAATGCAAAATTCTCAGTTAGACCGTTAGGTCTTAGAGTCCATCAATCGAGGTAAGTGCCTGCTGCAACTTTTGAGCCAGAGCCTCATAACGTTGACCATGTTCGCCAACCTCGAGCGAATCAATCTCGCTCAGTTCAAATTTTACTTCATCAACAATATTTACTTCATGCTGATCCATTTATTTGCTCACTTTCCTGGCAGCGCTCTTCTTGACGGTAGATTTTTTAGGCGCCGATTTCTTGGCAACGGGCTTCTTAGTTGTGCTTTTCTTTGCAGCGGTATTTTTCGTGGACGCTTTTTTAGTAGTTGCCTTTTTCGGAGCGGCAGCTTTCTTTGCCGATGCCCTGTTGGCAGATTTAGTTGTCACAGGCTTGCCACCTAACTTGGCAACTTCAGCCGCCAAAGCTTCAAACTCTGTGCGCTTTACAAAACCCATACGAAGAACAGTGGACTCAACTTCTTCTTCAATTTTTTGTTTAACAGCTTCGCCACTCTCGCGAACCCAAGCATTTACTGAATTAGCGATCTCCGCTGCTGACTTCTCATTTACGCTGACCTTATTTATATAGGTGCGCAATGAATCGAATAGATCGTTGGCCATCTTCTTGCTCCTCTACTGCGGCTGCCAGCTACTGCCAGCAAACTCTTACCGCTAGCCTACCTTGCGTACTTTTAAGCGCAATTAGAGCGGCCCAGAATGGCGCTTAGAGTCGCGTAATCTCACTTGCATCTATCTGCCAACGACTTGCCAGTCCTGTTGCTCCATGCCAAAAGCGCCGTTTAATAGAGCCGGAAACTTCAACCCATTCCTCAGTCTTTAACGAGCTAGCACTACGACGTAGTTTTGAGCTCCAGGCACTTATATCAATTGTGTCAAAACCCAATTCGTCGCCACGGGCAATGACAATTCGAAATTCCACGACCTTGTCACCGCTGGGTAACTCTTTCTCGGCCGCCGTAGAGGAAACTCGGCCTCGTAATAAAACATCATTTAGTGCCAATGTTGAATCCAACTCAACAGCTGCTTGTCTAATTGCTTTCTTGCTCAACTTCTCTTTTACGGTCATCAAAAACTCCTTAATCGAACTCGGAGTTGAATCTTCTATTTGGTGGCTGACAAAATTGGCTTACTGGGAAGATGAGTTGTGGATAGAACTATTCTGAAGCCCGATCAAGGGCATCAGTGATTTCATCGCCATCAATTTCAGCACATTTGTTAAACCATTCAGTTGCCTCGGCCTTGCGACCAGCAGCGTGTAGCGCATCGGCGTACGCGTATCGCAAACGTACTGCCCACTCTTCGCCTTCAGTCTTTAGTTCTTTACAAGTTAATGTAATGACTGCTGCATCGAGTTCGCCAAGATCACGACGAGCACCACTTGCAACGATGCGCATTTCAATTTCGCCAGCTTTATCTAATCGCTTTACTTCCGGTGACCCAGCCATGTCGAGTGCCTTAAGTGGGCGACCTAGACCACGTTCGCAATCAGCCATGACTGGCCAAGCCGAAACATCTCCGGAAATTCGATTAGCGGCACGTAATTCTTTCAGCGCAATTTCATAATGCCCTGCACGATATGCGGCATAGCCAGCGCTTTCGCGAACAACTGCTAAGCGACCCGCATGATGCGCTGCTGCGACGCCATGTTTATGTGCGCGCTCTGGATCTTCATCTGCAAATAGAGCAATGCAAACTAAGTGTCTAGCAACGACTTTAGCGTTCTCGGCAGAAAGGCTTAGTAACTCTGCGCGAGCAGTCTTCTCAAGTTCTTCACCCGTAACATCTTCGGGAATATCTGGTTCAAAAATTCTGGGACGTAATCGTGATTGATCGCGATCCATTGGTGTTGGGCGAATTCCACGCGGATCATTTGCATCGCGCCCTTCGCGATTTCTACCTGGAGCGCTAGGTCTAGAAGATGAACCACCGCGCGCCGGCAAATCTTCACGACGTCGATCTGAATTAGGTCCTGATGGACGTGATGAAGGTCTGCCTGAGTCCGGACGCGCCGGGCGACCAGAAGAATCAGCAGAACCTGGACGAGATGATCCAGGACGCGAAGAAGGACGACCGCTTGATGGACGTCCAGAAGATGATCCACCTGAAGATGGTCGAGAACTTGATGATCCACTTGATGAAGGACGACCGCTTGAAGGACGACCAGAACTATTTGGTCGATCTGAATTTCCGCGACGTTCTTCCATGTGCATATTCTCTTATCTCTATTGAAATTTAAATTACTTAACCACTCGTTTTACAAATATATTTTGAAAACAATTCAGAATTTTATTTCCGAAAAAACTTTCCCGAGAAAATAAAAAAGGGGCGCTCGTGAAAGCGCCCCTTTTTATAAAAGAAGTCCGGCGACGTTCTACTCTCCCACAAGGTCACCCGTGCAGTACCATCGACGCTGAGAGGCTTAACTTCCGGGTTCGGAATGGGACCG
>CANHRM010000001.1 GCA_947463725.1 Actinomycetota bacterium | reverse complement strand
CTTGGCCGCCAGGTTAAAGATAGCCTTATGCCACACATGGAGAGAACCTTAATTACGATTCCGCCCGCAATTCCAATGGTTGCGTTGGTCGGAGCAAATGATGCAAACATGCTCGCTGTTGAAGCGGCATTTCCTTCAGTAAATATCACGGTGCGCGGCAATGAAATAACTTTGCGCGGCCCACATATTGATTGCCAGCAACTTGAAAAGTTATTTACCGAACTGATGGTGGTAATTCGTTCTGGCCAGACCGTAAATGTCGATGCTGTGATTCGCTCAATTGGCATGCTGGCTCAGACTCCGCAAGACAATCCCGGCGAAGTTCTTTCACTAAATATTGTTTCTAACCGTGGTCGCACCATTAGACCAAAGACTGCCAATCAAAAACGATATGTTGATGCAATTGATGAAAACACAATTACTTTCGGAATCGGCCCGGCCGGTACCGGTAAAACTTATTTAGCTATGGCTAAAGCTGTGGCAGCGCTACAAGCCAAGAAAGTTAACCGAATTGTTTTAACTCGCCCCGCAGTTGAAGCAGGCGAGCATTTAGGTTTCTTGCCCGGTTCACTTTCCGAGAAAATTGATCCATATTTACGTCCACTTTTCGATGCACTACACGACATGATTGATATCGATTCGATTCCGCGTTTAATGCAATCTGGGGTTATCGAAGTGGCACCTCTTGCTTATATGCGTGGTCGCACGCTTAATGATGCTTTCATAATTCTGGATGAAGCTCAGAACACAACACCTGAGCAGATGAAGATGTTCTTAACTCGCTTAGGTTTTGGTTCCAAGATGGTGGTTACCGGCGACGTAACTCAGATTGATTTACCTAATGGCGCTAAATCAGGGCTAGCAATTATTCGCGATATTTTGCAAGATATCGATGACATCTCTTTCCAAGAGCTAACTGCCGAAGATGTAGTTCGACACCGCCTGATTGGTGACATTGTTAAGGCTTACGACAAGTTCAATGAAGCGCGCCAAACCCCGCGTTCGATTCGCAATCCATGACCATTGAAATAACTAATAAATCAGGGGCGTTAGCACCCGGCGATCAAATTCAATCACTGTTGGCTTTTGCGATGTCAAAATTAGATTTACATCCAGATTGTGATTTGAATGTCACTTTTGTTGATGATGCCGAAATGACTGAACTTCATATTAAGTGGATGGATGAGCCTGGTTCAACTGATGTGCTCTCATTTCCTATGGATCTGCCTGAAACCGAAGGTGAAGTCGTAACTTTAGGCGACATTGTTATTTCGCCTGACTTTGCAACTGCGCAAGCAAATTTGGCAGGCCACTCACCAGAACATGAAATGTTTATTTTGGCCACACATGGCTTGTTACATATTTTGGGCTATGACCATGCTGAACCTAATGACGAGAAAGTTATGTTTGAGCTGCAAGAATCCCTAGTAAAACAATGGAGTGCTGAAAGTAAATGAACCCCCTGCCCATAATTTCCATCATTTCACTTTTAGCTTTCGCTGGCTTTTTAGCAGGCACCGAATCAGCACTTGCTTCAATATCTCGGGTTGTGATTGAAGAACTTGAACGCAAGCGCGGCGGAGCGATACTAAAAGAAGTTTTCTTCGATCAAGCCAGATATTTAAACGTGGTATTACTTGTTCGTAAAACTTGTGAATTAACTGCAACAGTTCTGTTAGCAGTTATCTTGTTGCGCGAATATTCATCGGCTCAAGCAATGGCGCTAACTGTTGCAATCATGGTGGTTGTTTCATATGTAATGGTTGGCGTTGGACCCCGCACCCTAGGTAAACAAAGACCTAATAATTGGGCGCTAGCTGGTGCAACTGTTGCTTACTTCTTAGCATTTATTCTGGCTCCGCTAACTAAATTACTTATCGCAATTGGAAATGCGATTACACCTGGAAAAGGCTTTAGAAGTGGGCCCTTTGCTAATGAAGCAGAACTTCGCGACTTAGTAGATCAGGCACATGAACGTGGTCTAGTTGAGTCTGATGAGCATGAAATGATTCACTCAGTATTTGAGTTAGGTGACACTTTGGTGCGCGAACTTATGGTGCCCCGCACCGACATGGTTTGGGTGGAAAAAGATAAGACGCTTCGCCAAGGCCTGTCTCTCGCACTTCGTTCTGGTTTCTCACGTATTCCAGTTGTTGGCGAGAACATCGATAACATCATTGGCATTACTTATGTAAAAGACTTAGCTCGTCGTGCCCTAGATCATCATGAAGCAGAAACAACGGAGCGAGTAGAGCAGCATCTGCGCCCAGCTACCTTTGTTCCTGAGATTAAGATCGCAGCCGAATTGTTGAAGGAAATGCAGCGCGATCAGATTCACTTGGCAATCGTGGTTGATGAATATGGTGGCACAGCTGGCCTAATTACGATTGAAGACATTATTGAAGAAATTGTGGGCGAAATTGCTGATGAATTTGATGATGGAGTTGAATCATTTAGTTGGTTAAACGATGAGAAAACCAAAGCTCGCGCAAAGGCTGTTTTGCATATTGAAGATTTAGCCGAAGAACTTGAAATCGAAATCGAAGCTCAAGACTTCGAAGATGTTGACACCATCGGCGGCCTAATGGCGCAGAAACTTGGTCGGGTACCAATTACTGGTAGCACCGTAGATTTGGGTGGTTGGTCAATTACTTCAGAGCGTCCACTTGGCCGTCGTCGTAGAATTAGTAGTGTTCTGATTGAAAAGTTAGTGGAGCCAGTTGCAGATGCTGAATAATCCAGAAGATTTAAAGTTAGTCACGTTGGCACAGGCAACTTTGAAGCGCAGTGGCGCACAACAAGCTGCTGCACTTCGCGACAACACTGGTCGCACTTATGTGGCGGTACCAGTTGATTCCGCATCTCTTTCATTAGATGCAGTTGAAGCAGTATTTACGGTTGCGATGGCATCACAAATCAGCGGTATCGAGGCCGTGGTCTTTACTGGTGAGCGAAGTGCGAAAACCACAGTAATTACTGAGTTTGCGCCATCGGCTGCGATCTTCTTTGCTAATGATGGGGCAGAGCCCGATAAGATTGCGTAATGCGCATCATTCGATTTAGCCCAGGCCCAGATACTGGACTCGGCACCGACCCACTGTTTGGGTTGCTCGAAGATGACAACACAATTAGCGTGATTTCAGGAGACCCGATCTATCACGGTGTCACCAAGACCGCTGCAACTACTGAACTCAGCAAAGTGCGCTTACTAGCACCCGTTATTCCGCGTAGCAAAGTTGTCTGTATCGGCAAGAACTATGCTGATCATGCAGCTGAAATGGGTGGCGTTGTACCTGATGAACCAATCATTTTTATCAAACCTAATACTTCAGTAATTGGCCCTAATGACACCATTGTTTGGCCCAGCATGGCTGGCCAAGTTGATCATGAAGCTGAACTGGCAATTGTGATTGGCCGCATTTGTAAAGATGTTCCTAAAGAGCGAGTTTCTGATGTCATCTTTGGTTACACAATTGCTAACGATGTAACTGCTCGTGATTTACAGAAGAAAGATGGTCAGTGGTCTCGCGCTAAAGGTTTCGATACTTTCTGCCCACTTGGCCCTTGGATTGATACCGACTTCATTCCGGGCACTCAGCGAATCACGGCCACGCTAAATGATGAAGTAAAACAAGATGGCAAGTTAAGCCAGATGATGTTTGATGTGCCGGCAATCGTAGAATTTGTTTCTAAAGTTATGACTTTGCTTCCGGGTGATGTAATTATTACCGGAACCCCAGCTGGCATTGGTCCAATGCCAGAAAAATCAACTATTACTATCGCAATCGATGGTTTAGGCGAATTAACAAATAAGGTGAGCACTCGTGGGTAAAGAAGTTCGCGTACGTTTTGCGCCATCACCAACTGGTGATCTCCATGTTGGAAATATTCGCACCGCGCTATTCGACTGGGCTTATGCCCGTCACACTGGTGGCACATTTATTTTCCGCATTGAAGATACCGATACCACTCGTGTTACCGACGAATACATTCAAGCTGCAATCGATACGCTCAAGTGGCTCGGGTTAGATTGGGATGAGGGTCCAGAAGTTGGTGGCCCAAATGGCCCTTACCTGCAATCGCAACGGTTAGATATTTACGCGCAGTGGGCACAGAAGTTTCTTGATCAAAAAGATGCGTATTACTGCTATTGCACACCTGTTGAGTTAGAAGCTCGTCGCGAAGCACAACGTGCTGCAAATGTGGCACCTGGTTATGACGGCCAATGCCGCGACTTAACTGATGCGCAAATTGCTGATTACAAAGCACAAGGACGCGAAGCTGTTGTTCGTATGCGTATGCCTGATGGCGGCACCACGTTCACAGATGAGATTCGTGGCGAAGTAACTTTCGATCATAAATTTGTCCCTGATTTTGTGCTGGTTCGTGGTGATGGATCACCGCTTTATACCTTGGCAGTTGCAGTTGATGACATCATGATGAAGGTAAGCCATGTTCTACGTGGTGAAGATTTACTTTCATCGACCCCTCGTCAAATTCGGGTTTATCAAGCAATGGGTGTAAAGCCTGAAGATTATCCAACATTTGCGCATTTGCCATTTGTGATGGGTCAGGACAACGCAAAACTTTCTAAGCGAAATGGCGAAGTCTCAATTGCTTGGTATCGCGAGCGCGGTTTCTTGCCTGAGGCAATCTGTAATTACTTAGCGCTGCTTGGTTGGTCACCTGGAGATGATCGCGAAAATGTAACAATGAAAGAGTTAACCGAACTGTTCACAGTCGACAAGGTTCATTCATCGCCAGCTCGATTTGATATGAAGAAGTTAGAAGCTATCAACGGCGACAAGATCCGCGCCTTGACTCCCGATGAATTCCTTAACTGGTCGCTGCCATTTCTGACTAAAGCCGCAGTAATTTCCGGAACAGATGCCGAGATCGCTGTAGTTAAAGCGGCGTTACCAATTATTCAAGAGCGCATTGTGACTTTGGCCGAAGTGCCAGCGATGCTTAACTTCTTATTTGTTAAGAATTTTGCGGTAGCCGAAGATTGCGTAAGCAAAGTAAATGATGCTGCTGCTAAATCTGTTTTAACCCGCAGCATTAGTGAATTAAAAAAGCTAACAACTTGGACTCATGATTCAATTGAAGCAGCGCTACGTTCTTCACTTATTGAAGATATGGGCTTAAAGCCACGTATCGCTTTTGGCGCGGTTCGAATTGCAACGACCGGAAGCAATATTTCGCCACCACTCTTTGAATCTATGGAGCTACTTGGCCAAGAAGTAAGTTTGCAACGCATTAAATTGGCGCTGGCTCTATAGCCTTTAAGCAGTTTCACTAACTGGAACCCGTTTGGGCTGAAAAAACCCGAGTGTTATAGTTACAACATGACGCAGATTTCTGCAGGTGAAAAGTTCAGAAAAGCATTGGCCCAAGAAAAGCCGCTTCAAATTGTGGGCACGATCAACGCTAATCACGCTCTGCTTGCCAAACGTGCTGGATATAACGCTATTTACCTATCTGGTGGTGGGGTAGCAGCTGGTTCATTAGGTGTACCTGATTTAGGAATTAGCAATCTTGACGATGTACTTGTCGATGTCCGTCGTATTACAGATGTTTGCGATCTACCACTACTAGTTGATGCTGATACTGGGTTTGGAGCATCTGCTTTTAATATCGGTCGCACTGTTAAGTCTCTAATTAAAGCTGGCGCAGCTGCAATGCATATGGAAGATCAAGTTGCTGTCAAACGATGTGGACATCGACCAAATAAGGAAGTTGTTACAAAAGGCGAAATGGTTGATCGCATCAAAGCAGCTGTTGATGCACGTGGTGATGACAGTTTTGTAATTATGGCTCGCACCGATGCAATTGCGGTTGAAGGTATTGAATCAGCAATTGATCGTTCGCTTGCCTACATTGCGGCGGGTGCGGATTACATTTTCCCGGAAGCAATTCGAACCCTTGAAGATTTCAAGAAGTTCAGAGCTGCGGTAAATGTTCCTATCTTGGCGAACATCACTGAGTTTGGTATGACGCCACTATTTACTCGTGACGAATTAGCTAGCGCAGATGTATCGATGATTCTTTATCCACTCTCAGCATTCCGTGCCATGAATAAAGCCGCTGAGAATGTTTATAACGCGATTCGCACCGAAGGCACTCAAGCCAATGTAATCGACACAATGCAGACTCGCGAAGAACTCTACGACCGCATTGATTATCACCGTTATGAACAAGCCCTTGATAAGTTTCTAAAGGAGCAAGAATAAGTGGTTGAATTCAAGCCAAAGAAGTCAGTTGCACTATCTGGCGTTACCGCAGGCAACACCGCACTATGTTCAGTAGGTAAGAGCGGAAATGATCTGCACTACCGTGGCTATGACATCTTAGATTTAGCGAAGAATTGTGAATTCGAAGAAGTTTCATATTTATTGATCCATGAGAAGTTACCTAATACTTCTGAACTCAGTGCATACAAAGCAAAGCTAAAGAAACTTCGCGGATTGCCTGATGCTCTTAAGCGTGTTCTTGAGCAAATTCCAGCATCGGCGCATCCAATGGATGTAGTGCGTACTGGCATATCGGCTCTTGGCACGATGGAGCCAGAGCTTCAATCCCATGAAATTGGTGCTGCGCGTGATTTAGCTGATCGTTTGATTGCATGCCTGCCATCAATTTTGGTCTATTGGTACCACTTCAGTCATAACGGCAAGAAGATTGAAGTTGAAACAGCCGATGATTCAGTAGCGGCTCACTTCTTGCATCTGCTGCATGGTCAAGCTCCGAATGCGCAGTGGGAAAAGTCAATGCGGATCTCATTGATTCTTTATGCAGAACATGAATTCAATGCGTCAACATTTGCCGCTCGCGTTATTGCAGGAACTGGTTCTGACATGTACTCGGCTATAACCGGTGCAATTGGTGCGCTACGTGGCCCTAAACATGGTGGCGCGAATGAAGTTGCTCTTGAGATTCAAAGCCGTTATTCAACCGTTGAGGAAGCCGAAGCTGATATTCGTGCCCGTGTCGCCAATAAAGAAGTTGTTATTGGTTTCGGACACCCGGTCTACACAATTTCAGACCCACGCAACGTAGTAATTAAGACTGTGGCTCATGATCTATCGCAGACTCAAGGTGATATGACACTTTATAACATCGCTGAACGCATCGAATCTGTGATGTGGGATGCCAAGAATATGTTCCCTAATCTTGATTGGTTCTCAGCAGTTTCATACAACAAGATGAATATCCCTACTTCATTCTTCACTCCGATTTTTATCATCTCGCGTACTACCGGCTGGGCAGCTCACGTTATTGAACAACGCATTGATAATAAGATCATTCGTCCGAGTGCTAATTACACTGGCCCCGAAGATCTAGCTTTTGTACCTCTAAATGATCGTGCTTAATTTTTCGTCGATTAGAAACTAACTGAAAAGGAAATAACGTGTCATCACATATCGCGCGACCAGTCCAAGAATTCGACAAAGAGATCGTCGATATCGTTGATTACGCTCTTAATTTTCAAGTTACCTCAGATGTTGCTTACGAAACTGCTTACAACTGCTTGCTCGACACCATCGGTTGCGGCCTTGAAGCGCTCGAATATGAAGCTTGCCGCAAATTACTTGGCCCGCTTGTGGCGCAAGGCGAAATTGAAACTGGTGTGCGCGTGCCGGGTACTGCCTACAAGTTAGATCCAGTACAAGGTGCCTTCAATATTGGCGCCATGATTCGCTGGCTAGATTTCAATGACACGTGGCTAGCTGCTGAATGGGGTCATCCATCAGATAACTTAGGTGCGATTTTGGCTACTGCCGACTGGATTTCCCGTAACCCAGAATATTCAACTGGTAAAAAACTAGTTGTGAAAGACATTTTGACTGCAATGATCAAAGCTCATGAAATTCAAGGTTGTATTGCGCTTGAAAACTCATTTAATAAGGTGGGCCTAGATCACGTAGTTCTTGTAAAAGTTGCATCAACGGCAGTGGTTTCGCAGATGCTTGGTTTAACGCGTGAACAAACTCTAAATGCAGTTTCACTTGCCTGGGTTGATGGTCAAGCACTTCGCACATACCGCCATTTCCCAAATGCTGGTTCACGTAAATCATGGGCTGCCGGAGATGCCACATCACGCGCAGTTCGGTTAGCGTTAATCGCCAAAACTGGCGAGATGGGTTATCCAACAGTGCTGACCGCAAAAGTTTGGGGTTTCTACGACTCACTATTTAAAGGCAACCACTTCAAGTTCCAGCGTCCTTACGGAACTTATGTGATGGAGAACGTGCTCTTTAAGATTTCTTTTCCAGCGGAATTCCATAGCCAGACTGCAGTTGAAGCAGCTATGACTCTGCAAGGACAAATGGTTGCATCTGGAAAAACTTCAGATGATATTAAGTCAGTAACAATTCGCACACACGAAGCTTGTATTCGAATTATTGATAAGAAAGGTCCGCTGAATAATCCAGCAGATCGCGATCACTGTATTCAATACATGGTTGCAGTTCCGCTGATCTTTGGTCGTCTAACTGCGCGCGATTACGAGGAAGATATTGCTGCAGATCCACGTATTGATGCTTTGCGCGAGAAGATTGTGTGCGTCGAAGATACTTCTTACACTGCTGATTATCATGATCCAGCAAAGCGTTCGATTGCTAATGCGCTAACCATCGAATTTAATGATGGTAGCAAGCTCGCAGAAATTGCAGTTGAATATCCAATTGGTCACGCACTTCGTCGCACCGAAGGTATTCCGCTTCTGATTGAAAAATTCCGCACTAACTTGGCGCGCATTTATTCAGCAGATCAACAGAAGCAGATTCTCGATGCCACATTAGATCGCGCAAAGCTCGAGCAAATGTCGGTCACTGATTTCACTGATCTGCTCGCAAAGCCTTAAAAATAGGGGAAATCTCGCGTTAGATACGCGGTAATTCCTAAGGTATTCTTAGCCCTCGTTGACCATGCCGGTCAGCGCATTTGGGCGAAAGCCTTAATGGGGTATGGGGTAATTGGCAGCCCTGCTGATTCTGGTTCAGTAAGTCTAGGTTCGAGTCCTGGTACCCCAGCGCAAGACTAAGCACGAAGAAGACGAAAACCCCAGGTGATCGTTTTTGAAGATTAGAAGTTGAAAGCCGAAGGCGATCAACTTTGAAAAAGTTAGCACTAGGGCCCCGTCGTCTAGCGGCCTAGGACTCTGGCTTCTCAAGCCAGCTACGAGGGTTCGAATCCCTTCGGGGCTACAAAAAGAACTGCCCGCCTTAACTCTTAATTGAGTCAAGGCGGGCAGTTTTTATTTAATTACTTGACTGCGATTTTCTTTGTTACTGATAGAGCTGCGTTCATTGCATCTCCAGCATTTGTGCCAGTCACTGAGCATGAGCCAGCTTTCTTAGCAGTTAACTTATTTCCAGATACAGTACAAACTGTCTTGGTTGTTGATACCCACTTGATTGCTAATCCTCTTGCACTCTTAGCGGGAAGTGTTAACGACTTGCCTACCTTAAGTGATGTCGCAACAGCTGAAATTGTCTGAGCTACTGGAGCAACAGAAGTAACTTCAGGAGTTGCTGTTGCACTTGGTGTCGCTGTAGCACTAGGTGTCGGAGTTGCTGTTGCACTTGGTGTAGGTGTTGCAACGGCTGGCAAAACGCTAGCTGCAGATTTTGTAATATCTAGTGTTATTAGATCAGTATCTGCTTCCTTGTCGCCCTTACCAGGAATAACTGGCTTCATGGTTCCATAAAGGCGAGCAGGTTTAATTGCGCCGCGATCTTGGGTTGGCGATGTAGGCACTTCTTCTAATCCAGTTGTATCTGTATTAGTTAAGACGAAGGTAACTTTGCCCATTGCATCTGTTTTTCCAACTAATTCGAGACCGAAATTAGCATCTACTTGTGCTGTAACTGGTTTTCCATCTTCAGTTAACCAGTTTGCTTTTGAACCACTGTATGGGGCATTAACCTGTAGTCGCAATTCTTGATTTGCTGCTGGCTTAGTGCCATCAGTAGTCACTAAGTAGGTAAGTGAAATTTTTGTTCCATGTCCGATGTACGCGTAAAAAGCCTTTGTACCAGCTGAGTAATACTGTGCAATATCGCCAGTAGCATCAACGCTATTTTTCGAATCGAATAATGGGGCTACTAAGCGAGCCGAAGGTAGCCCAGCAGCAGAACTTGCAGGTATCGCCGCTACTGAGGCAGCAATAACTAGGGCAAGTGAAACCAAAGCTCGCCCTGTCTTAAGTGTGCGGTTATTCATTTCTTCTCCTTTTGCGAGACGATTACCTTGAAAACGAGTGTTTTCGAGGCTTTAGTGCTTAGTTAGTTTTCCGACGCCATTGACTGAGTAATAACGAATGTAATCCACCAGCAGTTCAGTCTTATTTAAAGCTGGATCAATTGGACCGGCAAATTCGCCGCCCATAGCCAAATTTAGAATTAAGAAAAATTCTTGATTAAACACCCATCTGCCAGGTTTAACTGACGTTGATGTTTCACTAGTTATCAAGTGATCATCGATATAGAAATCAATTTGATTTTTCTTCCAGTCAATTGCATAGACATGGTATGCATCACTCAGCGGAGTCGGGCTCTGATAAGTACCGCCAACACCTGGCCCTTTTCCGTAACCAGGGCCATGCAATGCAGCTGATGTCAGACCAGGTTCAACGCCACGAGTTTCGACAATATCTATTTCGCCGCATTCTGGCCATGGATTTCCGTCTAGTAAATCAGCACCTAAGAGCCAAAATGCTGGCCAAGTACCTTCACCTGGGGCAACTTTCATGCGAGCCTCTAGGCGGCCATATTGAAAACCAAGTTTGTTTGTCGTCTTAATCTTGGCGCTTGTAAATTGACATTCCCAGCAGGAACTTAGAATTTGAGTTACAGCAGCAGTACTTATGATGGCATTTCCTTGAGCATCAGAAATTCGATTTGCAGCAATTACCAATTTGCCTTTTCCATCGGTTGATATGTTGGCAGCCTTGTTGGTGTAGTACTCAAGCTCGGCATTGCCCCACCCGTAACCATTTCCGATGTCGTATTCCCAATTCTTTGAAGAAGGCAATGCACCTTTCTTGCCATTGAATTCATCGGCCCAAAGTAGTTTCAAAACTTTTGGGGGAGCTGCCTGAGAGATAGTCGCGGGTGCAATAGCAATAATTGAGGTAGCCAAAACTGAGGCTGCCACTAGGGCTGATACCCGCAATCGGGATTTCCCGGTCTGGTGCATGCTGCTCTTTCCTCTTTCATTCCTACTCGGTCACGCTTTGATAACAAACTACAACGGCACGTAAAAGGTGTTGCGCTCCTGGCGATTACACACTTAGATACAGTAGTGTGAAACCGCTTTCATAGTGCGCAAGAGCCTACCTCGAGGTCAGGCAAATTGGTACTACGAAACGATAACTTTATTGGCGCTGTTAAATCTCAAGGAGTTAGTTATGCGTAAGAAGACCTTATTTAAAGGCTCAATTGCTGTTTCGACCGCAGCTATTTTGGCAGCTGGCGTACTGGGTACCCCAGCTCGCGCAGCAGATCCAGTAACAATCACGATCTGGACCTTCGGCGACGTTATCCAGCGCCAGCTAGTGCAGGAATACAAGAACTTGCACCCAGAAATTACTTTGCAAATTAAGAAGTCAGATTTAGATCCGCTAAATGGTACAAACATGGTTACCGCATGTACTTCAAAAACCGGCCCAGATATCGTGGCTGTAGAAGTTCAGTACTCCGGATACTGGCGCTCTTATCCAAAGTGCTTCACTGATTTACGCAAGATGAAAACTTCTGAAGCCAACGTCGTAGCAGGCGTTCCAGCTGGCAAAACAGCGCTGGACTTTAAGAAGAATTATTTGCCATGGCGATGGGAACAAGGCGTTGGTTATGACGACAGCGTAATTGGATTCCCAACTGATGTTGGCGGACTTGAAGTTGCCTACCGAGTTGATTTGTTTAAGAAAGCTGGACTTCCTACCGAACGTGGCGCCGTTGGAAAATTGTGGCCGACTTGGGAGAAGTTCATTTCAACTGGTGTTAAATATAATTCGAAGCTAAGTGCTGCCGATAAAAAAGCTGGCAAAGGATTTATTGATAACGCCGGAACACTTTATGCCGCAATCATGAATCAAGGTACAGAAAAGTATTACAAGAATGATGGTACTGATTCTGGAAAATTGGTTTATGACACAAATCCACAAGTGAAGTTAGCTTGGGATACAACGATTAAGGCAACCGAAGCTGGTATCGGAACTCGTATTGGTCAGTACACATCTGACTGGAATATCGGCATGAACAAGGGAACCTTCGCAACTATTTTGGCGCCAGCCTGGATGATGGATTACATCAAGCAACAAGCTCCAGATACTACCGGTAAGTGGGATATTGCTGACCTTCCTGGCGGCGGTGGAAACCAAGGCGGAACTCAACTAACTGTTCCTTCATACGCGCAGCATTCACAAGAAGCTTACGACTTCATCACCTGGTATCTGGCCCCAGAACAACAGCTAAAGGTATTTAAGATTTATGGTCTTTTCCCAGCGGCTTCTGTTTTGTACAAAGATGCAGCTTTGCTTGACTACAAAGATCCATTCTTTAACAACGCTCCAGTTGGAAAGATTTACTCTGAGGGCGTTTCAAAAGTTAAGCCAATCTTTGAAGGCAAACTACAGCGCGCAATTGATCAAGCAATTGGTGCCGGTCTAGGACGTGTAGCTGCAAAGAAAATGACTGCGGCTAAATCTTGGGCTCAAGTAATTGTGGACATCAAAAAAGTTATCAATAATTAGATATCTATAACCAGGTATATCTAAAACTATGAGCCAACTAAAGGTAAAAGAGGGGCGCCGCAAGGCGCCTCTCTCTCCTTGGAAATCAGCAAATCCAAAGAAGTCGGCGAAAGCTGCAAAACCTATTGAAGGTGTTGCGTCTTTAGATCATCGTTTCGGTATTCCGTTTATTGCACCGTTCTTTGTAATTTTCCTAATTTTCGGCTTGGCCCCAGTTCTATATTCAATCTACATTTCTTTCTACAAATGGGATCCACTTGGTGGTTCAACTTTCAACGGGGTTCAGAATTTCGTAACACTTTGGAGTGACTCAGATTTCTGGCTAGCTATTCGTAATACTTTCAGCATCTGGGCACTTTCTACATTCCCACAGATGGCAATGGCTATCGGCTTAGCTGCCATTCTGCGAAGTAAGCGGCTGCGCGCGGCATCTTTTTGGCGCACGATTTTCTTAGTTCCAAACATCACTTCAGTAATTGCGATCACTATTGTTTTCCAGCAATTATTTGGTCGAGACTTCGGAATCATTAACGGAATTCTCGGTCTCTTTGGCGCTGACCACATTGACTTCATCGAAGGTGTAGTACCGAGCCATATCCAAATTGCGTCGATGATTACATGGCGCTGGATTGGCTACAACACCTTAATCTTCTTGGCTTCCATGCTTGCCATTCCAGATGAGCTATACGAATCAGCTTCAGTTGATGGCGCGACTAAATGGCAGCAATTCATTTATGTGACACTTCCGCAGCTTAAAAACACGATTACTTTCGTATTGGTAGTGGGAACAATTGGTGGTTTGCAAGTATTTGCTGAGCCACAACAATTGGATCCATCTGGTGGGTCAAGTAAACAGTTCTTAACCTTGACGCTATTTTTATATAACCAAGCATTCGTAAACAACAAGTACGGGTATGCCGCAGCGATTGGTATTGCGATTACGGTAATCGTGCTGATCATTTCGACAATTAATTTCCTAATTACCCGCCGAATTTCCAATGATGGAAGTAGGCGATGATGGCCAAGATCCCTAGATGGCAGCGCACTTCACCTGCTAGTTATTTTGCGCTAGCGGTCATTACTTTCCTCTCGATATTCCCTTTTTACTGGATGTTTGTAGTTTCTTCTAATACGAATGCTGAAATTTCAAAGAGTCCGCCTTCGCTAATTCCAGGTGGCAGATTCCTAATCGTCGCGCAGAAAGTACTAAGTGCCGAAGGTGTTTACTTCAATAGCGCATTGATTAATACGTTTATTGTGGGAATATCAATTGCGGTGGCTCAAGTTGTATTTTCGGCTTTTGCTGGGTTTGCATTTGCAAAGCTCAATTTCAAGGGCCGAAAATTCTTTATCCTATTCATAGTCGGAACAATGATGCTACCTAGTCAGTTGGGCATCATTCCGCTCTTTATGTTGGTCAAGAACTTACACATGATCGATACGTTGTATGCACTTATTGTGCCGGCCCTGGTAACAGCCTTTGGTGTTTTCTGGATGCGCCAAATTATTGATGCTCAAGTTCCTAATGAACTTCTTGAAGCAGCAAGTATCGATGGCGCAAGTGTTCCACGTATCTTCTTCGGTGTAGTTCTTCCAATCATCCGACAAAGCTCATTTGTACTTGGGTTATTTGCCTTTTTAGCCGCTTGGAACGACTACCTATGGCCAACCATCGTTTTGCAAAATCCACATCACTTCACGTTGCAAGTAGCCCTTACACAGCTCAAGCCAATGTACGGACTGGACTATGCCTTACAAATGGGCGGGGCCTTCTTAGCAACTGCGCCATTACTTATTCTCTTTATCTTTGTGGGCCGCAAACTTGTAAGCGGTGTAATGGATGGAGCAGTAAAGGGTTAAGAATTTTTCTCGGGACAAGAGAAAAGTAAGCACACTAAACAAAAGAAAGAGGAAGATAAATGAGTACTAAAGCAAAGAAAGTACTAGCCGGTTTTGCTGCCGCTGTGACTGTGCTTGCTATATCAAGCGCTGTGTCAGCTCCCGCGATGGCCGCAGGCAATCCACCACAAGACGCTGTCATTAAATTAATCAGCCCAGTATTAACTGCTGACAACACCAGTGAAGCAGCTGCGAACCAGAAAATGGCTGACGGTTGGGTAGCTAATGGTTGGTTCGGAACCGGTTTGGTCTACCAACGTGCATTCGTACCTACTGGCTCGACTATTACATTGACTTATCACGTAACAGATAAAGATGGAAAAGTTCTAGTTGGTCAAGATGTGAAACTTCGCATCAATAAGGGTTATTCAAATTCTTCTTCAATTTTGCAAGTTGATGACAAGATTACAACTGGAATTCATAAGCCAGAATCAGCTGATCAACAACAGGTGACACATAAGACCGATGCTTACGGCAACGTATCTTTCGTAATGAAGAACCTAGATAAGCCAGGCACCGGCGAACCAGAGCCAGAATCAATGACTGCGAAGCCAAATATCAGTGCCGATGGACTAAATGATCTTCACTCTCAGGTATTACCTGAAATTGCGGGCGAGAAGCCTGATCATTCAGTAATTACTGAGTTCCATTACTACGATCCAAAGACACCAGTTGTGCAGCCTGCGACAAAGCCAACAATTCGCTTGGTTTCACCAGTTCTAGATGATGTTAATTCAATTCACCGCACAGACCTTGAAAAGGTATTTAGCGTTGATAACAATTGGTATGCAAAGGGAATCGGGTTCCGCCAAGCTTATGTTCAAACAGGATCTGCTCTTAATCTTGTATATAAGGTGACAGATGACAATGGTAAAGCGCTTGCAAACGCAACCGTAAAGCTTCATGTCAACAAGGCGTACAGTGCTTCAAAAGCAGGTATTACAGATGGAACTACTGCCACTGATCCAGCAAAGGATAGTTCGCAAGGAAACGATCAGGCAGTATTAACTGGCACCACTGATGGTTTTGGCTATGTTCTTTTCGCTTTGAAGAACACTGACAAAAAGGGTGAACCGGCTCCAGCAACTCTGACTACACCAACACCAACGACAAACGGTTTGTTTAGTCAGATTTTTCCTGAGGTCACAGGTGCAGCAACTGATATCGCAGATATGGTGGAATTCCACTTCATTGGTGATGCAGCTGTTGCTGCAGCGCCAGCCTCAACAGCGGTTTCAGTAAAAGCAACTGCTTCTAAGGCAACAGTGAAGGGCAAGACTGTATTTTCAATGACAGTTGCAATCGCAAATGCCTCTGGCAAGTCTGCTGTAATCAGCATCACTGGCCTGAAGAAAGTAACTGAGAAAATCTCGGTTGCAAATCAAGCTTTCAAGTACACCGTGACAGCAGGAAAGAAAACTGTTTCGGTTGTAGTTGCGGGCAAGACATACACCTCAACAGTTACAGTTAAGTAGAAATAATCGCCGGCGAGGCTTCCAAAGGCCTCGCCGGCTTTTTCAACATTAAGGAATTCAGGCATATGTTTCGCAAAGTCCTAGCAGTTTTGACCACACTCACCTTGAGCATTTCATCATTTTCTATGATTGCCGCTCACGGTGAAGATTTGAAGAAGCCGCTTACTTTGCCAAGAATTACTGCTGGATCAACTGGATATTCCTTCAAAGCAACGCCAGCCGAGTGGTCTGATAACGGCCCAAGCTCCTTTCAATGGCTGCTTAGCGGGAAAGCTTTGTCAGCTTCAGGTCTAACTGCAAAGTTGAAAAGCAGCGATAATAAAAAGAAATTGCAATTCATTGAGACACATACATTTGACGACGGAACTTCGGCAGTAGCGAAATCAAACATAATCATCATTGGAAACGTTCTTTTATCTGAATCATTAACTATTCGAATACGCCCTAGTGACGACAAAGTTATCGAAATTGCAGTACTCCCGCAAAGCATTCCAACAACGGCTAAACCAACGTATCAATGGTTTGCCGGATATTTTGAGATCAAAGGTGCAACAAAGAGTGTTTACAATTTAAAAACTTCAGATTTAGGTAGCGATATATCGCTACAAATTAGTTTTGCTGCAAAAGGCTTCGTATCAGCAAAGCAGACTTCAAATACTGTTGCGGTGGCAAACCTAAGTCGCAAGTACGAACAGATTTGGTCAGAGGAATTCAATGGCGCTACAGGTGCACCGGCCGACCCTTCAGTTTGGGTAGCTCAAAATGGCGATGGCGTAGCATTCGGAAATCGTGGCTGGGGTAATAGCGAACGGCAATGGTATGACGACAAAATTTCGAGTACAGATGGAAAAGGTTCCTTCGTAATTAATGCAACAACTACTGGTGCTGGTGTAAACAAATGCTATTACGGCACACCATGCGAATGGTTAAGTACAAAATTGGTTACAAAGGATAAAGTTGGTTTCAAATACGGTCGCATCGAGGCAAGAATTAAAGGACCAGTCGGAAATGGCACCTGGGGTGCATTCTGGATGTTAGGTGCAAATATCGATGATCGACCATGGCCAGGCTGTGGTGAAATCGATATCACCGAACTATTAGGCCGACTACCAAATACAAATCTTGGCTACACCCATGGACCTTTATCAGGTGGCGGGGGACGTGGCGATAAAGTCGAAATGACTAGTGCGCACAATTCAGAATTTCATACTTATGCAGTCGATTGGCTGCCAGATCAAATACGTTATTACTTAGATGGTGTGCCATTTGTAACGGTGGATAAGACTGATAATGACTGGGTTTATGACCATGAGTTCTACATCATTATTAATTTGGCTATGGGCGGAATTCTAGGCGGCGAGGTTACGCCTAATCTAAAGCAGGCATCCATGGCCTTTGATTACATAAAAGTTTATTCAATTAACGGTGTTGGCGAAGTTATTAAGCATTAGCCATTAGTACTTCACCAACACCATCAATCATGAAATGCTTAATATGTTCAATTTCCAATTTACTACTCTGTAATAATGGATCTACCTCGCCCACGAACCAACCACCTATTGCCTGATTAATAATTAGGTAGAAATAGTCATTAAATGGCCAAGCCTTATCAGCAAAATCTCCCTGGTTGCGAGTGAATTTCTGGAATGACTGATCATTAAAGAGCCATTCAATTGAATCCTCTTGCCAGTTAATTGCGAATCGATTAAAGCTTTGCGATAAATCCTCGACGCTCTCATGGAAACCAGTAATTCCAAATTCACCGGAATACCCTGCCGCATGAAGCGTTCCTTGAATGGTTCTTGGCTTTGCGCCATTTCCTTCAAAGAGATCAATCTCGCCACAAGCTGGCCAAGCAATGCCCTCGGAAATAGTTTTGCCTAACAGCCAAAGAGCAGGCCAAGTGCCTATGCCCTTAGGCATTTTTGCCGAGATTTCTAAGTATCCATATTTGAAATAAACCTTATTATTCGTGTGAATTTTTCCACTTGTCCACTCAGCTGGTCCATAATAAGTTTCAATAGTAGATAGACCTTTTTCACGAGCTGCGGTAATCGTTAATCCGTTATTGGCGACTAAAGAGTCAGTGGTGTAAAACTCTCGTTCGTGATTTCCCCAGCCGACCAGTCCGTGTTGAGAGCCATCGCCAAGGTCGGGAGTCCAAAATTCAGAATTAGGCTGCCCATCTGCGGTGGGGGTGAATTCCTCAGACCAGAGCAAAATTTTCTCAATTGGACTTACCATTTTTGCCTCCAAATACGATAGGGTCTGAGGATATGAAACCGCTTTCAGAGGCGGTTTATAAGGCTCCTATCCGAAAGTATAGGGGTAGAAATTGCCGAAACGGAGTTCAATTTTTATGTCAAATGTTTTTCCAGATGATTTCCTTTGGGGAACAGCAACTGCCAGTTACCAGATCGAGGGTGCAACTCAACTCGATGGTCGCGGCATAAGCATTTGGGATACCTTTAGTAAAACTCCGGGCAAAGTTGTAGGTAGCGACAACGGTGATGTTGCTTGTGATCACTACCATCGCTTTCCAGAAGATATTGAAATAATGAAAGATTTAGGTGTTAAGGCATATCGTTTTTCAATTGCTTGGCCAAGACTCTTTCCTAATGGTGATGCAGTTCGTGAAGAACGCGGCTTTAATTTTTATAACAGTCTGATTGATTCACTTATTGAAGCTGGTATCGAACCAATGGTCACGCTCTACCACTGGGACTTGCCTCAAAAACTTGAAGATGCAGGTGGTTGGGCAAACAGAGCTACTGCAGAAGCATTTGCAGATTACGCACTTGCTTGTGCCGAAGAATTTGGTGATCGAGTGAGTAACTGGATTACCCTGAATGAACCTTGGTGTGTAGCTTGGTTAGGTTATTCAATTGGTGTACATGCGCCTGGTAAAAAAGATCATTCGTTAGCAATTGCAGCATCGCATCACACAGCGCTAGCTCACTCAATGGCTTCTCGGGCAATAAAGAGTATTCGCCCAAATTCTCATGTCGGCCTCACGGTTAATATGACAAATCACAATTTAGAAAACCCAGATAACTCAGAGCTAGTAACATTAAATGCACTACTTGATTCGAATATAAATCGTTGGTGGATTGAAGCAATGTTGTATGGCAAGTACCCAACAAATATTATTGAATATTACGGACAAGCGTTAAGCGATGTACTTCTCCCAGGTGATCAAGAACTACTAAAGTCTAAGCCTGATTACCTTGGTATTAATTACTATTCTGATTCATTCTTACGTAATCCCCGCCCCGAAGATTTGATAGATAACGGTCCCGGAATATTCCCCTTCCCGCAAAAAGGTGATAATTCACCGCCAGCACACTTGGCTGGATCCCTTACTGCAATGGGTTGGGTAGTAACTCCCGAAGGCCTAGGAAACTTGGTTTCACGAGTTCATCGCGATTATCCAGAGATTCCTTATCTGATGATTACCGAGAATGGCTCATCGTATGAAGATGTGGTCGAGTCCGACGGAAGCATTAACGATGTGGAGCGAACTTCTTACCTAGTCCGCCACCTTCAGTCACTTCAAAAAGCTGTTGCTGCAGGCGTACCAGTAAAAGGTTACTTCGCTTGGTCGCTACTGGATAATTTTGAATGGGCCGAAGGCTATGCCAAGCGTTTTGGTTTAGTGCGCGTTGACTACAAAACCTTAGTAAGAACTCCGAAGCTAAGTGCCAAAAAATACAAACAAATTATTACGGCCAATAGCGCTGACTAGCTTTTAGCAGTTGACTCTCTGGCTACTAGCTTTACCGGCAACATTTTCTTAGTAACGTCAGAACCACTTAACGCTGCGACCAACATGTTTGCTACCTCAGCACCTAATTCACGAGTTGGCTGATGAATACTCGAAAGCGCTGGCACCGAGCGGGTAGCAACTGGTGAATTGTCAAAACCAATTACCTTTACTTGCTTTGGGACTGCGATTTTATTTTGCAGCAAAACATTTATCGCACCGAGCGCGCTTAAGTCATTTCCTGCAAAAATTCCATCGAAAGGTATTTTTTTCTTTAGAAATTCCCGAACCACTTCTTCTGACTTTGAAGTTGAATAGTCACCTGTCAAAACAGAAACAGGTGAAATTTCACGCCCCGCCTCTGACATGGCTTTTTCAAAACCTTCATACCTATCGCGACCAGATTGCAGCTTTAAGTCACCAGTTATAACCACAATCTTCTTGCAACCTTGGGAAATCAAGTGTTTAGTGGCCAGGTAGCCACCTTGGACGTTATCGACGTCGACGTAAGGGAATTTGTCTGAACCACCCAAGTCGCCACCAAAAACTACCGGCACACCTTTTGGAAGCAAGCGTTCGAAACTCTTTACCGAACGGTGCCAGCTGAACATAGCAATTCCATCAACTTGAGCTTTTCGTAAAGATTCAAAGAGCGAGTCTTCGCTACCAGTTTTGGGGCGAATAAGAAGAAGTGGTTGCATACCGGCATCTGAAATAGCTGTTGTAAATCCTTGAACGACTAAGCCCCAGAATGGATTTAAGAAAAATTCTTCACTGGACTCTTCGAGCACGAGTGCTACTAGTCCGCTTCTTCCACCAGCAAGTCTGCGAGCTGTGGTATTTGGAACAAAGTTATACTTTTTAATGGCTTTACGTACAGCCTTTTCGGTTTCAGGTGAAACCTTTGCGCTGCCATTGATCACGCGTGAAACAGTTGCACGGCTAACTCCGGCAGTATCGGCAACTAAATCAATAGTTACTTCAACGTTTCGGGAGGTACTCTTTGCAGCCATTGGGCAATTCTAGGTGATTTAAAGCGATGTGGCTATAAAAACATTAGCCAACGTAAGTGCCAGTAGCCCAGCCCACACGCTAGTTGAGACTTCAGACTTATTTTTGTTCTTAATCGTAAGAGCCAAGATGACCAGAAGGACCAGAAACTTAATCCCTATCTTTCCATGATCTAGTGCCTCATATTTAACTGGATCAGAAGCATGTAGCGAAGTATCAATTCCCACTAATGCTAATCCAGCAACCAAAGCTGTGAGCATCGAATGCAGGAAACCAACATGAATTACTTTCTTTGGCTTTGGTAGTTGAATTAGAAGCAGCACCAGGCCACCGAGAACTGCGAGGATATGAATTGCGAGAAATACCTGCTTGATTGCGCTCATGTGAAAAGAATAGAGGCGAATTGCTTAGTTATATGGCTGATTCTCTGATTTCAAGAGCATAATTCGAGAATGGCAACCACAAAGAAATCTCCGGCAGTCAAAAAAGCAGTAGCCAAGGCCCCTGCTAAAGCCCAATTGATTCAACCGATATATCAACAATCAAGAATTGATTGGCGTTCACTATATCTATACGCAGTTTGCTTGATCACTCTAATGGTCTGCCTATTTTCTTTAGTTTCATTCATCAGAAGTGGCGTCAATGTTGCCTACCCAGATCCAGCATATGTGGATCCTTATAATCCAGCTCCAAAAGTTAATTCCGCTGCAATTGCAGCTCAACTTGAAGATCAGAATCAACGTCAAGCAATTAAAAGCATGATTGATGCAGTTACTACATTAATTATTGCTGGTCCACTTTATCTGTATCACTGGCGCTTAGCTCGTAAATAATTAATCAGATGCAAAAATCTAGATATGCATTAGCTATTTCCGCGTTACTCGTAATTTCCGTATTTCCAGCCCACGGCGCTCTAAAAATTGCAAAAATATATGATGGCGATACCGTAACTATGGCCGATGGGTTGAAGATTCGGTTATTACAAATTGATGCCCCAGAACTTGCTGAAGATGAATGCTATGCCAAGGAATCTAAAGCCGCACTTGTGAATTTATTGGCGAAAAAGGGAACTGTTACGTTAAAAGCAGATCCTGCTTCAGCTTCCTATGATCGCTATGGTCGCGCTCTTCGATATATCTTTGTTGGAAAAATAAATGTGAATCTCGAAATGGTAAAAATCGGTGCAGCCGCTCCATATTTCTATCAAGGTGAAAAAGGGATTTATTCCGCAGTTATGTTGAAAGCGGCACAAGATGCCAAGTTGTACAAAGTAGGGTTATGGAAAGATTGTCCAGGTACGCAACTCGTGCCAACTAAAGCTGTTACTACATACAAGGCGGTCGGAACTCCGGTTGCTACTCCGGTAAATTCGCCTGTAACTGCGCCAAGTGCTGAAACGGGCTGTGATCCGAACTATGCCGGATGCATTCCGCTCTATCCACCAGATTTGAATTGCAGCGATATAAAAGCACTTGGTTTGGCACCAGTTACAGTAATTGGTAAGGACCCGCATAAATTAGATGGCGATGGCGACGGAAAAGCCTGTACTAGCTGATAATAAAAAGTCGATTGTGTTATTGTTTTTCTATGAGCAAGCAGGCTACTTCTAATTCAAAATCCTTAGATAAGGCCGCATCTATTTGCAGAAAATCACCACACCTATTATGAGAGCACGCAGCCATCTCTATGTCCCAGCCAATGATTCAAGTCGATTACTAAAATCTCTTAGCCGCGGAGCAGATGCGCTAATTGTTGATCTAGAAGATGGCGTATCACCGGCCGATAAAGATGCTGCTCGAAAAAACTTAGTTTCCTTCCTAAATGAAGTAGATGTAACCACTGAAATTTGGGTGCGAGTAAATCCAGAGAAAGAACTACTCGAATCTGATTTAGAAGCATCTGTGCATAAAAATTGTCGAGGAATCGTTTTAGCGAAAGCTAATAAATTAGCTGACGTTACAAATCTTGACTTGCTTCTGACTCGACTAGAAAAATCACGAAACATAACGACACCACTTGAAGTATCGGCTCTGATTGAATCGGCTGCCGGGGTGTTAAATGCTCAAGATATTGCTAATGGTCCTCGAGTTAGCCGCTTGCAACTAGGAGAAGCAGATTTACGCGCAGATCTAGGAACTTCTGGTGAAGCAGGTGTGACGACTATTCAATATGCTCGTAGCGCGATGGTATTTGCCAGCGCAGCAGCCGGAATTAATCCACCAGTTGCAGCCGTATTAACAAATTTCAAGGATTTAGATGCTTTTCGAAAGAGCTCACAAGAATTCAAAGAGTGGGGTTATTTTGGGCGTGCGTGCATCCACCCTGATCAAATCACGATTGCAAACGAAATTTTCACACTCAGCGATGAAGAAGTTAATGCTGCGCAAGATATTCTCGATCGCTTGGTTGCAGCTGGCGGCGGCGTAGCACTTGATGCACAGGGGCGCATGATCGATGAAGCGGTTGCGAAAATCGCCCGCCGAACTTTAGGAATTAGAAACTAATTATCTCTGGGTCTATTTGAATTTAGTTTAGATTTAGAAAAGGTTATGCGCTCTTGCTAGCAAGGAGCAGCATTAAGGCAGATAAATCACCTTGATTTTCAAAATTAACAAATTTGGAAACCTTTCCAACGGCATCTGATTCCAGATAGCGGGAAGCATTTAAAGTAAATTTCTCCATGATTTGCGCTTTTGTTAGCGGTGCTTCCTTGCTTCCTAAACTTGCAGCAACTCTGTGAGTATGAGTCTTGCCATCCTTGGTTTTAACATTTAAAACCGCAGCAAAAGCATTCGGGAATATTTCTGTTGCTTGGTCATCGGCAACCACGGTCACCTTGGCCGCAAGTGCTAAGCGTTCAGGTTGATCCCAATTGCTTTCGGAGAAATCATCAAGGTAGACACCTAATCCGCCGCCACCCAGAAATGCAGTTGCTAACGTATATGGTGCTGAGAATTTTCCGTGGTAGCCAGATTTTGGATGAATCTTTTCCTCGCGGGGTTCGCCAATAGTTCTAATGACTGGTGCTGCAACACCGAGCTCAATACTTTCAACATCTGCTGCCTTGATTCCTTTAGCGCGTAGCGCAAGTGCGCAATCAATACCGGGGTGGGTGAAATGATTTGTCGGATATGGCTTATATGCAGTTTTTAATAGTTCCCAGCGCTCACCTAAGCCATCAAGAAGTGATTGGGGATCGTATTGCCCATCAAGATATGCATTAAAGAAACCAAAGCGACCTTCGAGAACAGTTGGGGGACCAGTGATTCCTTCACGAGCCATGCTCGCAGCAACGACACCGCCATGTGCTGCCCAACCACAATGAATTCTTTTAACTGTGCCACCGGTGCGATTAGCCTCAATAATTCCGGCACCCATACTCGCTGCAATACCCATGGCATGAGCTATTTTTTCAGCATCTAAGCCATACAAAATTGCAGCTGTAACTGATGCTCCGATAGTTCCGCAGATCGAAGTGGCGTGAAAGCCTTTTTCAAAAAAGATAGAATTACCCGCACTTGGGATATATGAAGCCATACCAAGTCGATTAGTTATTTCGATACCAATAGCAACTGAGCGAAGAATTTGATCAGGTGATGCGTTAACTTCTTCTGCAACTGCAAGCGCTGTGGGAACAATGGATGCTGAAGGATGAAGCACCGACGGCAAATGTGTATCGTCAAAATCGAGGATATGAGCCAAAGTGCCATTAATTAGCGCAGCACTTGCTGAAGGTAATTTAAGTTCTGAGCCAATTACGCTAGAAGTTGGGGTGCCGCCCCATGCTGCGACAACTCTTTCGACAGCGCGGTCAGGTTCTGATTCATTTAGTGATTCAGCACGACCGGCCAAACTATTTCCGAGTACATCTAGAATTCTTTCTCTAGCATCTGCGGCAATAGTTGAAGATAAAACTTTGGTATTAGCAGCAAACTCAGCCAAAAGCTGAACGTGAGTTTTCTCGCTGCTCATGTGAGTTATTAAACCAATACAGCCAGTGGGCGAGTTGGTGAGCCAGTTGCACCTTGTAGATTTAGTGGAGTGAGTACAAATAAGAATTCACTTACACCGGTATCGGCAAGCTCATCTAGCTTCATGGTTTCAATAATGTGAATTCCATATTCAACCAAGAAAGTTCGATGTACTGGAAGTTCGCGGTGACCAGCACCAGCTGGAATATGTTCGAATGCAATTGTTTCGCCACCGCAGGCTCGCGGTTTCTTTGCAGCTAGCCATTTAGCAGCTGATTCGCCGATGCCCGGTGTGCCTAAGGATTGACCTTGGTATAGCTCTTTATCTTGCCAATTCTTTGACCAACCAGTACCGATAAGAACAACATCGCCTTCGTTAATTTCAAGACCAGCTAGTTTCTGAGCGGCTTCGAGATCTGCAACTGTAATCTCGTAATCAGGTCCTAAAACCTCTTTATTAAGGGCTTTGGCCACATTCAAAAACACGCCACGACAGAGGAATGGCTTCACAGTTTCAATTCCATATTTGCTAAAGCCCATGTGACTCATTACGGATTGGGCATCAATACCACCAAATAGTTTTCCTTGGAAAGATACATGTGCAAGAGCATCAATATGAGTACCGGCGTGAGTGCCAGTAACAATGATGTCATTTGATGCAGAGCCACCAGCTGCTGAAACTACATCGCCATGTCTGCGGTCAAGCACCATGCGATAAGGAGTGTGATTTGGTGATTGCGGCATGCCTCGAAACATTGGTTGTGAAAGATCGATTACTTTTGCGTTAGCGAGTTGATCCCAGATCTTGGTCATATCTTCACTTTCCCTCAGTGGCGCTTTGGGAGATTATTCCCGCAGCCTCAAGTTCAGAAATTTTACTTTCTGATAAACCAAGTGTTTGCGCCAAAATCTCATGTGTATCTTGCCCTTTGGCACGTCCAGTCCAGTGAATTTCACCTGGTGTTTCGCTTAATCTATAAAGAACATTCTGCATCCGCACTGGACCCAAATTTGGATCTTCGACTGTAGTAATGGTGTCTAGAGCCTGGAACTGTTTATCAGCCATGATGTCGCGGATATCGTAGATCTGGGCAACAGCAGCTTCAGCTTCTTCAAAAGCTCGCACGACTTCGGCCGTATCTCGCTCAGCAATCCAAGTTGATACAAAGCCGTCTAGTAAATCGGCATGCTTTGCGCGCTCGCCACCGGAGGCAAACCATGGTTCAGCGATTACTTCTGGATGACCTACTAAATGCATTAAACGTTCAGCAATAGATTGTGCTGAAGTTGAAATTGCTACCCACTTACCGTCTTTAGTCTTATAGGTATTGCGCGGTGCGTTGTTAACGGAACGATTTCCTGATCTTGGTTGCACGATTCCGAGTTGATCGTAAACAGTTGGTTGAGGCCCCAAGATTGCCAAGATTGGTTCGATAATCGCTAAATCAATTACTTGTCCCTTGCCAAAAGCTTCACTTTGCGGATTATCACGTGCTGTTAAAGCAGTTAAAACAGCTTGCGAGGTAGCAAGTGCTGCAATTCCATCTGCTAATCCAAAAGGTGGCAATGTAGGTGGGCCATTAACTTCACCGGTCATAGCTGCAAAACCACTCATTGATTCAGCCAAGGTGCCAAAGCCAGCTCGACCTGCATAAGGTCCAAATTGTCCGAAGCCAGTTACGCGAGCAATAACTAGCTTTGGATTAATCGCCAATAAAACATCGGGACCGATACCCCAGCGTTCTAAAGTTCCGGGACGAAAATTTTCAATGAATACATCTGATTGTTTGATTAGTTCTTTAAGAACTTCACTACCTGCAGGTTTGCCTAAGTCGAGTGCAAGTGTTTTTTTATTGCGGGCCAACATCGTCCACCAAAGGGGGATACCGTCTTTGGAATGACCGTGTAAACGAACCGGGTCACCTTTAGTCGGATGCTCAATCTTAATTACTTCAGCGCCAAAATCTGCCAACATCGTTGCCGCCATTGGCCCAGCAAATAATGTTGCGGCATCTAGAACGCGAATTCCTTTTAATGCACTCATGCTCGGAACTGATATTTCCCGATGGCAGAGCCAACAATCTTTCCATTTTCTAGAACATGGTTACCACGAACAAAGGTGTCGGTAACTTTGGCGGTCAAAGTGAAACCTTCAAATGGTGTGTGACCTTGGGTTGATTCAGAGTCTGCCGCGCGCACCACGTAATTTACATTTTCATCAATCAAAGCGATATCAGCATCAAAGCCGACAGCAAGGGATCCCTTATTTTTTAGACCATAACGCTGAGCCGGTGTATGTGAAGTCAGCTTGGCAATCTCCGGCCGAGTTAAACCACGTTGCAAACCTTCAGTGACCATTCCTGGCAATAGATACTCGGCGCCACCGAAACCTGATTTTGCTAAAAAGACATCATCCTTAGGGTTTCCAAATTTGAGTTCTTCTTTGCAACAAGCATGATCACTGACCACCCAGTCGATATTTCCAGCCTTTAGATGCGTCCAAAGAGTCTCTACATCAGCGCGAGGGCGTAGTGGTGGGTTAACTTTACCGCCAACACCTTTCGTGTTTTCAATATCAGCAAGCAAGTGTCCAACAGTGACTTCGCGACGGAAATTGATGTGCGGGAATGTTTTTTGCATAAGCATTGCCGCTTCGACAGCTTTCCGTGAAGTTAAATGCAGCAGATTTATATTTGGTAGTTCAGTCTCATATGCCAGGTAGGAAGCAATTGTGATTGCTAAACCTTCAGAGTGCGGTGGACGCGAATAGTGGTAGGCCTCGAGGCCGCTGTATTTGCCTTCATCTTCAACTAGTTTGGTGTACGCACTCATAATTTCGCCAGTCTCACAGTGCAAACTAAGTGAGATTGCATCAGCTTTGCTGCCAAATTTCTCACGTGCAGCTTGTATCCCGCGCATTACAAACTCAAAGTGAGCAATGTCGTAGCGCTCATCTGGCGGAGTCATTAGGAATGAAGATTGTTCATTTGATCGACCATGTAAGCCATGGTTGCCGTAGAACATAAAAATCTTGAATGAGCTGACACCAAACTGCGAAATGATTTCTGGTATCTCGGCAATGTGTTGATTAGTCATTGGTGCTAAATGGAAGCCATAATCAACGTGAGCTCGATTTTCGCTAAGCGCTAACACTTCGGGAAAGAAATCTAAATAACTTCCACCTTTGTTTAAGTAATACTGACCAGTGCGCATATAAGTAATCGCAGTTGTCACGCCACCTTGGGCCGATGCTTTACTTTCCGAAACTGTGTCTTGATCAAGTGGGTTATAGATACCCCAATGCTGGTGCGCATCAACTGCTCCTGGATATGCAACCCGGCCAGTGCCATCGACGACTTTCTTTGCATTGCTTTCATCTAATCCAGTGCCGATTAATGTTACGACGCCATTGGTTACAGCGATGTCCTGAGGCGATGCAGATTCACCATCGTGATTGACTACTTTTACATTCTTTATAAGCAGATCGTATGTAGCCATTTCTGCACCTTTCACCAATAGCTTACGTTCCACCTAGTGAAACATTGTTACTTCACAATACCCGAAATGTGGGGCGTTAAACAAGAGTTTCCCCTTCCAAATTCCATTCTATGGTGTTACGTTCTGCGGAACGCAATTCCATTTACGACAGGAGGTGTCCAAGTTGATTTGTTTTACGAATGATTTTTACTTAACAAATCAGAATGTTTGGCGCGGCCTTAGTACTAGTCGACTAGCCACATGCACACCTGTTAATACTGGATTTGGAAAGGTCTAACTAATGACTGTTGAGAGTAAATCACAACGAATTGCCACGGTCGAACGTGCTGCCGATGTTTTGCTTCTATTTTCACAATGTGGTGAACCGAATTTAGGTATTACTGAGATCGCTCGCAATTTAGGTTTGTCGAAAGCCGCCGTGCACCGAATACTGGCATCCCTACGTAGTCGTGGCTTCATTGATTTAATTGAAGAATCTCGCCGCTACACACTCGGCACTTCATCACTTGCTCTTGGCTTAACTTGTTTAGCGCAATTAGATATCAGATCACTTGCTGCTCCTGAGCTGGCTTCCTTATCACGCGCGACAAACGAGACAGCTACTCTTTCGATACGTTCTGGGTTCGAGCGGCTTTATGTCGATCAGGTTATTCCAAATCGAGAGATTGTTATGTCAGTTGCGATGGGAATTACTCATCCACTGCATGCCGGTAGCTCTTCAAAAGCTTTCTTAGCTTGGACGCCAGAGACTGAAATTTTGCAATATCTAAAACGAAAATTAAAAGCAGTAACTCCCAATACACCAACTGATCCAGCAAAAATCATTTACGAATTACGGCAGATTCGAACTCGTGGGTACTCGCAATCAGTTGGCGAGCGTCAAGAAGGTTCTGCCTCAGTTGCTGCACCAATTTTTGATCGATCCGGTACACCGATAGCAGTAATTAGTGTTTGTGGGCCAGCAGATCGCTTTAAATCTGAGCTTTCGCAATGTGTCCCATTGCTGCTTAACTCTGCAGCACGACTATCAAAGCGTATGGGTTACATTCCGAATAAAGGCCAAAAACTAAGCTCAGCAGGCAGACTAAACCTCAAATAAAGTTGTAATCAGTAACTAACTGCGGGTATTACAGATTTTCTACAGTTGATGTAAGTGAAGAATATCCGTAGTTGAATTCGAAACGGTTCTAATAACTCTAGGACTAGTCCATCTAAGTAGCCCCTGCAGCGAACCAGCTTTATCGTTGGTTCCTGATGCGCGCGATCCACCAAATGGATGTTTGCCCATAACGGCACCTGTTGGTTTGTCATTTACATTCATGCTACCTGCGGCATTACGTAATTTATCGAGTGAACTTTCGATTACAACTTCGTTCTCAGAAAATATCGAACCAGTCAGAGCGTAAGGCGAGGTTTGCTCAATAATCCCTAAGATATCTTCGTATTTATCATCAGGGAACACGTGAATAGCCAAGATTGGACCGAAGTATTCATTTGAGAACACCTTATTATTAGGGTTATTAGAAACTATTAATGTCGGCTCAATAAAGTATCCAATTTCATCATTAGCTTTACCGCCGGCCAAGATTTCAATTTCAGGATCAGCAGCAATGCTACGTAAGACTTCGGAAAGACGGGTGTATGAAGTCTGATCTATAACAGCGCCCATGAAGTTCTTAAAATTATCAATCTGCCCGTATTTAAGGCTATTTATCTCAGCGGCCAGTTTATCTTTAATGTCATCCCAAACTGATCTTGAGATATAAGCTCTTGAACAAGCAGAGCACTTTTGTCCCTGATATTCATAAGCACTTCGGATTAATCCAGAGATTAGGCGATCTCGATCAGCACTTGAATGTGCCACGATGAAACCTTTTCCACCCGTTTCGCCAACTATTCTTGGAAAGTTTCGATAGCTGTCTAGTTTGTTTCCAACTTCTCGCCAAAGCTGTCTAAATACTTTGGTAGATCCGGTGAAGTAAATCCCGGCCAGATTTTCATCTGCCAAAAGTATTTCACTAACTTCAGGACCGTAGCCTGGAATTAAATTAATGACTCCATCTGGCAAACCAGCCTCTTGGTAGATGTCCATAAGTATTTGGGCAGGAAGCATTGCGGTTATAGACGGTTTCCAGATAACTACATTTCCCATTAATGCCGGAGCTGAAGATAAAATTGCCGAAGTAGTTGTGAAATTAAATGGAGTTATTGCATAGACAAAACCTTCTAGAGGGCGGTAGTCCAAAACAATGTTGGTAACTTCGCTATCTGGCGGCTGCATCTGCTCTATATCAAGTGCGAATTTTGAATTAAATCTAATTGCATCAATTAGCCCAGAAGCAGCATCAATCTCTCCCTGAAATACTGTTTTTGACTGTCCAACCATTGTCGCGGCAACAAGTAAATCCTTATATTTGAATTCGATCAGGTCTGCTACTTTATTAAAGATTGCAGCGCGCTCTGTCGTGCTGGTTTTTGCCCACTCGGTACTAACTTTTAAAGAATTTTCGAGGGCTTCGCGAATCTGTTTCTCGCTAGGCAGGGAAACTAAGGCATATTGATCTGCTTTACGATGAGGAAGAAATACCGGAATTTTATTCCCTGCGCCAGTTACTTTCTTGCCGTTTACCACCAAAGAAAGATCATGAACTTTGTTTGATAGTTTTTCAATTATTTTAGAAATCTCAATAACTTCAGCGGAATTAGGTGAAAATGTCCGGGGAGCAGTATTTGCTGGATAACTGGTCATCTTCACACTGATATCTCTTGGTAGGGTACTTTGGTTCCTAGAAACTTAGCAGCTGTATTCCAGAGCAAGTCTTTTCTGACATCAAGACTTAAATGTTCCATCCCGCGAATCCAGTTAGCAGAACCACCTGGGTGATCCCAGTCGAATGGATAGTCGGTGCCAATCAAAATATTCTTATGACCCATTCTTTCAAGTAAAAATGCAAACGATAAGTCATCATGAACTAAGCAATCCACATAGCAATTCTTTAAGTACTTTTCGGGACTTAGTTTTGTGGCCCTGCTTTCAACTGCGTCCAGCCCCCACCTAACGCCATTTCTTCCAATGGAGTAAGGAGCAAATCCTCCTCCTTGAGTAAAGGAAACCTTGAAATCTGGATAGCGGTCAAAAATCCCAGAATAGATAAGGGAAAGCATGGCAATTGAAGTTTCGGCTGGCGCACCAATTGAACTCTTAAAGTAATGTCGCATTAATCTGTCTTTATCGCCAATTTTATTGAAAAACTCAGGGTGGATAGAGAGACTCAATTTTTCCTTGGCGATCTCTTCAATAATTTCAATTAACTCTTTTTCATCTAGATTTTGGCCATTTACATGCGAGGCCATGGCAAATGAAGTTAAACCCAATGTGTCGACTGCGTAGCGCAATTCCTGTAAAGCAGCCTTCTTATTTTGCGCCGGCAATAAAGCCAGACCATGATAATTATTTGGATAAGCATGCTGAACTTCAGCTAATTCTTCATTGACTTCGCGGCAAAACGCGATGGAATCATCGTAATCTAGATGGTAATTCCATAAAAAACCAACAACCATTGGCGCTTCTAAGGTGACACCTTGAGTTGTGATTCTGGTATTAGTTCTAGCGGCCGGATCAATTAAATCCGATTTGGGCAATTTGAAAGTGAGTACATCATTGCCCACCTGGAAAATTGTTTTAGCCTCAACGTTACCGATTTTTTTCCAGCCAAACCACTCTGTTCCATTTTGCATGCTTTCTAAGAAACGCTTTGGCCAAAAATGGGCATGCATATCAATTGCAGGAATCAAAGTGTTTCCTTTCATCAGAAAATTACTGTCACGAGCCTACCTAGTCAGTTGCGATTGTGCCATACTTTTCTCAATTCAAAATGGAATGGACGGAACGCAATGGACTGGACATCAATTAAATTAGCTAAGGCAGCAAAAGCAGTTGTAGAACAATCTTTAGCAGTAAGACCTAACGAGCAAGTTTTGATTGCAGCAGATGACGATTCAGATTTTGCAATTGTGCAAGCACTTACCGCTGCCGCTCGAGCAGTTGGTGCTGAAGCAACTGTCGTTGTTATGCCTCGCCGTGTTATGGCCGGCGCACCAGCAACTCGAATTATGGCTCAAGCGTTATTAGGTGCTGACGTAATAATTTCACCAACTTCAACTGGTTTGGGTTTCACTGAAGAATTCGGTCGCGCGCTAAAAGAAAATGGCGCACGTGGAATCGTTATGACTGGAATGACATCAGAATTATTGATGACTGGTTCAAGTTTGGCTGATTATGATGAAGTTTATAAAATTACAAAACCACTTTCAGACATTATGACTTCTGGAAAAACAATTAGAGTTACTAGCGATGCTGGTTCAGACTTCACTGCGTCAATTGAAGGTGTTGTAGCAGGTTGTGGCGCTTCATTTGCTAGAGAACCTGGGCAAGTGTCTGGTTTCCCAAGTGGTGAGTCTTGGCAGTGTCCAGTACCGGGTACAGGAGAAGGAATCCTGGTCGCCGATGGCTCAGCGCATATGTTGGGACGTTTGCTTGAACCTATTTCAGTTCGATTCGAAAAAGGCCGCGCAGTTGAAATTACTGGTGGCGCACAAGCTGAAGAGCTAAAGAGAATCATCGCTCCAATTAAAAATGGCGATAATTTAGGTGAACTATCTATCGGAACTAATCCAAATTCAGGCTTTAGTGGAAATGTCACTGAAGATAAGAAAGCACTTGGAACATCACACTTTGCGCTAGGAAACTCCGTTGTAGGTGGCCCTGTGCAAGCTGATATCCACCTTGATCTCTTGATGATGAAACCAACAATTCATGTCGATGGCATCTTGCTAGTAGACAAAGGCAAAGTGGTTTATACCGGCCCATGAAAAATACCCCGAACCAGGGCAATGCCAATACTCAAGGATTAGTAGGCGGTCCAGACCGAGACATGGTCGGTTACGGTAAAAATGTACCTGCTGTCACTTGGCCTAATGGCGCGCGCGTGGCCATAAGCATTGTTTTGAATTGGGAAGAAGGTTCGGAACTTTCGTTCTTCAATGGCGACTTTAAGAACCCACAAGGTTTATTAGAAACTCCAGCTTCAACTGGACCTGAGGTTAGAGATCTCGCTGCTGAATCTGTTTTTGAATACGGTTCAAGAGTTGGTATCTGGCGCTTAGCCCGCTTAATTGATGAACATAAAATACCAATCACTTTGTTCACTACGGCACAAGCGCTAGAACGTCATAGCGAGTTTGCCGATTACGTGCGCGAGAAAAAGCATGAACCAGCGGGGCATGGTTACCGATGGGATCGAATGTGGGAGTTTTCGCGCGAAGAGGAACGTGAACAGATTAAGTTGGCAATTGCCACTATTGAAAAAGCTTGTGGTCAGCGACCACAAGGTTGGTATAGCCGTTATAGCGCATCAGTAAATACGCGAGAGTTATTGGTAGAAGAAGGTGGCTTTGTTTACGATTCTGATGCGTATAACGATGATCTTCCGTATTTCACAAATGTAAGTGGAAAGAAACATTTAATTGTTCCCTATTCATTAACGCTTAATGATGGCAGATTTGCAACATCACCTGGATACGCTGATCCAGCCGGGTTCCTAGATCACTTAAAGCGGGCATTTGATGAACTTTGGCGTGAAGGTGAAACTAATCCAAGAATGATGTCAATTGGTCTACATGCGCGATTAATTGGCCAACCAGCGCGACTTAGTGCGCTACGCGAATTTATTGAATATACCGAGAAAAAAGGCCAGGTTTGGTACGCACGCAGAATAGATATTGCAAATTCCTGGCTAGAACAACACGGGTAAATTTGAGTAAAGTATTTTATGGTTTATCAAAAAAGAATAGGAGTCAACTTTGAATCTATCAGGTGGAATTGACATTGTTGCAAACCTATTTACGCCTGAAGTCGTTGCTTCAAGGCCTGAGTGGACAAAAAGTTTCCATGCAAATAAAAACAAACTTCCTAGACATTTAATTGAAGGTACTCCCGTTGATCTTATGATTGAGATGCTTCTGGAAAATAACTTCAGCCATGCATTTTTGATTTCTGCGCAACTTGGTCGCAAAGGTTTGCCCGGATCTTGGTCACTCTCACCTAATAAAATTCTTGAGGTCGTTCAAGATCACCCAGAAAATTTCTCTGCTATTTATGGCATCAACCCATATGACTCTATGGAAGGAGTCCGTGAGTTAGAACGAATGGTTAAAGACCACGGCTTTATTGGTGCTCATCTTTATCCTCATTGGTTTGAGAAAGCTCCTGATGATCCTATTTATTATCCTTTTTACACTAAATGTGCCGAGCTCGATATTCCTGTGCAGATTCAGATTGGCTATTCTCGAATATACGAACCAAAGCAGCGGATGCCAAGTGTCGATCGCCCATCTGCAATAGACAAATTGGCGTGCGATATTCCCGACTTAAAAATTGTTGGAATTCATGTTGGCTGGCCATGGACAGAAGAAATGATTTCTGTGGCTGACAAGCATAAGAATGTTTACATCGGTACTGATAGGCACGCCCCTAGCAAGTGGGGCCAAGTACTAGTTGATTACTTAAGTACTTGGGGGCAAGACAAGGTTTTATTCGGAACTGATTTCCCAGTTGTTCCTTATGATGTTGCTAGAAATGAAATGACTGCTCTAGGCCTAGACCCTGCTATTGCCAAGAAATTAGAGGCAGAGAACGCAATAAAACTCTACAAGTTAAACTCAAAAAGGTAATTTGTAGAGATCTATCGCATTTTGTGCGAATAATCTCGGCTTGGCTTTATCTGGAAGATTGAGTGAATCGATCTCGGCCAGTACTTCTTCATATTTTCTAGAAGGAAAATCGGCTCCGAAAAGCACTCGGTTTGTTCCCCAGGACTGAATGTAATTCAGCAACGGCCATCCGAGGTTAGCTACTGGATGCTTATCGACAACAACATAAATATTTTCATGTTTGTTAGAAGCTGATACCAATTCCTCGACCCATGGCCAACCTGAATTTGTGGCCACCATCTTCAAAAATGGCATCGTGTATGCAATTTCATCAAGACTATTAGGACTTCCAAGGCTGACCAGTTGTTGTGAAGGTGTGTGAATTAGAGCTGAGCCAATATGGATTTGAATTGGTATATCAAGCTCGAGGCATTTGGCGTAGAACGGGAAAAGACGTTCGTCATCAGGACTCATGCCAAACCAATGCGGAATTACATGAGCGCCAACAAAACCATGATCGACCACATACTTCTCAAGTTCCTTAACACCAGTCATTCCGGTGAAAGGATCGATACCTACAAGTCCGAAAAAGCGCTTGGGATATTTTTTCGTTGCCGCGAGCACAACCTCTGGGTCAACACGCCAACTTCCTTTCAAGCCTGCGCGACCAACTTTTGTGGCAACTAATAGCGCAGCTGTAATTCCAGCTGCATCCATATGCTTAATTTGTTCATCAACTGATATCGGATCTGATCCAAAAGTGTGTTTTGTGTGGACCCGGTTTAGAAGCGGGCGATCCCAATCTGCTTGGGCAGCCTTTGCTGATTGGTCACTTAAGTGGACACTTACATCAATAATTAAATTGCTCATTGACTACACCAATCCGTAAATTCGCTGTGTGTTCAAATAAAAGAGATGATCCATAGCTTCTTGACTTAAGCTCAATTCCTTAGTTTCTTTCACTGCTCGGTCAAAAGGAATTACCGGCCAGTCAGTTCCGAAGATAACTTTCTTCATTCCCCAAGAGTTAATGTAATTAACTAATGAGTCACCTAAATATTTAGGTGCATAAGCGTCGATACCTATAAAGACATTTTCATGCTTATCGGCAACTGAAATCATCTCTTCGGTCCATGGCCATCCAACGTGAATTCCAACGAGTTTCAATTCTGGGAAATGACAAGCTACTCGATCTATCGCGGCCGGAAATCCCACGTTTCGCATAGGGCGCTCAAGTGCATAACGTTGACAGCGGCCAACCTGCATTTGAATGGGGATGTTCAGCTCAATGCATTTTGCGTAAAAAGGGTAATAGATTCGGGAGTCTGGTGCTTCTTCAAACCAGTGAGGATAAAGATGGGCGCCAACAAAACCGTAATTCTTAACAAATATTTCTAATTCTTTTGTTCCTTTTACGCTATCAAAAGGATTAATTCCAATGAGACCCTTGAACACATCTGGCTCAGCCGAACAAGCTTCGGCAACGGTCGCAGCATCTAACTCCCATGAGTCTTCTAAACCTCGTCGACCCAATTTGGCCGCGATAAGTAGTGCCTGACTGATACCAGCCTGATTCAACATTTCCACATGATCGCTAATTGTTACGCCATCTAAAACTGCACCCGCTACTTTCATTTTTTGGGTGTGAAATTTTCTGGTCCATTCCGGCCGTGATTGATAAATTTCAGGAGTAAACATGTTGCAAACTGCATCAATAATCACTTTGCACCGCTTTCTGTTTTATCTAACGACTCTACAGCTAACACTAGTTGTCTACCCGTAAATCTCGCAACCGTTTCGGTTTCATTCCATCCTCTGGAATCCAGATTGACTTAAATGGAGTTTCTGATACTTCTACTCGTAAACCGGCGATATCACTTAGCTGTTTCACTAAGCTTTCTTGATCCTCGCTAGAGAGGCTTCCTTCTTTAGTCGCGACCTCGATACTGATTTTATCTAAACCTGTTGTGGCTTCATTTGAAATTGTTACCTTGTAGTCAAGAATCAATTCAGAAGTCTCAAGCCATTCTGTAATCAGTTTTGAATTAACCATTTGCCCGCGAACCTTTAGAAATTTACCTTCACGTCCTAAATGTTTGGCAATACTTCCGCCTGTCCAACCGCAACTTTGGCAGGGATTGAAGTCCATATCAGCTAAGTCGCCTAGTAAGTATTTTATTAATACGGTTCCTCGACGGTTTAAGTGAGTTACTTGTAGTTTTCCTGTTTGGCCATCTTCTACTTCTTGACCGTTTTCATCAACCGCACTTACATGGGCAATTTCGGGGACCGGATTGTGGAAAGTATTTCCACTTGGACATTCGACTAAGGAAAACTGTAATTCTGTGGCACCTAAACTGTCGGAGATAAAGACTTCATTCTCGGTAATACTAGAAGCAGATTCTTTAAGGTGCTTACGCAATTGCGGGCCACATGGTTCGCCACTCACATTTAACAATCGAAGATCTGGAACTTTTAGATTTCTCCGTTCAAGTTCTCGAAGAATCTTTAAAACGTAACTAGGTACACCCCAAAGTACTGATGGATTTGAGCTTGCGACTAAATCAACAACTTCTTCAAATCTTCTAATTATTGGAAAGACTGAAGAGGTACTTCCGGACATGCCAACTACGGCCGAAGCTCCAATAACCGCTGCCGCTTGAGACGGCCGAATCCAGCCGCCATGTGGGTATGGCGCAAGGGGATATAAATTAAAAATCTTATCTTTCGAAGTCATGCCTCGAAGGCCAGCCATTCTTGTTTGCGCGAACAAGAGAGCTTTGAAATCAAATGTTGTTTGATACACGGGCGCAGGTTCACCACTAGTTCCAGCCGTATAAGTCATGTCCCAAATTAGATAATCTTTGGGATTCTCTAAATCTGGAGTTAAAACATAATCAAGCGGATTAGAGAGAAAGCTTTCTTTTGTGGTGATTGGGAATAGCCTATTTAAGTCAGCAAAAGTTGAGATTGAACTAATATCAATTTTGTCCTCGCGAATGACTTTGGAATAAACCGGATGCTGAATCGCGACCCTCTTCAAATTTTGCCTGAGCAAATTTTCTTGGAACATCCTTACATTTTTCGGGTCACCCCAAACCAATGCTTCTTCCGCGAATATTAGATCAGTTGAATGCGAATCAATGTTCATAGATCTTATTTCCTAGGACTATATTAATTTTATGCTCACTAACGCTCTTCCAATATTGTGGGAAAATATTTTTATAAAGACTAGACAACTACTTCTTATAAAGCAATGATTGGCGTATGGATAATTCGCAAGGAATAGCTCTTGTGGTGGTTGATCCACTTCGACGATTCTCTGCAGAGAATGCTCCTTTCGAAGTTGAGCGTGCCACTGAAATTATCGAAGGTATTAATGCGATGGCTGCACAATTTCGAATAAAGAAATTACCTGTTGTCTGGGTTAGTAGATTGATTCGACCACAGTTATCTCTAGGAGTTCGCACTTCGGCCAAATATGCAGGCATGAACTCCGCATTTTTTGGTGAATGGGCTGAGATAGATGAACGTCTTGAAATAATGCCAGAGGACTATTTAATTTATAAACCAAGACACAGCTCTTTTCATGCAACAGATCTAGATATAGTTCTAAGTGAAAGTGGTGTTAAAGAAGTATGGCTTAGCGGGTTTACTTTTAACGTATGTATATTGGCAACAGCTTTTGATGCCGTAGCCAGAGATTTAAAAGTAAAATTCCTGACCGATCTATGCGGAACTCTGCCTGCCAAGCATGAGGATAAGACGATTAGTGCAACTTCTATCCATGAATACACTCGGATTATCGCTGACTACGCAGTTGGCGAGATGCTAAATAACGAAGCAGCAAATAAGATTTTGCAAAGCTGATCTAGGGAGTAAAAATTGATTTTGATTTATCCGCTAGATTTGATTTCTCCGGTAACAGATGATGAATTGATTCAGATTCAAAAGAGTGCTGGTGAACTAGAAGTAATTCTTACCCGCGACAAAGCTGAAGCGATCAAACTAAGTAAACGTGCACAAGTGATATTTGGAGATATTTGTAAAGAATTCTTTGATGATCCAAAAGAATTGCAATGGGTTCAGTCTGTTGGTGCTGGCGTTAATAAGATTGTTGATTTTATTGGGGAACGTCCCATTTCATTAGTTTCTGCCCGAGGTTTGGTTGGTTCACATCTGGCCGAACATGCATTTGCTCTTCTGCTATCAATAACCAGGGGAGTGGCAGATTCAATTCGAAATCCAGGTTGGGAAAACCGCGAAGAAATTCGTAGCAAGCAATGGGAATTCACCGACAAGGTTGTCGCAATTATTGGCATGGGATCTGCCGGCCAGGCATTTGCCAAGCGAGCACGTGGCTTTGAGTTTAAGAAAATAATTGGCATCGACATTAGCCTGGATATTTCAACTGAGTTTTTGGATCAGCTGATTTCCCCAGATCAAATTGAAAGTGTTATTTCCAGTTGTGACGTTATCTGCCTGATGCTGCCATTAACTCCATCGAATGTTGGTTGGTTTAACTACGAGCTGATGTCAAAGATGAAGGATTCTGGGATTTTAATCAATGTCTCCAGAGGGGGATTGGTGGTTCATTACGACCTACTTCGGCTGCTTGATGAGGGCAAAATACGGGCAGCGGGATTAGATGTACTCGAGGTAGAGCCAATTAGTGGCGATTCCACAATTTATGATCGTGAAGATTTGGTAATTACACCTCACATCGCTGGAGGATCACCTTTGCGCTCAAAAAGAGTGATTGATCAGTTTTGTAACAATCTGGAGAACTGGCGATCTGGTGGTCAATTGCAAGGACTTTTTGAGCGCGAAAGAGGTTTTTGAGCCATTCCACTAGTCGGAATAATCCTTGACGCACACGCTCAGGCCTCTTAACATTCGAATCTCGGAACTCCGGGGTAGGTCATTCAATTTAGGAGCAATAGTTGCTCCGAAGGGATTAGGGTAAATGACTCGACATATGAAAATGAAAAATAAGTTTCTTGGAGTTTTTCTATCTTCTTGTTTAGCAGTTTCAGTTGTAGGTGCGTTTAACGCTGCACCTTCTTCAGCTGCAACGACTGTAGCAACTGTTGGCGGAAAGTGTACGACACTCCTTGTGCAAGATTATGTAAATGGAAATGCCCTAGTGTGCGCGACTAACTCCAACGGAACCAAAGTTTGGACTAAATATTTCACCGGTGGTGCAGGCGGCACAATCACCATCGGAATTGGTGCTCTTCCAGCAACGCTTGAAGCGTATGCAGCAAGTGCTCCACCACGTTCATATGTAGTCGCAGCAATTTACTCAGGATTAACTCGAGTTGATTTATCAACTGGTACTCCAATCTTGATGCCAAATGCTGCCGACTCATGGGCCCAAGAAAAGGGTCGCCCAGATGTTTGGGTGTTCAACATCATCAAGGGTAAAGAGTTCCCAAATGGTGAACCTATGAATGCAGATGCAGTTAAAGCATCGCTTGACTATGTGATGAACCCAAAGAACAACGCTGGCTTACGTGCAAAAGTTTTAGATATAACTAAAATTGAAGTTGCATCTGAGTACCAAGTAAAAATCACAACTTCAGCACCTCGATATTTGCTTCCAAGAACTCTTTCAACTATTCCAATTTTGCCTCCTAAGCTATTTGCGGAACAGGGCGCAGTAACATTCTGGAAGACTCCAATTGGAACCGGCCCATTCAAGGCAACCAGCTTCACACCTGGCGTTCAATTAACACTTGAAGCAAACCCTTATTCGCTTCGCGTTAAGCCTTCGGCTACCAAGATTATTTTCAAAGTTATTCCTGAGGATTCCTCAAGAATGGCAGCCCTGCGTTCAGGTGGCGTTGATGTAGTTACTAAGGTGCCTACAGATTCAATTTCTATCTTGAAATCAGCTAACTTTGACATCAAGTCAATCGTTGAACCTGCGACTTACATCATGAGCTTGATGGCTAAATCCGGAGCTCTTTCCGATAAGCGAGTTCGTCAGGCATTTAACTATGCTGTTGATAAGCAGGCTCTAATTGATGGAATTAATGGCGGTCTTGGTCAAGTGGCTGAAGCGCAATTGATTCCAAAGGGACTAACCGGCTTCTGTAACTCTGTAACTGCTTTCCCATATGACTTGGCTAAAGCAAACGATTTGATGAAGGCAGCTGGAATTCCTAAGAAGTCTTTGAACTTAACTTTCCAAAGTTCAACTGCTTACATCACAAACGATGTTCTTATGGCTCAGGCGATTTCACAAATGCTTGAAAAATTAGATGCAGTGAACTCAGTTAAGGTAGAAGTTCTCGAGTTCTCAAAGTATCTTGATGTGTATTACTTACGCGGAGCTATTCCACGAAAAGATCTATTTGCGTGGCGTATGTCTTCTTCTCCAGATCTAGATGCACTTGTCCAGATGGAGCGATACACAACAGGTTACCCAACTAGCAACATCGGTTACTCAAACCGAAACTACGACGTTGCTATAAATGCAGCAGCAGCTCTAGACGTTAAGAGCACAGCAAGAACTTCTCGTCTGTGCAAGGCTGCAGCTATTCTTAAAGAAGATGCACCAATTCTCTGGGGTATTCATACTCCTGACATCTGGGCTGGCAATAAGGCGCTTGAGCGTCTAACAGTCGACGCAGGTGGAAATATTGACCTGGTGAGCATCGGAAATAAGTAAGTAAAGCATGATCCGAATACTAGGATCCCGATTACTACAACTAATACTTGTAGTAATCGGGATCGGTACTCTTCTTTTCTTTTTGGTGAGAGTGAGTGGCGATCCTGCATTAGCGATAGCTGGCTCTGATGCAACAGCTGAAAACATTGCATCTATCAGGCAATCACTGGGGTTAGATAGATCGATCCTTGAGCAGTACTTATCTTTCTTACAAAATTTGTGCACCCTAAATTTTGGTGAGTCCTATACCTATTTGCTCCCTGCGATGCCGCTAATTTTGGCTGCACTACCAAATACTCTTTACTTGAGCTTTGTAGCATTTTTACTTGCCATTGTCATTGCGGTACCAGCTGGAATCTATGCGGCCGTTAAACGCAATTCATTTTCAGGCAAGGCAGTTATGTCGATTTCCATGCTTGGGCAATCTATTCCACCCTTTGTTATCGGAATTTTCCTAATATTAGTTTTCTCTGTTTGGCTCAGATGGTTACCCAGTTTTGGCAACGAAGCGGGCTTAAGCATCATTATGCCTTCGGTTGCACTGTCAGCTGTTTTGATGGCCAGATACACCAGACTAATCCGTGCATATTTTCTCGAAGAATTAAATCGAGGTTACGTTCGGACTGGCAAATCATTAGGTTTTACAAATGCCCGAATTTGGTTCAAACATATTCTAAGAAACATCTCAGTACCGATGCTTTCGTTAATTGGAATTGACTTAGGAAAATTTGTGGGTGGCGCAGTAATTGTTGAAGCGGTATTTGCGTGGCCAGGTATCGGTTCGCTAATGATTAATGCCGTGAAAGCCAGAGATTACCCGCTACTTGAAGCAGGCGTTTTTGCAATTGCTGTAATGGTAGTTTTATTGAATCTAATAGTCGATTTACTTTACCTTTACATTGATCCAAGAATTAGGGCTAAGGTAAATTAAAATGCAACCTAAAATGGCAATAGGCAACCTATTTTTAGGTTCTAAGATTGCGTCAAAAATCGCTCCTAACGGCAAAAAAAGCTATTTCTTACAAGCTGGCCCAATCTGTCTTTTTCTTTTGGCGATAGCATCAATTTTGAGCTTTACCGCAAATTTGTGGGTCGCTCAAGATCCCGGTTATCAAGATTTGATTTCTCGACTTAAGCCTCCATTTTCAAAAGTTGGTGATTTAAATTATTATTTTGGCACCGATCAACTAGGCCGTGATGTATTTAGTCGCCTAATTCACGGTGGCAAGATTTCGTTTGCAGTTGGACTCATTACAGCCACACTTGCAATGATTATCGGTGGTGCTTTAGGGCTGATTGCGGCCTACTTCAGAGGTTGGCAAGAGGCAATTATTCTGCGAGTTGTTGACATTCAAACAGCGTTTCCATTTTTAATTGTTGCGATCGCAATTGTTTCTATTGTTGGTTCTGGCTTAACTACAATTATTACAACTTTAGTAATTTGGCTTTGGACACCATTTGCGCGCCTAGCTCACGCCAAAGCGCTGATTGTTAAAGAGAGTGAGTTTTACAAAGCCGCAATATCTTCGGGTCGCTCAGGTTTTGGTTTAGTTTTTCAACATATAGTTCCAAATGTAGTTGGATCAATGATGGTGGTGTGGACTTTCATTGTTGCTCAGACCATTATTGCCGAGAGTTCCATGAGCTACTTAGGGTTAGGTGTTCCTCTGTCGACTCCAACGTGGGGATCGATGCTAAGTGAAGGCAGAAATTACCTTGAAAATGCATGGTGGATTGCATTATTCCCAGCGTTTGCAATCATGTTGACCGTTTTTTGCGTGAACGTTTTCGGTGATTGGTTAAGCGACCGAATCGATCCACAGACAAAGAAAATTTAGGTGGGTATGTCTCAAAGCAACGGAAAACCAATTGTTGAAGTTAGCAATTTAGATGTATTTTTTAATACCACTCAAGGAAAACTCCATGCAATTCGTTCAGCCAATTGGTCAGTATCCCAAGGAGAAACACTTGTAATACTTGGCGAATCTGGTGCTGGTAAATCTGTTTCGGTTCACGCAGCAACTGGTTTGCTACCAGGCACAGCCGAAATAACTGGATCCATTAAATTTGAAGGTGAAGAGATTCTTGGCGGAAGCGAAGAGACTCTACGTCAATTAAGAGCTGAGAAAATCGGCGTAATTTTTCAAGATCCACTTGCCTCTCTAGATCCTTGCTTCAAAGTTGGAGCACAGATTGCAGAAATATTTACGGTTCATAGAGGTATGTCAAAGTCAGAAGCCTGGGCCGAAGCAGTCAAACTACTGGATTCAGTTCAGATTCCAGATCCTGAACGTAGAGCAAATCAATTTTCACACCAACTCTCTGGCGGCCAACGTCAGCGCGTAGTAATTGCAATGGCAATCGCTCTTAGCCCTACCTTGCTAATTGCAGATGAGCCAACAACAGCTCTTGATGCATCTGTGCAAGTTGCAGTGCTTGAACTCATTAAGAAACTTCGCAATGAGCGAAAAATGGCAGTAGTTCTTATTACGCACAATATTGGCGTTGCAGCCTCAATCGCAGACCGGATTGCGATTATGTATGGCGGCCGTATAGTCGAAATTGGCGATACTAAAGAAGTATTGCAATCTCCTCGTCATCCTTACACTCAGGCTCTTCTTGCTTCGATGCCTAAAATTGGTGCTGGCGCTTCTAAGCGACTAGTTACGATTACAGGAACGCCGCCATCGCTAGCAACAATTCCTGGGGGATGCGCATTCCATCCTCGTTGCACCAGAGCAATTGCAAAATGTAGCGATGTAGTTCCAGAAATAGAATTGAATAAGAACGGATCACTGCATTCGTTTGCCTGTCATAATCCTGAGGAGGCAAATTAATGAGTAACGTCGGTGCTCCTTTAGTCGAAGCTATAGATCTAATTAAGGACTATAAAATTGGTCCACGTGGCTCGCGCACAAACTTGCGTGCTGCAGATCATGTGAATTTCTCAATTTATCGTGGCAAAACTCTAGGAGTAGTAGGTGAATCCGGATCTGGAAAATCTACGGTGGCATCTATTTTGGCAAAACTATTGGCGCCTACTGCTGGTTCAATAAAATTTGACGGCACAGATATCGCATCTCTTTCAGGGGCATCATTAAAGAAATTTAGACGTCGAATTCAAACTGTCTTTCAAGATCCGTTCTCGTCGCTAAATCCTAAAATGACGGTCTTGAAGTCGATTTCAGAACCATTGGTTGTCCATAAAGTTGGAACCAAAAAAGAGAGAATAGCTAGAGTAGAAGAGCTATTAGTAATGGTCGGGCTAGAACCAAGCTATGCCACTAGATATCCACATCAATTATCTGGTGGTCAGGCACAACGTGTCAGCATCGCTCGAGCACTAGCTTTACAGCCCGAATTCATAATTTTAGATGAGCCGATTTCCTCGTTAGATCTTTCAATCCAAGCTCAAATCTTAAACTTATTGAAGGACTTGCAGCAGAAGTTTCAATTGACTTACTTATTTATTGGACATGATCTAGGCACTGTGGCTTTTATCTCTGACGATATTGCCGTAATGGAGTCCGGAAAAATTGTTGAAACCGGCACTGTAGAAGCTATTTTTACTACTCCGAAACATGAGTATACGAAAAAATTACTAAGTGCCGTTCTGGATCCGACTAAAGATCTAGGTAGATTTATTTAATTTCTATCTTAAAACCGTTGCACGTTCTTTATAACTTTAGGAACCGTGTGGCATTTTTATAGAAGATATCTACCTTCTCAGAGTCAGTTAAAAATTCCATTGAATTGATCCAGTTTGCTGAACCGCCAATAATGTCTCCGCCAAACGGGAAGTCAGTACCAATCAATATTTGAGACGAGCCAACCTTCTTAATTAAATATTCAAGAGTATCTGGGTCATGCACTAGGCAGTCATAGTAAAAACGCTTCAAATATTCAGAAGGCATACTTTTCATCTGCCCACGGTCATGACCATGTGCAAGTCTCATTTCAAACCGGCCCAAGCCATAATGAATCCAGCCTCCTCCGTGCGAAGTGGCTAATCGTAGATTTGTATACTCATCTGGCAGACCTGAGAAAATTAGCGACATCAGAGCAACGCTTGTTTCTAGCGGCACTGAGAATGAATTTCCGAAATAGTAATTTGGCAGACGTTCGGCGCCGATGCGGTCAAAGTAAACACCGTGAATTAAAACTGGCAGATCTGCATCGAATAAGTGGGATAGTGACTTTCGAACCTCAAGGTCATCAAAGGACTTTTTAGCCACACTTGTACCTATTGCAAATGCTGTGATTCCAAGTTCTTTAACTGCAAATTCCACTTCAATCCGGGTCAATTCCGGATCTTGAAGAGGAACTACGCCAAGACCAATTGCAGTTCCGTTTGTTTTGCGAGTTGCATCTGCCATTTCTCGATTTATATCTCGACACATGGCGGCTGCATCAACTGGGCTCATCTCGTAGCCCCAAAGAAAAGAAGGCACCATCAATAGCTCAGTTGTAATCTTTTCGAGTTCTAATCTTTTCTCGCGTCTTAAAGCAATATCACCTGCATATTCATCAAATTCAAATGGCGCTATCCAATTACCACGAGCTACGGCAAGCTTGCCTTTGGCCGTTTTAGTTAATTCCCAACCATGCCAAGATCCACCAGACTTCAGCGCTGAAACCATAGCTTCAGGCCAATAGTGGGAATGGGTATCTATTATCTGTTGAGATTTAACGATTTCAGACATTAAATTTCCAATCTAGCTATAGTCTCGAGAATCAATTATTCGGGTAGCTTTTAAGCTATTTTCATTTACCCAAATTTCTTCTCTACTTACAACCACCACCACTGGCTTAATTTTGATCGCTTTTGAGACTTGATCTGCAATATCAGAGGTATTGCAAGATGGGCCAGGAACGATTCGAATTGTTAATTCATCTAGGGATAGCGAATCAGTTTTTGATTGCTTATGAATTTCAATTTGGAACTCTAAAATAGAAGTATTTTCAGCCAGCACCCTTAGAAGTTCATCAAGGTTAACCAGATTTCCACGAATTTTCGTAAAGCGACCTTCACGTCCTTTATGTGCAACTATGCGACCTCCGCCGCGACCACAATCTTCACAATTTTTATAAGTTATCTGCACTTTGTCGCCGAGTAGATATCGCAAAAGCACAGTTCCACGACGGTCTAAATGTGTGATGGCTAAACTGCCAATTTCGCCTTCGGCCACTCGTCTGCCATTTTGATCTAAGGCTTCGAGGAAAAATAGTTCTGGTGCTGGATTGTGGAATCCGCTACCGAATTCACACTCAACTAAACCACATTGGAGCTCTGATGCTCCCAAACTATCTGAGACTTTAACTGCTGTATTAGATACGGATTCGGCTAACTCAGTCAGAGATTTTCTCATAGCCGAAGTACAAGGTTCACCACTTACCGCAATCATATTTAGCTCTGGTAATTTCTTGCCACTACTGGCAACTTTGCTAAGAACTTCACGAATATAAGATGGTACGCCCCACAAAACAGTTGGATTGGTATCAACAGTTAAGTTAACTATTTCAGCTGATTTGCGAGTTAACTCGAATGAACCAAAATCTCTTCCACTCATACCGGCTGTAATAGATGCCCCTAATGCCGCGGCTGCATTGTTGGCACGCAACCAGGCGCCGTGTGGATGTGTAGTGATCGGATATAAATTCATAATTCTTGATCTATTGTCCATACCGCGAATTTCAGCCATACGGATTTGGGCCAACAAAATACCTCGGAAGTCATAACTAGTTTGGTAGATCGGTGTTGGCGAAGAACTGGTACCGGCTGAGTAAACAATGTCCCAAATTACATATTCATCTTCAGCCCCGGCAGCAGGTTTAAGCCTGAAATTGTCTGGATTTAGAACAAGTTCGCTTTTTTCGGTGATCGGAAGTGATTCTAAAGCTGCGAGGGTAGAGATATCTGAAATTTCTATTCCCAGCTCACGAAATTTCTTTGAATAATGTGGATGATTCTGAGCAATCAACTTCACCATTTTGGATAATGCTAATTCTTGGTAGCTAGTTATTTCGTCAATTGATCTGCGTAGATCGCCTAGTGGTGAGTTATACAAAGTCATGCTCCTAGTTAAATATTTCTTCTGAATTTACCAGCTTGCCATAAGCCCAGGAGATGAAATTGATTGCTGAATACTGAGTTTGAGATGAATCTAAGGTGGTTTTCGAATCTACCAGGATAGGAAGCGAGGCAGTCACATCAACAACTACATTTACATCCATATCTCTTTCAGAGGCATCTTTTGCAGTGCCCAGGACACAAACATTGGTAGTTACGCCGGCTAGGTATAACTTTGTAATTTCGAGACCTCTTAGAACTATTTCTAGATCACTTGAATAGAAGGAACTCTGCCTACGCTTAGTTAAAATTAGATCTTGCGGGTGGATCTCGAGCCGAGTATCAAATTTCGCACCTTCGGCTTTATGAATTCCACTACGTCCATACCTGCCTGCAGTGACACCTGGACCAGCAGAAATTCGATCTTGTCGCTTTACCCAAATTACTGGCACACCTGCTTTACGTGCCTTCTCTGCCAAATTATTTGTCTTGATAATCAATTCATCAGCGCCTTGAACCCCAAATTGCGAAGTTGGTTGCGTGAAAGTGTTTTGCAGATCAATAATAATTAGGGCAGATTTCTGATCTTTTTCAACTTTTACGTTGCTCTTATTTGACTCAATCTGATCAAATACTTCACTATATTTTCCAACTGGTCCGTAAGCCCAGCGTAAAAAGTTGATAGCAGCTTTTTGAACCTCATCTGCGCTCATGATCTCTTCATCATTTTGCAAAATTGGCAGCGAAGCAGTGCAATCCTCTAGCAACGTAACAGCAAAGTCACGCTCACTGGCATCTTTTACCGTTGCCAAGACGCATACATTGGTGGTTACTCCAGCAAAGCAAAGGTACTTAATTCCCTTGCTACGCAGTAAATACTCAAGATCTGTTGCATAAAAGGCACTTTGTCTAGGCTTAACAATTACCTCATCTTCTTCCATGAAATGAAGTCTTGGATCTAGGTCAGTACCTTCGCCCGTGTGTAAATCTGGAACTCCATAACGTTTACTGGTTAATCCTTGGCCAACTTGAGTTCTTACTCGATAAAGAACCCAAATAACCGGAATGCCAAGCCCTCTAGCTCTATCGACAGCTGCATTTATGTTATCTAGCACGCTTTGGGCAGAAGCAATACCGAATAAAGAACTTTCAGTGAAAGTGCGTTGCACATCGATGACAATTAGAGCGGTATTTGTGGGAGCACGATCACCGACGAAATCGATGTGTGTTGTCGCCATAATTACGAGATTAGATCTTTTGGTAAATTCAGGAACTTAGCAGCGTTCTTGTAGGCAACCATTTCGATTTCATGCTCTTTCAAGACACCTGATCTGAGCCAATTTGAGGCACCACCAGGATGATCGCTCTTAAATGGATAGTCAGTTCCCAACATAATCTTGTCAATGCCTGCTCTATCAATTAATAGACGAAGAGATAGATCATCGTGAGTAAGGCAATCGAAATAAATTCTGTTCAAATATTCATGAGGTGGATTATCCATCACGCGACAGTCTTCACGTTCTAAGTAACGTTGGGTGAAACGCATAATGCTGTATGGCACACAGCCACCACCTTGCATAAATTGGATTCGTGATTCAGGGAAACGGTCGAAGAATCCAGAATAGATTAGCGACATCAGTGATAGCGAAGTTTCGGCTGGCGCACCAAAACTATTCATAAAGTAATATCTTGAATAACGTTCAATGCCTATCGGATTTAGATAAGTTGCATGGAATGACATTGACATATCTTCTTTGGCAGCAATTTCAATAATCTTAAGTAAATTGCCTTCGTCAGAATTTTGCCCTCTAAATGATGTTGGCATTGCAAGAGAAGTTATTCCGAGTTCATTTTTAAGTCTTTTGATTTCGCGCTCAGCTAATGCGACGCTCTGAATCGGAAGTAGGCCCATTCCACGGTATCTATCTGGTCTTTGAGCCTGGACTTCGCTCAATTCATCATTAATCAGTGATGTGTATTTGGCAGCATCTTCCTCGTCTAGGTGCTGACACCATAGAAAACCAACGATTTGAAGTGCTTCCATTGAAATAGGCTGATAGGCATTGCGATGCTTGAACCGAGCATCTAGGTCTTCTAAATCAACTTTAGGTACCGGAAAAGTTAGAGTTGTTTCACCCAGTGAAATTGCTAGCTTGTCGCCGCTCTTTTGTGGCTTCCATCCAAAGAAATCATTCCCAGAATGCATCGCTTGTAGGAAACTTTTTGGCCAATAATGTGAATGTGTATCAATATTCATTGGGTCCCTTTCAACCTAGTTGTTTGTTTCGTTATAGCGAAACATTGATGTAAAACCCTTGACCTTCAGCTTTTTTCAAGTCTACAATGTCTAAGTAAAAGTTTCAGGTGAAATGTATCACAAGATATTAAAATTTAAATTTCTATCTATTTAGATGAGGAGTTTTCAAAATGTCAGGTCCTATTGGTTTTGGTAATCCAGTTTCACCCAAAGGTCTTTCTTCATTGGTTGAAAATCCTCCGCATCACATTAGTGCTGATGCAATTCAAGTTAACTTTCGTGTAGATCCAAAAGTTGTTAACCCATATTTACCTGAAGGTCTTACGTTAACTGATGATTGTTTAGGTTATGCATACGTTGCAGAGATGGTGAAAGTAAGTGCTTCGCATCCTGGCCAGGAATTTGATGAACCACAAAGAACGCAATACACCGAAGGCTTAGTTGGTTTTTATGTTAAGTATGCAGACGTTCCTGGTCGCTTCAGTGCATTCATCTGGGTAACCGAAGACTGGTCAGTTGTTTTTGGTCACTACATGGGTTTTGCGAAAAAACAAGCACAGGTTTGGAAAACAAAATTGCAACCTGCAAATCCAGGATTACCAAAACTAGGAGTTGGTACAAGACTTCGTGGTCAAGTGGACCGTTACGGCACCAGAATTTTGGATATGGGAATCACTTTGACTGAAAAATTACCTGATGATGGAATTCCTTCATATGGGCATCGGATTTATACTTACCGAAATTTGCCATCACCATCACCTGATGTGCCTGATAACAAGCAACTATTCGGCCTAAATTTGGGAAATGCCACGACTATAAATGTATGGAAAGGTGAGGGTTTTGTTAATTTCCAAGATGGAAGTAATGAAGAACTTGAAGCTTTTCAGCCAACCGAGATCGTGAGTGCATATTACTTCCAACGCGGATGGACTACTGATATCGCAGCAGAGCTCATTAAAGATTATTCAAAATAATCTTTAAATATATTACTCAATGAAATTTAACGGAGTAATAACACCAAAAGCTTGGTCTGGCACATTTAAAGTAAGTTTAAAGCGAACTTTTCTCTCGTGGAGCTTTCAGCATTACCGGCGCTTCGCTATCGGCGCACTTGTGATGAACCTGGGCACCTGGATGAATCGAATAGCACAAGACTGGCTAATAATTCAGCTGACCGGAAGTGGTCTTTCGCTGGGAATCATAACGGGCCTTCAATTTGCACCAGCCATTTTCTTTAGCTTTTATGGCGGCGGCCTAGGAGATAGGCACGATAAAAAGAAGATCATGTCCATATGTTCTTCTTTCATTGCGATAAGTGGATTAGTTCTTGCATTTTTCGTTTATAAAGATATGCATAATGTTTTGATTGTTTACACGTTTGCATTAGTAGTGGGGACATTTGCTTCCATTGACATGCCAATCAGACACTCACTCATGTCAGATTTAGTTGGAGAGTCGAATGTTCCTAATGCGGTGAGCTTAAATTCGGTTAATTTTAACTTCGCTCGAATAATTGGCCCAACCTTGGCAGGAATTACTGTTCATACTTTAGGCGTGCCTGCTGCTTTACTGGCAAGCACTAGCTGTTACATATTTTTTGCGGCATTAATACGAAGTACGAGTGGTAATGGCCTGGCATCAAAAGACAAAGTGACTGACACGACAAGTTTTATTGCGGTCTCGAAGTTTATTTGGGCCGATAAAGCAATCGTAAAAGCACTTGTCATTATTGCGGCAGTTGCATCATTTGGTTTGAATTTTCCAATTACTACAGCTTTAATGGCAGTAAATGTCTTCAAACTCGATGCCGCAGGTTATGGTCTTTTAAGTTCTACGATCGCTGTGGGTGCCCTTTTTGGCGGCTTAATCTCAGCTAATCGAAACACCCGAGTGCCAATAACAAAATTGGCTAGCACTGCTCTCATATTTGGGCTTTGGCAGATAGGTGCTGGGTTCTCACCGAATATAATTATTTATTCGTCCATGTTGGCGCTATCTGGATTGTTTGCACTTCTAACTACGATCGCCATAAATTCTTTGATTCAAAATCATTCGCCCTATGCAATTCGAGGGAAAATACTTGGAATCTATACAGTCATCTTTAGTGGTGGAATGGCGCTGGGTGGGCCACTAATTGGGTTCGTTGCAGATTTACTTGGACCTAAAAATACTTTGAAACTTGGTGGCACGTTAATAGTACTTATCTCATTTTTAGTAATTTATTCGAGCTTGGATTCTGGATTATTTAAGTCCAGAGAAAAAAGATAACGCGAGATATCACCACAAAGACCCCAATTTTCTTTGAATTAGAGTTCTGGTCATCCTTAATCCTCAATAATCTCTCTCAAATTTCATCAGGTGGAACGTCGGTCCTATTTGAATTGTTTCGAAAGTGATTGCGTTAGGGTTTTAGGTAGTACATAATCCAATGAATACTCTTTAGAATTGCGTTAAGTCAGGAAGCAGGAGGTAGGAATATGCGAGTCATTTCGATAACACCAGTCCATGTAACTGAAGCTGAATTTAATAGGCGACAAGAACGTTATGATCGAATTTCACCAGAAGGCTTGAAAGTTACTTTAGTGAATTTTATTCAACTTGACCCAAAAGAGCTTGAGACTCCAGAAGATGTTGTTGCGAGTGATCTTGGGCTAATTGCCGACATAGGTTCGATAAATCGGCGAGATTATGATTTCCTGATGCCAGATTGTGTTCTAGACCCCGGATTTAGAAAAGGCGGGGACGAATTTGTTGTAGGTATGTTGGAATGCGTGATGTCAGACTTAGTAAATTCTGGCCACCAGATTGGCGCCGTAACGCGAAATGATGCAATAGGTGCTGAGCTTGTCAGAAGAATTGATGAATATGGATATTCTGCGAATTTCGTAGGCAATGAAGTAATTAATCTTGGTTTTGACGCCATCAGCAATGAAGAGTTATGGCATAGCTCTTTAGAAACTGCTGTTGAAAAGCTTGCAGCTAAAGGCGCCTCGATCGTTATCAATGGTTGCTCTGCCGTTAACCTAATCGAATCCCGATTAGTTCTGGAAGTTGTTGATCCTGCAGAAATGGCGCTAGACATTATTTTTAGTCACAAAAAGGTTCTGGAGACTAATTAATGGAAAAATATGATTTAGTTGTTGCAGGTGCCGGCGGTGGACTAGTAGGTGCGATCAAAGCTGCCCAACTCGGAGCAAAAGTTTTATTAATTGATGCATCGCCGGACTTTATTAATACTTGTAATACCTCGATGACTTCAGGAATGTTTCCTGCCAGCGGGACTAGATGGCAAAAAGAGTCAGGCGTTATTGACTCACCTGAAAACTTTGTAAGTGATATCAATAAGAAAACAAAGAACCAAGCCGATCCAGTAGCAACAAAGGCGTTGACAGATGTCAGCGTCGAACTTGTTGAATGGATGGCTGATTCGCTTGGCGTGCCTTGGGAGCTAGTGACAGATTTTCACTACCCAGGTCATTCTGTAGATAGATGCCTCTCTGTTCCAGGGCGCATGGGACAGCTAGTTTTAGGGCCAATCTGGAAAGAAGCCACGTCTAAGAATCTATTTGAATTTCGATCTAACACTCGATTAGTAGATGTAGTAATTGAGGATGACCAGGTTGTGGCGGCTTGTGTACAGAACTCTGCCGGAGTTGTGGAAGAAATTAAAACTTCTAATTTATTGATGGCGACTAACGGATATGGTGCAAACCAGAAGTTACTCCTCGAGCACAACACAGAGATTTCATATGTTTACTACCATGGCTCTAAATATTCCAAAGGTGAAGCGCTTCAAATAGGTATTAAACATGGCGCTGCATTTGGCTATCTAGATTCTTATCAAGGTCATGCTGCTATTTCTTCACATGCCCAAACATTGGTTGGCTGGACAACAATTATGCAAGGTGGCTTTATCGTAAATCTTGATGGCTCAAGATTCGGCGACGAATCAGCTGGATACTCTGAATATGCGGCAATTCTAAATGAAGAAAAGGGAAATGCGGGCTGGATCATTATTGATAAGGAAATAGATGCCGGTTCAATGCTGTTCAAAGAATATGAAATAACTGCTGCAAGTGGCGCAGTAATTTGGGCAGACACAGTAGAAGAATTAGCTAAATTGATTTCTGTACCTGAATCGAATCTAGTTTCAGAATTTAATAATGCGAATGCCGTAATTAATGGTGAGGCAACTGACCGATTTGGCCGTGAAGTATTTGAAAAGTCTCTGAAGGCTCCTTTTGGCGCGATTAAAGTACGCCCAGCACTCTTTCATACCCAAGGTGGACTTCAAGTAACACAAAATGCTGAAGTGATAAAAGAGAGTGGCGCCGTAATACGTGGACTGTTTGCAGCTGGTGGAGCCGCTGTAGGTATATCAGGTCACGGCTCTGATGGTTATTTAGCAGGAAATGGTTTGCTTTCGGCTTTTGGGTTTTCCTATATAGCTGCGAAAGAAATCGGCGATAGAATTAAATCTTAAGTAGTTTCAGTTAGCTTATAAAGTAAAAGTGAGAATATATCTGATAAGTATTTAAACATTTACTTTGTTGTGCTTAACTTATGTAATGGAAATAGATTTAGATCCACTCTCCGAAAGAGAAACTTACGCTTTATTAACTCAAACGATTATTCCCCGCCCGATTGCTTGGGTGTTGACAGATAACTCACTTGAAGGCTCCGCCCGATGGAACTTGGCTCCTTTCTCTTTCTTCAATGGAATTGCTTCAAACCCTCCCATGTTGATGTTTTCAATTGGAAGTTGGGATGTACTTGGAAGAACCAAGGACACTTTAGTAAATTTAAGAAATAATCCAGTGTTTACAATTGGAATTGCTACACAGTCACAAGAGAATCAAGTTCAGCAGACTTCTACCGAGTTACCTTTTGGGGTTAGCGAAGTTCATGAATATGGAATGTCTGTAACCGAATGGAATTGGAAAACACCACTGATTGATGGCTGCAGAATAAATTTTGCTTGCACTGTTGCTAAGGAGGTAAAGATTGATGACAGCAGTCAGATTCTAATCTTTGCTAAAATTTCTAAAATTTGGGTTTCTGATGAAGTTGTTAGTAAAGATAGTAAGGACAGAATTTCGATAGATGCCAAGCTGGTAGATCCTTTGCTTAGGCTGGGTGCTGGAAAATATGGGAAACTCGGATAATTCATTCTGCCGCTTGACTCTCTGATCCCTGATTATTCCCATATTTGTCCGTAGTCGGCCGTAAGATCGGGGCAATGAGATTAGATGCCCGCGCTGCACTTCAGTGCCATGAGTACTTACATAAATCATTTGCGCCTGCCTGTTTTGATTTAACCGAACGCGCACCTGAATCAGAGATGATGCGCGAGCTTAAGCGCCAAGGCGATATTCATGAAGTGCGGACTATTGAGAATTTGCTGACCAAGAACTTAGATATTTTGGTAATTAACAAAGATCAAGGCGAAATTGAAAAAGAGCTCACTACGGCTGAAGCTTTAATCAAATCAACTGCGCAAATTATTATTGGCGCCTGGATAAGTTCTGTTTGCGAAGAGAAAATTGCCGAACTAACTGGCAGAGCAACTGCCAATGATCCTGATCGTGTAAGTCGCCCCGATTTACTAATTCGAGTAGGCGAAGGTTTAGATGGTAAACCGCGCTGGGCACCGGTTGATATTAAGAGTCATGATCCAATCAACGATAATAAATCCAGCAAACTTTACTTAGCTCCGTGGGATTCATTTCTACCAACCGAAGGTATCGAAACGGTTGCGCGCCTTGATTTAGAAGATGCAGCTCAGCTCGCGCACTATCACGAACATCTTCGCATTTTAGGAATAGCAAATGATGAAGGCTTTGTCGGAGTAATCGGTCGCGATATCGAGACCATAGTTTGGGCGAGACTTTCTGAAACCGCACTAGGTCTCGGTGGAAAAGATGGCGATGCCAACACAGATTATTTAGAAGCTTTCGATGTGGCCAAAAAAGTAGTTGCAGCTGCCCAAGCTCGTCAAAAAGATCCATCACTACCGCCAGCTGCATTCTCTGCTCTCGAAAGCAATGCCAAATTCGGTTGCGCTGCCTGCACATTTCAGATTATTTGTGAACGTGAACTTAAGAGCCACGATGGTGGCGCAGGGCATGTAACTTTATTGGCAGGTGTCACGAAGAAAGCTCAAGCGAAGTATTTCCCAGAGATAACGAGCATTCGTGACTTGGCTGCCGTTGCAGGTTTGCCGAAACCAGCTGAAAAACTACAAGTCCAAGCTCAAGCATGGGTATCCGGAAAAGCAATTTTGCTTGACCCAGATAAGGATTTCTTAATTCCTGAGTTTGATATTGAAATCGATATTGACCTAGAAAATAGCCTTTCAGCTTTTCAAGACAATGGCTTAACCGAGATTGAAGGTAAAGATCGAGTCTATTTATATGGTTTCGGAATCCACGATCGCACAGTTGATCGAGATTGGCATAGCGCGAAATTCGATTCATTTTCAGATTACTCGAATACTGAAGATGGTGAATACCAATTACTTCTAAAGATGTGGAATTTCCTTAAGGATCAAGTGGCGCAAGCTGAAGCAGCTGGAAAATCAATCGGTATTTTTCATTACAGCAGTCATGAAAAGACTTGGTGGCGTAATTTCGCTCGTAATCATGAAGGTAAAGCAGGTGTACCAACTCTCGAGGAAGTTGAAGACTTCACCGAAGACTATTTCGAAGATCTTTTGGATTATTCAAAACAAGTAGCGCTAGGTACAACTGGTTATGGAATTAAGAAGTTGGCACCAAAAGCTGGCTTCAATTGGCAGGTACAAGATCCAGGTGGCGCGCTATCGCTCTTGAAGTTCAAAGAAGCGGTTGACCCAAGTAAGTCACCAGCTGAACAAAAAGAATCAATCGATTGGTTATTTTCTTATAACTTAGATGATGTTCGAGCTACTTTTGCAGTTCGAGATTATCTACGCAAATTAACTTTTTAGTACTGCCTGCGCAATCTTAAAATCATTTTCAAAGACCATAAGCGCTGGACCATCGAAAGTTTGGGTCAAATTGACTCGAATATCGGCAGCAAGAAGTTTCTGCTTTAGCATTTCTGCTTCGATGTAATTTTTTGGGGTAGGCAGCGCCACCAATAACCCGTATTGATCCATCTTGCCCGCCTGGTCAGGTGTAGCAACAAATTTTTTGTCCTTGATGCGATTGCCAAAAGCCCATTTCAAAATTAAAGCGATTATGGCCAAAGCAAAAAAGCCCCCAAAGGAGGATAGGAAAAGTCCATTATTGATACCACCCAACATCCCGAAAGGGTATTAGAACTGATAATTTTCTGCAGTACGAGTAATCTGCGCAGATGAGTTCATTCCTTTCGGCCCACGAAACCATTGTCGCAGTAAGAAGTGGCAAGACTACGGCTGCGCAATTAGCTACCGAAGCGCTCGAGCGCATCCAAAGTGTTGATCAGTCTGGTTATCAGTTAAATAGCGTGCTCGCAGTTTCTAAGAGCGCCCTAAGTGATGCGCTAACAATTGATAAAGGTTTGCCACTTGCAGGTTTGCCAATATTTATTAAGGACAATATCGAGGCGATTGGTTTGCCAGGTACGGCTGGATCTAAAGCGCTAGAAAATTACCCAGTTAAGCAAGATTCTGAACTAGTCACTCGATTGCGTGCCGCTGGTGCCAACATTATTGGTGCCACGAATTTGTCAGAGTGGGCAAATATCAGGTCTACTAAATCAACCAGTGGTTGGTCTGCGGTAGGCGGGTTAACAGCTAACCCTTGGATACATAAACATAGTGCTGGCGGATCTTCATCAGGTTCTGGTTCAGCAATTGCAGGCGGATTAGTTTCACTTGCAGTAGGCACCGAAACAGATGGTTCGATTATTTGTCCTGCCTCCCTTAACGGGTGCGTTGGTATCAAACCAACGGTTGGTGCCGTGTCGCGAGTTGGTGTTATTCCCATTAGCGATGCTCAAGATTCGCCCGGCTCAATGGCGCGCAGCGTTGCAGATGCAGCGCTTTTGCTCGAAGTTATTTCCGGAATTCCAGATTTAGTGAGTGCAGCAAATTCAACTCAACCACTTCGGATCGGCGTAGTTAAATCGTGGCTATCTGGCGATTCAGGTACCGATCAATTATTTGAAGCAGCAATTAGCGCTCTGGCTAAATCGAATGCGACGCTTGTGGAAATTCAAGTCTCAGCACCAGCTGAATCAATAAGCAATGATGAGTATGAATGTTTATTGCATGAATTAGTTGATGATTTGGGGGCTTATCTACCTGGCCGCACCGACGGTGGAATAGTTTCATTAGCTGAAGTAGTTAAGTTCAACTTAGCTAACCCCGAAACTGAGATGAAATATTTTGGACAAGAGCTATTTGATGCCGCTCTCGAATTAGGTGGTCGAGGTCGTGCGTATAACCGAAAGCGTTCTCGTAATTTGCAATGGGCAACGCAGACTTTAGATAGCGCACTTCAAGATGTAGATGTATTAATCGGCGCTACATATTCGCCAGCATGGGAAAGCACCTTAGGCAAAGGCGATGACTATGGAAACAATAGTTGGATCACCATGGCGCCAGCTATCGCCGGGTATCCGATCGGCTGTATACCTATGGGAATAACTGAAGGCTTACCAGTTGGCTTAGGAGTAGTAGCACGTGCCAATGATGAGATAAAACTTGTTGCCGCGATGGCAATGATCGAAAACGCACTTGGCTTAGGCGTGTTACAACCAACTTTCTTTAATTCCAATTAGCAGTTTTTAAGTACTAATTTCCGCATCACTTCGATTTGAATTGCGAAACAACTAGAAAAAGTAAAGATAAAATTAATCCGCATGCAGACAATTGCCACATCAGTTGAAAACCTGATATTTCATAGGCTGCGCCTAGCAATATCGGACCTGATATTGAACCGATAGCGGCAGCAGCTTGTACTAAGCCAACATTTGAACCCAGATTCCCATCAGAAACTCGCAACATTTTATATGTTATGAGTCCTATCCATCCCCAGCCGAATGCGTAACTAATTATGGAAGAGAAAGTAATGATTCCCGTTCCCATAGTGGAGAGCCCAAACAAGCCTAATGAACCAATAAACATCATGCCGATGCAAATCCGGATTGAATCTATTTTCGTTCTATCCATGTAGAGCAGAACTACGAATCTTGTGATTAGCGAACTTGAACTAGCTAGAATCAAAGTGAATGAAGATTGAGCTGGGCTTAATCCTGCTTCAGCATTTGATAGCGGCAAATAAGTGATTAGACCCGCACCGACTGCAGCCCCAATAGCAAAGCTCATCGATATCAACTTTACTTCTAGAGAGTAAGGGACCTTTACTTTCACTCGGGGAGCACCTGCATCTTTGGAACTACCGAACTTGATATCCATAATCTTATTCGATGACATTCCGTTTAATCTGAAGAGAATCCCCAGCGAAAATAAAGCACCTAGTGCAAATACATGTCGCCATTGATTATCAAAAGCCACGAATGGGATAGCAGCGCCACCAATTAAAGTTGATAATCCAGTTGCAGATTGCTTAAAACCGTATGCCAATCCTTGTCTACGTAGTTCGATTCTTTCTTGCACCAGTTGTGCAATACCTGGCGTAGCTATCGCATTTCCGAAACCACCAATTGCTAGCGAGATACAAATCATGATCAGTGAGTTCGAAAAAGTTATACCGAGACTACTGAGAATGGTCATAATGATTGCGATTTTTAAGGTCACAACTGGGTCTAATCGATCGGTCGTTCTTCCTAAGCTAATAGCAAAGATTGCTGCTACTAGGTAAAAGGATGTGGCGCCAAGACCATGAAGAGAAGGCCGGTACCCTAAGCCTTCCGTAATTTGAACTGATAGGGCACCATAAAAATAAAGTGGAGAAATGGCAATAAATGCAATCCCGCTAATCATTGCCAAGTTAGAAAACTGACTGTTACGCATCATTTTCATATCTTGGGTTCTCTCAATAAGTAAGTTGACCTTGTAGGCCGAGGGTAAATCTAGTTTAGTTTAAGCAAAATCTGTAGAATCTGTTTCACTTAGTGAAACTTGTACCAAAACTAAGAGAATGTCTATATGTACTTCCTTGCAGACTTTAAAAGCAATAGAGTGATATTCAGTTAAACGTTCAAGATAGGGGTCTAGCTTTGGATAATTGGTTGGTTGATGCGGCATATCGTAACTTGGGCACCAATTTTTTATTGCCTGATGTCATAGATACTTTGCTTGAATTTGATTTCAATCATGCTGATGTTAAATATGTTGAAAGAAATGCTTTTAACGTAAAGGCAATACCTGCGACCTGGGCACGTCTTTCCGAGAATCTACAAGTTCTAATTTCTGAGTCCGAGAAAGAGAATAGACCTCATACAACTTTTATCCTTAGACAACGGCTAGTCCACTCACTTATAAGAAGCTGGACCTTGTCTCAAAGTAGCGAAGATGCTGCGAAAATATGGGAGAAGATAAACTCGGAATTTGATAAGGCAACGTCATACTTAGAACAACATAAGAACGTAACTTTCAAAAGAGTTAGTTTCAAAGTTGAAGGAAACGAATGCTTTGGCATCTTGCGAGTGCCTTCTCAATTGCCTAAAGAGAAACTTAATGTCCTGATTATTCTGCCCGGGATGGACATGACTAAAGAGTATTTTCCTAGTTTGTCAGGTAGCCACACTGATTTTAGAAATTTTGCAACACTCTCAATCGATCCACCAGGACATGGTTTTTCATTTTTAAATGGGTCAAAATTGAGTGCAAAAAGTATCGATGAATTGATGAACCAAGTCATCAGTTGGCTTAGAGATGATAGTTCTCATGATTTCTCCACTGGGAAAATTGGAATACTTGGCATCGGGACAAGTGCGAATTATGCGTTTAGAGCCGGCTTGAATATTGACTCGCTAGCTGTAGTGGCAGGATTCGAAGGAGGTTTCTTGTTTAGAGTTGAAGAAACTTTAGCTGAACAGTCCAGTATGAGACTTAAGAAATTAGCAAAAATGATCAATTGCGATACAGATAAAGTACTAAAAAGCTTGAAGGAGCTAGCTCTTGAATCTCAAAAGGATAAAGTACGAGTTCCACTTATATTTACAGTCGGAGAATACGATGATTTGTTCCCTAAAAATCAAATTTCAGATCTGCAAAAGCACCTAGATTCTAATTATTCTATTAATTTATTCGAAGACGAAGGGCATGTACTGGGCAAAGTTGTCAGTGAGTCACTCATGACTACCCTTGATCAAATTGAAGAATGTTTTCAAGGAGATTTCAGCAATCTTAAAGGTGTGCAATTGAAGAAGAAAAGAAGCTAATAATGAAAATTGCTACAGTCGTCCCGCGTACTCACTTTGGAGATGGTAGCGAATCTATAAATTATGAAAACTTTGTTGGATACCTAGAAGAGGCAAGTAAATTAGGAGCTGACTTAGTAGTTTTCCCTGAGTCATACCCAGATAATTGGCAACCGCCCGCTAATCTCAGTTTATTGGCTAACTTCCAACTTTTAGCTAGAAAATATAAAGTGCATTTAATTGCCAGCATTCTTGAACCAGTTTTTGAAAGTGAGAAATTTTATAACACCAGTGTATTGATAAATGATTTAGGTGAAGAAGTTGGCAGATACCGCCGAACAACACCAAATCTTGATCCTTGGCTATACAAGAATGGCGGCAAATGGGAATATCAATGGGAGAGAGATAACAAGCTACCTATTTTCGAAACCAAGTTTGGCAGCATAGGTATTTTGATTTGTAGTGAAATCTATGCGCCACTGCTTGCGACAACATTAGCTCGCAAAGGTGCATCAATTATCATTTATCCAACTGGGCTAACTTCAGACGAATCTCCCTTGATCTCGACCTGGAAAACGATGACATGGGCAAGAGCCATTGAAAATTTATGTATAACTGTTGTGACAACCAATTCGACAGGTGCTGGTGGCCTTTCGATGATCTGTTCTCCTGAAGAAATACTGCTAAGTACAGTTGATGAAGGCGTGCACCTCAGAGATGTCGATTTGGAACGAGTTAATCTTTTGCGATCAAGTCACGACACATTTATGTCACAAGGTCCAACGGATCCGTTTAAAACCAAGCCTGGAATATTCATGGATTGGGTCCGGGAGGACTTAGAAAGTTAACAAGTTGTTATAAAACTTCCTTTCCACTCTGAGGAACATAACTATCGACACGCGTATTTATTGCGCATACTTTAACTACTGAATGTCAATTAAAACTATCCTAAAGTCTTACCGGATAATAAAAAGGAGATTGATAAATGAACAAGAGACTTCTTAATAAATTATTATTTATACTTCCGTTAGCAGTTATTTTTTCAACTGTCGGAAGCGTGCCAAGTCAATCTGCCGACAATGACACTGTTCTCACGATTGCAGCTCAAGATATTCCACTGGCCTTCGACAGTGATATTTTGACACCAGGCGGTCAGCAAATTATTCCTCAATTATTCGAGCCATTAGTTGAATTTGGCTATGGTCGCCCAAATAGCACTGGTGCTAGATCTATTGATGTAACAAAGATTGGTGCTCGCCTAGCTACAAGCTGGACAAAGAATTCAACTGGCACAAAGTATGTTTTCAATTTACGAAGTGGTATCAAGAGTAACTTTGGAAACGTATTCTCTGCCGCAGATGTTAAATGGAGCTGGGATAAGTCCATCGCACAGGGTCGTACTGGAAACTTCTTGCGAAATATTTCAAACGTAAAAGAGTTGAAAGTTATCAGCAAGTATAAAATTGAGTTCACTCTGGATAAGCCAAATGCGTTCTTTATCCAGGTTTTAGCTCTTAATACTCCTGCGATTTATGACTCAGTGCAGATGAAGAAAGTTGCTACTGCCGCAGATCCTTGGGGCTTGATTTGGTTGAAGTCCAACGCAGCTGGATTCGGTCCATACATGATTGATACTTACCAGGCGGGCACACAGGTAATCCTGAAAACTAATCCAAATTACTACCGTGCTGCGCCTTACTTCACCAAAGTGATTTATCGCTCGGTCCCTGAAGCATCAAACCGTGCACAACTGTTAAGTAGCGGAGATGTTGATTGGGCTGAAGGTCTGACTTTCGATCAAATTTCTAGAGTCAATTCAAACCCTAAGACTGTCGTCAGATCAACTGATGGAAATCTGCAGGTTCGCTTAGTTATGAACCCTAAGTTCAAGCCTTTTGACGATGTAAGAGTTCGTCAGGCAATTAACTATGCGATTGATAAAGCCGTTATTGGTAAGGCGGTCTTCAAGGGTTATGGACAGGAAATGGTAGGACCAGTTCCTTCCGGTTTCGAATGTTCGATAAAGACAACAAGCTACAAAGTTGATTATGCGAAAGCAAAGTCACTTCTAGCTGCCGCAGGTTATCCTGATGGAGTTTCAGTTAAGTTGCTTTATTCTGAGTACAGCATTTGGGATCCGGAAGTAGCTCTTCAGGTACAACAAGAACTTAAGAAAGCAAATATCACTGTTGAACTTGAGAAGATTACAAATGCTTCTATCATCTCACGTAGTGCAGTCACCACAAGAGATATGCCATTCTTCGTGCTATTTGAACAAACTCAAATTCCAGATGCTGGCTATAGCTTAGGTCTAACTTCGATTCCTACCGGAGCTGCAAACAGAGGTGGATATAACAATCCTACTTTCACTGCGGGTGTTGACGGTGCGAACAACATTTCAGATGATTCTGGACAAAAATTATCTGATAAGCGTTGTCCAATGCTTGCTACTCTCCAGCAAACACATGTAGATGAAGCTCCATGGGCGTATTTATGGCGCACTGGTGCTCATTTCGCCATGAGTAAGCAAATTCAGGGATGGGTATGGCGCTCTGACAATGCACCACGATGGGCAGATTTGAAGAGAGTCAACTAAGCAGACTGCAAATATCTATAGTGATTTAGCCGGTGCGTTCTTTGAGAAATCTTGGAGCGCACCGGCTAAATTCAATTATTTAAAGTAAAAGGCGGACATGACGTTTTTAAAGAAATTGTTTCTGTTATTTGTGAAACGTTTTGCATTATCGGCACCTCTAATTCTTGGCGCTTCTTTTCTATCCTTTGGTATTTTGCGGCTTGGTAATTCAAACCCAGCCATTTTAGTTGCTGGCCCACAAGCAGATGCTGCAACAATCAATCGTATAAGCGAGGAATTAGGACTAACTAAACCTTTTCTGGAACAGTATTTTATATATCTGCAAAAGTTACTTTCAGGTGACTGGGGAACTTCTTGGAACTCTGGACTACCAGTTCTAAAGGATATGTTGGGCAGAATTCCAGCTACGCTCGAGTTACTAGCTTTTGGACTCACTTTAGGAGTGATCGGCGGAATAACTCTAGGATTTATTTCTGCTAAAAAACAAGGTAAATGGTTTGACTCAATTAGTAGGTCATTGTCACTAATCGGAGTTTCGATGCCAATCTTCTGGATCGGCCTTCTTTTGATCTCGGTTTTCACTTTTAACTTCAGGATTTTCCCACCTCCTCTAGGGCGACTAGGACTTTTTGATCTAGCACCTGAAAAAGTGACTGGTTTTTACACAGTCGATTCCTTGATTGCCGGTGACTTTGGTCTATTTTTTAAGTCTCTGCGATACATGTTGCTCCCGGCAATAACAATTGCCATCGTTGCTGGCAGTCAAATTTTGAAGCAAGCAAGGGCATCAACTTTAGAATTACTCAAGTCTGAAGGCGTTCGTTTTTACAAATCGCATGGAATGTCGCAATTTAAGATTAATAAAATGATTTTGCAGTTAGCGTCACCAACAATTTTTACAACTATCGCAATGACAACAATTTATGCACTAGCAGGTTCTGCCTTAGTAGAACTGATTTTTTCTTGGGGCGGGTTAGGGCAGTGGGGATTAGCTGCTATCACGTCACTGGATTACGCAGTGGTTCAGGCATATGTAATGATCCTGGCTATTGGTTCAGCAATCATCTTTCTTCTTTTAGATATCTCTGTAGCTTTAGTTGATAAGAGAAAACTACAATGAAAATTGGAAAATTGAAAAAGATAATCAATCCGTTAAGTGTCGGATATTTCATCATAGTTTGTTATACGCTAATTGCGATTTTGGCACCATTGCTGCATTTGAAAGATCCTAAACAAATTTATGTTGACAATATGCTCTCCAAGCCTTCATCAGAGTTCCTCTTCGGCACCGACCTCAATGGCATGGATATTCTGTCTAGAACTATTTATGCTGCGCGACTAGATCTGTCGATCGCATTCGCCGCAGTGTTTCTATCATTCATAATAGGAATAGCGGTCGGATCTCTTATTGGGTTTATGGGTGGGTTCATCGACTCCGTAGTAACGCGAATTTTGGACCTTTTCCAGGCTTATCCAGTCCTAATTTTGGCTCTGGCGATATCAGGAATAGCAAGTGATTCTCTAATTACAGTTGTATTCATTATTACGCTGGTCGATGCGCCAGTCTTTATCCGATTAGTACGCAGTGAAGTAATAAAACTTAAGTCTGCTCTCTTTGTTGAGTCAGCCAAGGCACTTGGAAACAGTGATTTTAGAATTGTTTTTCGACATATCCTGCCGATCGCGATTCCACCAGTGCTTATTCAGATTCCAATTAGAATTGCATATTCAATAAATATTGTTGCAGCAATGGCATTCGTAGGTGTTGGAATTCAGCAGCCAACTCCAGAATGGGGTTCGATGATTAAATTGGGCACACCGTATATCAGCTCTGGTGAATGGTGGATGGCAATATTCCCTGGATTAGCGATCTTTGGAATTTGTTTAGCCTTAAACATGATTTCCGATGAACTTCAGAAAAAGTCTTTAAGAAGTAGGTCATAGATGAGTAATGTCTTAGAAATTCATAATCTAGCTATCCAGATTGATGGCGAAGATGACACGGTGCCAGCCAAAATAATCAATAACTTAGATCTTAAAGTGCGAGAAGGCGAAATTCATGGCCTAGTAGGTGAGACTGGCGCTGGAAAATCTATGTCTGTTTGGTCGATTATGGGTTTACTGCCTACGGGCATGGAGATTCGAAGTGGCGAAATAACTTTTCAGGATCAAAAGATTTCAAGCTTTTCCGAGAAGCAGTACCGCGAAATTAGAGGCAAAGAGATTGCCATAATTTCACAAAACCCATTTGGTTCGTTGAATCCTGTGAAAAAAATAGGCAAGCAATTAGTGGACTTTTATCGACAGCATAGCGATTGCACTTTTGATGAAGCTTCGGCAAAAGTACTCGAAGAGCTCAGCGCAGTAGGTATTCCTGATCCAATTCGTAGATTCCATAGCTATCCAGATCAATTAAGTGGTGGCATGGCGCAAAGAATTCTTATCGCAGCAGCCATGATTAATCGTCCTAAAATGCTGTTGGCAGATGAACCAACAACTGGCTTAGATGTAACAATTCAGTCACAAATATTGGAGCTAATTAGAAAACGTTGCAAAGAACTTGGTACATCTGTTCTATTTATTACGCATGACTTGGGAATCATTGCTCAGAACTGTGACTATGTAAGCGTAATGTTTGCTGGAAATATTGTTGAGTCAGGACCAATGAAGGAAGTCTTCCTAAATCCACAGCATCCTTATACGAGGCAGCTACTGGACACAACTCGACCAAATAACAAGAAATTTAATTATTTGGACAATGGTTCACCGCCAAATCTTAAACTTATACATGATGGGTGTAATTACAATTATCGTTGCCAGTTCGCAACCGATGAATGCAAATCACCTTTGAGTACTTCTAAAGTCGATACTGACCACATTGTAAGATGCCATAAGTTTGGAAAATTAGATGACTAAATTACTAGAGGTTACCAATTTAAGTAAGTCTTTTAATTCCGATGGTCGAAAGCTAGTTGCTATCGATGATGTGTCATTCACTGTCAATAAGGGCGAAACACACGGAATCGTTGGCGAAAGTGGTTCCGGAAAGTCAACCTTAGCAAGATGTATATTGCGTTTGACCAGCATTGATTCGGGTTCTGTCTATATCAAGAGTGAAGATGTAACTAAGCTTAAGAAGCAAGAGCTTAAGAAATGGCGTTCAAATAACCAAATTGTTTTCCAGGATTCATATGAGTCCATGAATCCGAAGTACCGGATTGACTGGATTCTTTCAGAACCATTGAAGCTGCACACGACTTTATCTAAATCTGAAATTGATCAGAAAGTTAATGAGTTACTTGAAATGGTTCAGCTCCCAGCCTCATTTGCGACTCGGTTTACAACTGAGTTAAGTGGTGGGCAACTTCAGCGAGTAAATATTGCCCGGGCTTTGGCAACAAATCCGCAATTTCTAGTGCTAGATGAACCTACTTCAAGCCTAGATCACTCAGTGCAGGCAAATATTCTGGCTCTTTTGAAGGATTTGCAGGCCAAGCTGGGGCTAACTTACTTATTGATTTCACATGACTTAGAGATGATCGCTAATTACTGTGATTCGGTTTCGGTTATGTACCTTGGAAAAGTTTTGGAGTCAGGCAAGATCAAGGATGTCTTCGAAAATCCATTGCATCCCTACACAAAAGCTCTTCTATCTTGTACTTTGTCAGCTAATCCACTTGAAAAGAAGACTCAAATAAATCTTCAGGGATTACCGTTTAGTCCTTTAGATCTTCCAAAAGGTTGCAGGTTTTCTAGCAGATGTAGCCAAGTTCTACCGAAATGTTTAGAAGCTCAACCAGAAATGGTGTTAGAAGGCGATCATGGAGTTGCCTGCATAAATATATAAACCGGTTCGAATCGCGACATATGAAAAGGGGTTAAAATGTTATGTAATGTAGACCGACTTGTTGCTCTTATGGAAGAAAAGGGTATCGATGCGATCGTTGCCAGTAGTTTCGAGAATGTTTATTACTTCTCAGGTACTGGAACCAGGTTACCGTTCTACACCGGAACAGGCGCGGCTGCGGTAATAACAAGAGAACGTAATAACGAAGATACTGTCTGTATGGCTATCCCTTATGTATCGCTTGAAACTGAGAAGCCAACTTGGATGGGAAAAGTTGAAATATTTGGAAGTATCAATATCCTCAAAAATGATGTTGGCACCATGAAGTGGCCAGAGTCAGAAATTTCAGAAAAATTAGATTATTACAAAGGTAAGTCACATGACTCTTTAGTCACCGCTGTAAACGAGACGCTGAAGCGCTTAAAGTTGTCTAAGTCCAAGGTTGGTTTCGAAAGTTTAGAGTTTAGTAACAAGCTAGATTCTTCTCTCTTTGCAGAAAAATGTAGCGCGGTCGACATTATTAATGACGCACGACAGATCAAGACAGAGGATGAAATCAAGACTCTGCGTAAATCTTCTCAGATCAACGAGTCTGCATTTATCGAATCACTTAAATTCTTAAAAGAAGGCAATGATTGGCATGACGTAACTTTGGCTTGGTACACAAAATGGGCAAGTGAAGGCGGTGCTGGCCTGTTTTGGGGTGGCGGCGCTGGAAGCCATGCTTCTCAGTTCTATCCAGTCGAATCTAGCTACAAATTATTAGATGGCGATGTAGTCAGATATGAAGGCGGGGGAACCTATCAAGAGTATTGGGCTGATTCCGGTAGATCGGCAATCGTCGGAGAACCTTCTGAAAAAGAGCTTCAATTTGCAAGCGCTCTTGCTTCAGGAGCACACGAAGTGCGCAAATTGCTAAAACCTGGTGCGATGCCAGATGACTTGTGTAATTCAGTTCTTCAGAAAATTCGCGAAGGCGGAATAACTGAGTTCGAGATTTCAAATGTTTGGGGTCATGGAATCGGCCTTAGCCTAAACGAGTTGCCTAGAATCAGACCAGGAGTTAACAAGCCATTAGAAGCTGGCATGGTTATCTGTTTTGAAACTCCATACTTTGAATTAGGTTGGGGTGGATTGCAATTAGAAGATACCTACTTGATAACCGATACCGGTTTTGAGAAGTTCACTGAAATGAAGGATGAGGTATACAGAAATGGCCACTGATTCAAATATTGATTTAGCAAATGAAAGAAAATTACGAATCGAAAAAGCTCTAGAAAGATTACGCAAGTTTGATTCAAGCTGGGCAGACTTATTCAAAGACTATGTCTTAGAGGGCATGTATGAGCGAGAAGTAATTGACCAGAAGACTCGTGAATTATGCGCTATTGCAGTACTTACTGCTTTAGATCGCAAACCTCCTTTAATGGATCACATCAAAGGTGCAATTCGCCAAGGCGCTGAAGTTCAAGAAATTATTGAAGTGATTCTGCAAGTTTCTGTCTATGGCGGCTTTCCGGTTGCTCTCGCAGGACTTAGGGTGCTAGAGGAAACTCTGGTAGAGCTCGGAATTGAACTAAATTAGAAAGTTAATACTTTTCTAATTGCGGCTTGATAATCTTCAACGTTCGGAATTGAAGCGCTAACCAATTGAGGGTTCGCGCCAATTGGAACTCTTTTTGCACCAATTCTTAACACGGGCGCCTTTAGAGAGCTATGGAGTTTTTCTGAAATAGTCGAGGCAATTTCTCCAGTTATAGAACCAAATAGCGGCGCTTCATCGGCCACAATAACTCGACCAATATCCTGCGCTCGCTGAAGAACCATTTCGTAATCAATCGGATAGACCGTACGAAGATCCATTACCTCTACCGATACACCTTCAGTCTTCATGAGTTCAGCAGCTTTTGAGGCAACTTCAACTGAATATCCGTAAGTAACGATAAGGACATCAGAGCCTTCGGCAGCAATCCTGGCTTTCCCAAAGGGAATGAAGACATCTTCGCCTGCTATTTCACCTTTAGCGCCAGTTAGTTTTTTATGCATAATAAATATGACTGGGTCAGAGCCTCGGAGGGAAGTTTTCAGTAAGCCTTTTACATCATATGGTCGATAAGGCACGGCTACAGATAAACCAGGAATGGCAGCAAACAAGGATTCAAAACTATTGTTATGTTGCGGACCGAAGAGAGCAATTCCAGCTGTAGCTCTGATAATTAAGGGTAAATCGGCGCCAAACATGTAGCGAATTTTTGCGGCCTGATTAATAATTTCATCCATAGCCCCGTATGCAAAGTCCATGAAATTAAGGTCAATTATTGGACGCGCACCAAGCATCGCTGAGCCCACGCCAGCAGCTACCATCGCTGATTCAGAAATTGGCGTATCCCTGATTCGTTCTGGCCCAAACTCTTCGGCTAAGCCTTTTACTTGAGAGAAATGGCCACCACGTTCTTGCAAGTCAGTTCCCATTACGAAAATGCTTGCGTCTTTATTCATTTCTTCACGCAGCCCTGACCGCCAGGCTTCGGAGTAAGTTACAACTGTCATAGTTGCCTCAACAGCGAACCAGAATCGACATCATCAGCCACTGTATTCGTATCTGGAAATGGCGATGCTTCAGCGAACTCAACCGCTTTGCCGATTTCCAATTTAGCGTTCTCTCTAATTTCGCTGATCTCATCTTCGGTTATCATTTTTTTAGCCAGTAAATTGCTAATCCAATTGTCAATCGGGTCTTTATTAGATTTCCAATCAGAAATTTCTTCTTGGGTCCGGTACTTTCCAACTTCACCAACGTTATGTCCGAAGTATCTATAGGTAACGGCATTAATCAATTGAGGACCCTCGCCAGCCAAAATACGTTCCCTAGCTCTGGCGGTTGCTTCATATACCTCTTCTACATTCTGACCATCTATAACTTCAGCTGACATGCCAAAACTTTTTGCTCTAGCAACGAAATCTTTTCCGCCTGTGACTCTGTCCATAAAGGTTTCAACTGCATATTGATTGTTATCAATGACAATTAGAAGTGGCAAATTCCAGATCACGGCCATATTTATTGATTCCCAAGTTCTGCCCGTATTAATAGCGCCATCACCCATAAAACCAACAGCAATGGAATTCTTCTTGAGGATATGAATACCTAGCGCTAATCCCATCGCAATCGAGACGCCTGCGCCAACAATTCCATTTCCACCAAAATAATTTCTGGAAAGATCTACTAAGTGCATAGATCCGCCACGACCTCTTGAGCAGCCGGTGGATTTTGTGAAAAGTTCGGCCATCATGCTTTGAGTAGACATGCCTCGCGCAATACTGTGATGATGAGAGCGGTGAGTTGACGCAATAGCATCTTCATCTTTTAGTGCCGCCATGACACCAACTGCGACAGCTTCTTGTCCGGAAGAGTTATGCATGCCACCTGGTACCTTGCCGCGCAAGGTAAGACCTTCGGCAATTGTTTCAAATTCACGGATCAAAATCATTTGGCTTAGAAAATCTTTAGCCTGGCCTGGTTCTGTCATGAATCTAGTTTTCCGTTTCACCTTCATGAAGCAAAACGCAGATAGTTATGCCAACCGCAACATCTGTATCTTCATTGAAAAGATGTTTTCCCATAATTCCAGCAGTATTTGAGGTTATCTCTAGCTCAGCTTTATCGGTTTCAACAATGGCAATAGCCTCACCAGGTTGGACTGCATCACCGGGGGCTTTCAACCATTTCTGTAGATATACATTTTCAGCTGAGACGCCAAGTGCTGGAACAAAAATCTCTTCCATAACTCCTCTTTCTTTGACGCCTTAAATTTAAAATAATCGTAAATTAGTAGGGACACTTAATTGTAATTTACTCGATGACGCCAAGCCTAGGGCGTAGATATCGATTTATAAAGCGTGATTCCACCCGCTGGAAAGCGCCATTTCCCCAGAATTGTGAACGTAGCTTGCTAAAACCTACTATTGAGGCACTTCGACTAATCACAATGTATAAACTTTCCGAGTGAATGATTTCTTAGTAGTCCTCGATTTTCTTTCCACTTTTGCCTTTGCCCTCGTCGGTGCACGTCTGGCAGCAAGCCGCTTCATGGATTACGGCGGCATTCTTTTTGTAGCATCGGTTGCCGCTTTGACAGGTGGAACATTTCGTAATTTAGTTCTTGATATTCCATTAACTTGGATAGAAAAGCCTTATTTATTAGGTGCCGTCTTGTTGGCTGTAGTGCTAACTATTGTGTTTAAGTGGTCCAAAGAAGTTGGAAGTTTTGTACTCTTTATGGATTCAATCGGCTTAGGTGTTTCGACGGTGGCCGGAACTGCACTGGCATTAGACCTAAATTTGAAAGCGATTCCAGCAATTTTGCTTGGCCTGCTTAGCGCTGTACTTGGTGGATTAACTCGTGACTTACTTGCGCAAGTTCCACCTGTTCTACTTCACCGCGAAACAAATGGCACTGCCGCATTTATCGGGGCGAGTGCACTCGTAGTTGCAATTGAAGCTGGCGCAAATCAGGAGTTGGCATCTGCTATTGGATTCGTACTAGTAATAGGTATCCGATTAATTTCTATTAAGCGCAACTGGAACTTGCCTAAGATAAAGAGCTAAATATCCAGGTTAATTTGTTTTTGCCTTGTATTCTTGAGCCATGCTTAAGCGCGCGCTCTCATCCTTTTTGGCCGTTGCGCTCTGTCTTGCGCCGTTTCCACAAGCTAGTGCTGCAACTGCAAAAGCTGGAGCCACTTGCACAAAGTTAAAGGCCACATCAGTTGTCAAGGGCAAGAAATATACCTGTATCAAAAGTGGTAAGAAATTAGTTTGGGATAAGGGCGTATTAGTAAAGGCAGTAACTGCTAAACCGGCATCTACTCCTGCTCCCTCAGATTCGATTCCAGCCTGTCCAAAAATGGATTCAGCAGATCAATCTGGAATTTCACAATCAAGAGCCGATTCATTAATTGGCATGAGCGAAACTGCGGCAGAGGAATGTGCAACATCGCTTAATTGGGGATATCGAGTAGGGCAGCGCGATAGTGAAATGTTTGCAACAACTCGAGATTATCGGTTCGATCGGGTAACTGTTGTAGTGTTATTAAGCGTGATCACGCGCGTTGACGTTGGCTAATTTGTTAGTGGTTTTGACGGTTTTACCCTAGGGGTTAACCCCGTATTGCCGTAAAATTTGGGAATCATTAGGAGTCTCTAAATGGACTTCTAAGACTTCCGCCAAGGGGCATATATGAAGCGCTTTACCCAGAAGAAGTTTCGACTATCAGCCGTTGCGATTCTCTCGACATTTATGATGTTGGGTTCATCGGCTCAATCAGAGGCTTTAGATCTTGGCCCTAAAGCAAGTTACATCATCTCAATTAATCCAGCTGCACGTGCTGCAATCGAAACAGCTATTACAAATGCAGGCGGCAAGATTAATACTAAATATAATTATGTTTTTGACGGTTACGCTGTTGAGCTACCTTCGTTGATCGTTTCACTAATCAAAAAGATACCAAATATTTTAAGTGTTGAATTAGATCAAACTGCAGTCGGCTTAGATATTCAAAATAATCAGACACCGACACCATCGTGGGGCCTTGATAGAATTGATCAGCGCGGCCCAGTTGGTGGAACTGGATATGTAAGTTCTTATGGTTACCGCTCAGCTGGCGCCGGTGCCACTATTTATATCGGTGATACCGGAATTTATCCGCATGCCGATTTCGGTACTCGACTTTCGACTTCTGGATACTCAGCCATATCTGATGGCAATGGAACTGTTGATTGCAATGGCCATGGAACTCACGTCGCTTCAACTGCAGCAGGAACAACCTACGGCTTAGCCAAGAATGCAACATTGGTTCCAGTGCGAATCTTAAGTTGCTCTGGCAGCGGAATGTATTCACAAGTTATAGCCGGTCTTGATTGGATTTTAAGCCCACAAAATCCAAACTCTAAGAGCAAGGCAGTCCTAAATCTTTCTATCGGCGGACCTGCATCTGCTGCACTAAATACCGCAATTGAAAGACTTACAAATGCCGGAATTACTGTTGTAGTAGCTGCTGGCAATGAAGCATCTGATGCTTGCACAAAGTCACCGGCAAGTGCACCAAGTGCAATTACGGTTGGTGCAACTCAGAGCAATGAAACAGCGGCATCATTTTCAAACTACGGAGCATGTGTTGATATAAACGCTCCAGGTGTGAGTATCACAGGCGCCTGGATGGGTTCGGCAACCGCTACAAACACAATAAGTGGCACTTCAATGGCTACTCCACACGTTACTGGCGCTGCGGCAATCTACCTTGGACTTACGGGAGCATCTGTTTCACAGGTTGCGGCATTTCTTAATTCTGAATCAACGAAGAATGCCATCACGGGTTTGAAGCCAAACACCGTAAATAATTTACTTTATGTTTCACCAACTGATGGGGGAGCACCCGTTGTCGCGCCTACGGTTGCACTTAATAAAATCACTGAGATTACTCACGAAAGTGCAAATTTTGCGATTGATGTCAATGCTGGCTTTGCTCCAACAACTCTAGGTTTTGAGTATTCACTAGATTCAACTTTTGCCGCTGGCGTATTAAAGGCTTCTGTTAACCCAGGCACTGTTAGCGGAGGTACTACTACTTCGGCAGCCGTTTCACTAACCGGTCTAACTCCGTTGAAAAATTACTCATTCCGTATAACAGCGGTAAATGAAACTGGTAAAACTTTAAGCCAAGTTGGTTCCTTCACGACCTTGGCTCCACCAGTTACAAAGCCAACCCCTGTTGCAACTGCGCCCACAGATTTAACTGCCTACAGCGCAGTTCTGAATGGAACAGTAATGGCTGGCAATGCAACTTCTACCGTTACTTTCATGTATAGCTCTGATTCAACCTTTGCCACAAATGTTAATTCGATTGCTGCTATTCCATTCCAATTTGGCGGAAATTCAGCAATGGCAGTTTCTCTACCAATTTCATTCTTAGATGGCGGCAAGACTTATTACTACAAAGTTATAGCGATGAATTCAACTGCCACTGTTCAATCAAACGTCATTACATTTGCAACCCCCGTAGCGCCTGGACTGGCACCAGTTGTAACAACTAATCCAATCCCAACAAGTCGCAAATACAATGCAGCTACTTTTGTCGGAACTGTTGACCCTAAGAGCCAAACTACAAAGGTCACCTTTGTCTACGGCAGCGATAAATCACTAACTTCAGGACAAAAGACCGTTACTTTGCCCGAAAGCCCAATTACTGGCGATGCAGTTGTAAACGTTTCAGCAACTGTAACAAGTGGTCTTTTACCTGGCACCGGGTATTACTACCAATTCGTAGCCCTTAATGCCTCAGGTGTAACCAAAGGCGAAATTAAGTATGCAATTTTAAATCGTGAAGATCCGGTCATTAAGAACACTTATGCAAATTTAAATACTGCTTCTGGAATAACTTTGAACTCACAATTCAACGCAATGGGTAGCAATACCCGTGCCTACTTCACTTATGGCAGTGATCCAGCATTAGTCGGTGCAACCACATTTCAAGGAACACCATTTGCAGTTGCTAATGCAGTTGATACCACTTCGAAATTCACCGTTACTGGACTAAATTCAGGCACCAAGTATTACTACAAATTCTTCTTATTAGATGCTGCAAATGCAGGATGGAAGTCTGTAGAGAGTGCAGTTCTAAGTTTTGAAACGTTGAAGGTAGCTCCAACACCAACACCAACACCAACACCAACACCAACACCAACACCAACACCAACACCAACACCAACACCAACACCAACACCAACACCAACACCAACACCAACACCAACACCAACACCAACACCAACACCAACACCAATACCAACACCAACACCAGGTCCGGATACTCAGGCTCCTGTGGTTGTGAGCGGATTTGTAACGCCAAATTCGATTGAAGCGTGCAAGAAGATTTCAAAAATTTCAGCACTCATCACGGATGACAAAGGCAGTGCAAGCACTCAGTTCAAGTTTTTCAACTCTAAAAACGTTTTATTAATCAGTCTCGCCACATATCGTGTTGATGGATCTGGTTTGAGCGGAAATTGGTCACGTGATTGGGAAGTTCCTTGTTCGACCCCTTACGGTCTCTATACGGTATTTGCTGAATCTAAAGACTCGGCTGGAAACACATCAGCTTTAACGAAAATCGGTTCCGTAGACATTACTGCTCCTATAGTTGCTGATATTGCAGTACCAGTCGTGGTCTCTGGAGTCAGCCTCGTTACTAATGTTGAAGTTTGCAAGACATACGCTGGTACCGATGTGCGTGCGACTGATGACACTGGAATTGCACAAGTTCAATACCGATTGCTTGATCCTTGGGGTCAGGTTAGAGCGACAGTTTCGACTTATAGGAAATCGGGAACACTATTCGATGGTGCTTACGGCAATAATTATGTGATCCCTTGTAATTGGCCAGCAGGAACTTATAAAGTTGAAGCACAGGCTACGGATGGTTGGAAAAAGTCCAGCACTTGGAAAGAAGTAAGTTCAGTAAACATAACTTCACCTACTGCAAACCCTGTTCAATACCCAATGGTTATTGCAGTGCCTGGGGCCATGACTTTAAATAAGGTATACCTAGCTAGTTTCTATGTAACGATTCTTCACGTAGATAGCAAGTTAAACAGCGGGCTAACTAGCTTGGGGCACTTATTAACTGCAGTTTCAAATACCCCAACAGTTTGTAAAGTCGTATCGAATGAATTGGCTGACTTAACTGGTGGAATTAAAAACAAGACAGTTTTGCAAGGTGTCTCAAATGGAACTTGTTCAATAACCTGGAGTTTTTCTGGAACTGCTACAAGAGCGCCTACAAGTAAAACTTGGACCGGTACAGTCAGCTAGTTCTAAAATTTAATTGTTAACCTTTAAAGTCAGTTATTAACCTTCAGCTAGCCGAGCTTTAACCATCGCTTGCAGTAACTTGGCATCGACTTCCCAGTCACTTGGAACTGCAATCGTCTTCTTGTTAACTTTAAAGGCAATTAACTTTGGGCGAAAAGCTTCTAGAACATTAGTACTCCATGGCGCCATCAAAATATAGTTCTTAGTAACAGACCAACCAAACACATACATGGTGCCCTTTCGCAGCATGGGCTGATTCCAGGCAATCACTAATTCAAGTTCAGGGTATTTATCGGTTATTACTTTGATCATTGCTTTGATGGTTTTAGCTTGCTTCACATCGATGCTCTTAAAATATTCTGTTGGTGTTTCAAATCTACGAGCCGATATTGACCCCCGTGAATACATCACTAAAGCATTGGCATGGGCTTGCGAAAATCCAAAGTTCTCGCGCAAGTGGGCAATCTGCTCTGGATATTTCTTGCCATCAAGTCCGGCCATAACCTTGAACCAATATGACATTTTCTCGCCATATTTCTTTTCAATCGCAGGAAAATGCGCCTCGCGACTCGGGTCCTTTGCAGCCATAGAATGAGTTTAGTCTGAAGTTGAAGAATGTGAAATCTTGGAGCTATCCCAGCAAAGAAAGTGATAAATCACAAATAATAAAGTGAAAACTAATACAGTTCAGTTATGAATAAGTTACGAGGCTTGCTCAAAGCAGCTCACTTTGGCCCGACACTTATTGTGACCACTATTTCCTTTTTCTTTGGCATGCATTACTGGTGGGAAGGCCCAGCATATGTAATTGCTTTCGGCGTATTTACTGGTCAACTCGTGGTTGGCTGGAGCAATGATCTCTACGATTTAGATGATGATCTAAAACATCAACGCACCAAAAAACCTCTAGTTTCCGGGTTAATTACTAAGCAATATCTGCATAAGTGGCTGCGCTTCATGGTGCCTTTTTCATTTGTAGCAAATTTGCTAGGCCCGCTTGGAATTAAGGGTGGTTTGGTTTATATGTTAGGCATCTTTTGTGGGGTGGCATATAACTTCTACTTTAAGTTCTCGTGGCTTTCACCGTTGCCTTATTCAATTGCTTTTGCAGCTCTTCCATCATCGGTTGTAATTTCAAAGGATATAAATCCACCTTTATGGATGTTGTTTGGGGGAGCACTATTTGGCATGGCTGCGCACTTCATAAATGTCATAAAAGATATGAATGAGGATCAAGCAAGTGGCATCAAAGGCTTGCCACAGCTACTAGGTAAGACCAAATCGATAGTAGTTGCAGCGATATTAATCGCCTTAGGTTTAGTTGTGCTGATTATTTAGTCAATAGCCTTAACGCTTGAGGGTAGAACTAACTTTGGCTCTGAAGTAATTGCCTTTTCTTTGAGCGATTCCAATTCTTTGAGTAATGGTTCAAATCCAGATTCATGTGCCGCGGTTGCCGAACCCAAGAAACGATTGAACTCTCGACCTATCTCAGGTTTGAAACGAACTCCTGATGTTGTCTTGCGGTTGGATACGCTAATGAAGTAATCAGATTCATCGGGAGTAGTCGAAAGCATTAACAACTTATCAAAATTCCACTCTTGAGTCTGCACTGGCCCCGCAAATACCAATCGCTCGGTAGTTAACATAACAACGCCATTATCTTTATCCATTTGAAATGCATCGCCCGGTACCGCGGTACCTTGCATAGCGCCAACGCGGAAACGAATTCCGCCACCAATTGGAATACTCACACCACTAGAGCCACCAACAAAACGCGTTGGTGTTCGCCCGGTTTCGTGGAAAATAGCGTGCGCAGTCCAGAGGGCAATCTCGCCTGGCTTTTGCATTAACGTATTAGCAACTGAGTCATCACCATTAGAGGCGGCGGTAAACACTTCGATTAACTTATCAAGTTGCGTTATATCTTCTTGCCAAACGTAGTGTCGGCTATCAAACTCTTGCTTTGCCCGTTTATCTGCCCGCTTTGCTTTGAAGTTTGCGAAGGATCCCATGGTCATAAGGTTAGTTCCAGTCACCGACAAAAAGTAAAAAATGACCATAACTCTTGTAGTGTCAAGGGCGCTGAGTACAATCTTCACATGAGATCAATTAAAATCGCAGCGCTTGGTTCGGTCATGCTTTTCTCCTTGATCTCAGCCCCTTCAGCTGATGCTCGCTGGATGGTTGATAGAAATGCAGATGTCACGGTTTACAGAATGAATACTGAGCAATTGTTGCAGACCCGTTCTGATATCTATTTCACAGTCGATGTTGCTCAAGTTAATTCAACTCCACAATCTGCTGGTAAGACTGCCGGCCCAGCTGCTATTGAAAAGTATGCGATTGTCCTAGATGGCGTTGTTGATAAAATTATTAATTGGGATGGCTTTAGCGAAAATGAAGACTTAAGCGAAGATGTAGTAGTAATTAAGTTGCCAGAAAATGATGGCGTGAAGTACTTTGATGACTTCGGTAGTTTGGTTTTCGCACCAATTTATCAAGGCAGCATTGTTTCTGAATTAATCGCACCAGATGAGAAGGTAACTCCTGAAGTAGGCTTAATCCAAGTAGTTGAGATTGTTGCCCCTGCCGAACCAACTGGTCAACCAGTAGTGAGTGCGAGTGCGCCCGTTGTAGTAGCACAAGAAGTTGCGCCAAATAATTCAATTAATATGACCATTGAAGTGAAAAATACTGATATCCCGGCAAACTCAACAGTTTCAGTACAAGTCGTAACTGATGGCAGATCAACTACTGCAATTGGAGTCGACCCAAATGCTGCAGTTTCGCAAGTAGTTATTCATGACTTGCCTCAAAATGAGAATGTAACTGTTAAAACAGTAATTACTAATTTAGATACTAATAAAGAGACTGTAATTATTATTCCAATCGTTGCAACAATTCCAGCGCCTATTGTTATTCCTGCCTCAGCCAGAGACGAAGCTGCAGATCTAGCAACAATCGCTAAACCAGTTGTTACCTCATTAGTTTTTGAACCAAGTGGTCATCGTGTTGCAGAGATCAAAACTCCGGTGATTCCAAATTACGACACAACAAAGACGATCGCTTCCTTGATGGTGGTTGGCCCTGGCGGTTCAACAACTGCCATTGGCTTGTTTGGAATGGGCGAGACATTGACCGTTGGGACATTGGGTCCAGATTTCACTTACACCGTGAAAATCGTGCTCAGAGATTTAGCTTCTGGAAAAGAAACCTTTATTTATGGCGACCCAATCGCTAAAGGCTGATTAGGTTTTAGGTTTTGGCATTACTCTTTTCTCATAAATAGGGAGAGATTATGCGCATAAAAAACGTAACCACAGCTGTTTGCAGTCTGCTGACGTTAACTATTTTGCTCACTGGCTGCTCTGAAATTAGGAAAGCTACATCTGATGCATACAACATCGGTTATCAAACTGGCCAAGAGTTCGCCAATCTTGGTGATTTCGGCACGCTAGTTAATAGCTATCTGCCTGACGACAGCGACACTTCGTTTGGAGATTTTAGTGAAGAAGATGTAGCTGCTTACTGCGATAGCGTTTGGTTTATTTCTGGGCTTTCAGCTGGAATCATAAATAGCACCGAAAATAAGAACGATTTCGTTAGCGGTTGCGTTGATGGGTTGAACTCTAAATAAAAAATTCGAACCCTAATCGAGAAAATCGAAATTTTCTTTTGAAAGTGTATTATTTCCAATATACAAATATGAGAGGAACTAAATGAAACTGACAAAATCAATTCCGGTAACAATCTCAATCTCAGTGCTACTTGCTAGTTCTCTATTAACTGGTTGCGGGAAGACGCAAGCTAAATGTGACGACCTTATAAGCTCGCTTCAATATGGAGCCTGGTCCCCATCCGATAGCGATTGGTATGACGCAAACTGCCGTTAGTTGTTATTGCGTTATAGCTCTCGCCTAAATATGCCAAGTAAAAGATAAATTATTAATTACTTAGCCAGTAGGTTAAATCAATCCTTTTTCTAAGCCTTTAAGCACCTCTTGGGCTCGAATCTTTAGATCAGGCAGGTCGCTTAAGCGATTTAGACCGAATACTTGTTGGCTCATGCGGTGATTCTTGGCAAAGGTTTCCTTATGCCGATCTAGAAAATCCCAGTACAAAGTTGTAAACGGGCAGGCAGTTTCCCCGATACGTAACTTGGGGTTGTAGACGCATGGCTTGCAGTAGTTAGACATTCGGGAAATATAAGCACCACCTGCAGCATAAGGTTTTGTCATCATCAGCCCACCATCGGCATGAACTCCCATACCGATCACATTTGGGACCATGACCCATTCGCTGGCATCGATAAATACTTCACGCATCCATTCCAGAAATTCTTGTGGGTTAGTACCCGTTACCAAAGCAAGGTTCGAGAGCAACATTAACCGCGGAATATGGTGCACCCAGGCTCGCTCATTGATGTCGCATACTGTCTCTTTCAGGCAATTCATCTGGGTGGCATCTGGGTCAATAAACAGTGGCAATAGTTTGCGATTAGCTTTTAGTTGATTGTTATTACGGTAATCAGGACCCAGAAACCAATACATGCCATTTACATACTCGCGCCAGCCAATGATCTGGCGAATAAATCCTTCAGCTGATTCGATCGGGATTCCACCACCATTGAAAGCACTAATTGCAGCACTAATCACTTCACTTGGATGCAATAAACCATTGTTTAGATAGGGCGAAAGAAGTGAATGATGAAGCGCCCAGTTTTCATTGGTCATTGCATCTTCTAGTGGGCCAAATTCGGCAAAGTGGTTATCGATAAAGTTTTTTAACTGATTTAGGGCACCTTCCCGAGTAGTCGCCCAGGTCGTTGTCACGGCATGACCGATCTCGCTAGCAACTTGGGCATCAATCTCATCACGTTTATGTTCTAGATAAGCAGGTCCTTCGTATTTCTTTGGCGGCGGCAATCTATTCTCTTTATCAAAATTCCAAGCACCACCAGCTGGTTCGCCGTCGTCCATCAGAATGCTTAGGCGAGTGCGTTGCTTTCGATAGAAACTTTCCATCAAGTAACTCTTCTGATTATCTGCCCAAGTTTTAAAAAGTGGTCTAGGAGTTAAGAAAAAGTCATTCTCAAGAAATTTCACACCATATTCCTGTAGATCTGAAAATTGTCTAAATGAGGATGGCTCGGCGCAGATGATTGGCAATCCCGCATTCTTAGCTTTTATAAGTTCGAGCCCATCAATAGTGGTTGCAGCTTTTACATACTCAACCGTGAAACCTTCGCGCTCTAGCAATTGGGCAAAATGCCGCGCACTAGAGATCAAGAAGAAGAGTCTTTCTTTGTGCCAGTTGCGGCCAGTGGTCATGCGAGCGCTTTCAACCAGCACAATCAGATCATTTGTCGGGTCGGCAGTTTTAAGCGCACCATAGTTTCGGTGAAGATGATCAAAAGGCAGGTAGATGATCCGCTTCATTTATTCTCTCGACAACGCTCGCTGCAGAACTTAACTTCAGACCAATTTTTTGCCCACTTCTTACGCCACTCAAATTCCAGGCCACAGCGCACGCAGACTTTAGGCGCAAAACCATTTTTTATTTTAGCAATGCGAGACATGGGGCAATAGTAGTTCAGCTATTAAGAACTTTCATGGGACAATTAAGCTATGAGCAAAGAAATCAATTCATCAACTATCCGCCGCTATAACGTGATTGCCGGCATTGTGCATCTTGCCCAAATGTTTGTAGTTATCGCGCTAGCTAATGATTTCTCGCTACCAATTGTGGCCAGATATATGTCCGGCCCGCCTGGAAGCACTTTCGCCGAACCAATCACTCTGCTAAACACCCCCGTTGGCTTAACAGTTGCACTCTTCCTTGGTCTATCTGCCTTCTTCCACTTCGTAGTTGCTTCACCACAATTCTTCGAACGATATAAAAACGGGTTAACCCAGAATCGTAATTATTTCCGCTGGGTCGAGTACTCAATAAGTTCATCAGTAATGATCGTATTAATCGCACAAATTTGCGGAATTACTGATGTGGCGGCAATTATCGGAATATTTGGAGTTAATGCATCCATGATTCTTTTCGGTTGGCTGCAAGAAAAGTATGAAAGTCCAGGAAACGGCGGATGGCTACCATTTATTTTTGGTTGTATTGCTGGAATCGTTCCGTGGGTCGGCTTAGTTTTCTATGTGCTTTCAATCGGCGGTATCAGTGATAGCAAAGCCCCGGCGTTTGTATACGGAATCGTAATCTCGCTATTTGTCCTCTTTAACACTTTTGCCATTGTGCAATTTCTGCAATACAAAAAAGTTGGCAAATGGGCTCAATATCTACGCGGCGAGAAGACCTACATAACCCTCTCGCTCGTGGCAAAGTCAGCTTTAGCCTGGCAAATTTTTGCCTCAACCTTGGTCCAATAAAGGCAAATACACCTAGACTCGCAAAATGAATGGTTCGCTAGCACTAGTTGGTTCAGGTGAATATCTACCTGCTATGGCGCAATTCGAATCTTCACTAATTGCTGATGGTGTTAAAAATGGAAAAGAAGCACGCTACTTACAAATTCCAACAGCTGCTGGCCGTGAGAGTGCTGACCGTTTAGATTATTGGCGATCACTTGGCCAAGCACAAGCCGATGCCCTTGACGTTAAAGCTACTTACTTGCCTATCTATACCCGCGCAGATGCTTTCAATCAAGAATATGTTGATGCTGTTGCAAACAGCGCACTGATGTATTTATCAGGCGGAGACCCACACCATCTCGCCGAAACTTTGATTGATACGCCGCTATGGTCTGCCTTAATTTCGAATTGGGAAACTGGCGCGTCCCTTGCTGGCTGCAGTGCTGGCGCTATGGTCCTAAGTGCGCAGGTGCCAAACTTTCGCTTGCTAAAGAAAGCACCAACTGCAGGACTTAATTTGCTGCCCGAAATCAGGGTGATCCCGCACTTCAATAAATTCTTCAAGTGGATTCCAGAGAGCGCTGCCAAAGTCTTATTACACGTGCCTGATGATTCAATCTTGATTGGCGTCGACGAACTAACTGCGATCGTAAAGCGCTCTGGGCAGACCCATTGGGTAGTCGTGGGCGAAGCAAGAGTTCATGTTTTGAAAGGTTTGCCTGACCAACAGCTACATGATGGTCAAGAGATCGACCTTTCATTTCAGCCCGATAAGTAGGCTCAAAGTCCGCAAAATACGCCTGAAAATGAGCAAAAAGCTCTTTCGACTCGGGATTCACGCTCAGAAAGCCGAAAAGTTGCGCTCCTGAGCCTATTCTCATTTCACGCTCAGTTAGTTACTGTCACCCGTGAGGGGATAGCCCCCCAAAAACTGAAGAGAATGGCTGGGGATATGAAAGCTTTCAAGGTAATGACTCAGAAAGATCGCGCTTTTGGTGGCAAGTTTAATCCTGAAAAAGTTGAAGAAGCGCTCAATGCCATGGCCAAAGAAGGCTGGGAACTTAACGGCGTTGTTTCAGCTGAATTTCCTTCATTCGGTGGCGGAAGAAACGAATTGGTTATTTTCCTATCCAAGGATGTCTAACAGTGATCGAAAAATACGGGCGCAAAGGTACTGAAGTCGATGGAATTTTCTTTACCGAAGGTGAAATAGCTAATGGAACTGTCTTAGGGCAGGCAAAAGCTAGCTCTGATCGCCAAAACATTACGTTAGATAAGTTGAAAAGTGATCTAGCTGCTGAAGTTAAAGCTAAAGGTGGCAACGCACTAGACAACTTTAAGTATGTTCAAAAAGCAACGGTTTTCTCATTTTCCAGTGTTCGCTGGGAGACCACCGGTCGCATCATAAAAATTTCCGAATAAAATCCAAATCTAGAAACGAGAGATAATGTCTGAACTGAATTACCCATATGTCAAAGCAACACCACAGCATCGACTAGGTGCCCTTGTACTTGACGCTCTTTTCTGCACTCTCACTCTCTACATTGGTTATTTTATTTGGGCGCTAATCGTGTGGGGTCAAGGCCAAACACCCGGTAAGCAGATTGTAAAAATAAGAGTTTATTCTGCTGACACTGGACGACCTGCATCTTGGGGCCACATGGCAGTTAGACAATTACTTATTCCAATGGCTTTCTCTCTAATATTCTGGATCCCAATGATTGCGCTAGGTGGCCTAAGCGCCTTAATTACAGATCCATATAGTCAAGAAGCAGTCGGACAAGGTATGGGCGTGCTCGTAATCTTGCTGTACTTATTAGCTTTCGGATTTCAACTTACTGATGCATTTTGGATTCTTAAAGGTAATGCACGCCGGAGAATTACAGATCTCTGGGCCAAGACTGATGTGTTGAATGAATGCGTACCTTCATAAATGAAGTTTAGAAACAATCCAAGCTTGGTAGTCCGAATCTTCCTAAGCACCCTATTAATAGGTGCGGTATTTGCGAGCCCTGCCAATGCCCTGCCGGGGAGTCAAAAAGTTCTCTTTATTTTAGATGTTTCAGGTTCGACTAACTCGGCTCAGCTTTGGAAAGAATCTCTACGGCCATCACTTATAAAAAAGTTGGTTCAACCTTTTGGATATCCAGCAAAAGCGGCACCTTTAGATATCTCGGTTACAACCGTTCAGACAAACTCTATTGATGCGCCAATCTTCGACATTGTTACAAGAGCTGATGCCGAATTTATTTGGGCTGCGATAGATACAACTGGTGGCGGAAATCCTAATTCGGCTCGACTTAAAGAAATGAATACAGATATCTTCGAAGGTGGGGCATGGACTAAACAATCTGCTTTTCTAAGCAGATCTAAAATAGTAGTTCCGAGTTTGCCAAAATGCATTGAAAGCACCATAAATGGCTTTAAAAATTCAAATTATTTTGACGACGAACCGCTGGAGAGCAAGAAACATATGGCAACTGCTGTGTGTCGTATGTCGATAACAATTGGCAAGCGAATCTCACAGCTTGACAATTACTTTAAGAATCCAAAATGCGATGTTAATTCACCTGGAACGCCAAGAACTTGTTCAGACATAATTGGCGCAATTCTTCAAGCAACATCGGCGGCATCAGACTTAATAAATGAAGAACCAAATCAAGGAACACCAAATTTTTGTATAGCCATAGCATCCGATATGTTGAATAAATCTCTTGGAGTTGCATCAAACAGCCCATTGGATAGTCGATATGTTGCGATGAATGTTAATTCAGCTTCGGAAGCACGTGCCTTGGGATCTAAGGCAGCAAAGCTTGCAGATGTTAAGTTCCCAAGAGGTATAAAAATTAAAGTGTCAGTACTTGGACAAGGAACCGGCCCTAGGCCGCTTCCATTAGATAAAAATTCTTATCTAGCCGCATATTGGGCTGGTTTTTGGGAGCACGCAGGAGTAAAAGGTAGTAATTCTGTTCGGTCACTTGACGAAGCATGTTCGTAAAGAAATAAAGGGGTAATCACTTGAAAAATCCATTCAACGCGCTATCTAGAGCTAAACGTCGCGCTAAACGCAAGGGACGGTCGCATGGCCGTCAAGGCTTGCCTAATCTCGAGTGGACTGGTGGCCCGGTACCTTTCCTAGAATCTATCCATGCTGAATATGGTCAGCAAGTAGAGGTTCTGGATCAAAAACTTCGAATTGTAGAAGGCCAGTCGATCACTTCAAAAGAAGAAGATGTGGCTGATAAGCAATCACAGGAATATCAAATAGGTCAGCTTGAACAAGAAAGATCTATGTATGAAGCACAACTAAATCACTTGTTGCAAGTTAGAACTGGTGAAGATAATGAAAACCCAACGGGTAAAGCCGCCCGCCAACGTCACGTACCTATTTGGTTGTATGTAATAGCTTTAGTTGCACTTGCAATTGGTGAGTTCTTTGTAACACTGCCTGCTGTTCAGATCATTTTGGGCGACGAGCTTTTCAATGCACTCGTAGTTACCGGGAGCTTCTCAGCGTTAAGTATTTTGGCTTCTCACCTAATCGGTCTGACTTTTAAGATTGCAATTGACCGTAGCGAACCTCAGCCAGTTTCACAAAGATGGGGCGCTGTCGCGATTATGACCGGCATGATTTTGGTGGTTCTGTTTCTATCAGCTGCCCGAAGCAAGAAGGTAGGCAGCGTTCCTGTTACCTTCGGAATGTCTCCCAAAGTATTTGGAACCGTCATGTTCTTTGTTATCCAGATGACCTTCATAATCTGTGCAATTGGACTTTCTTATTACAACCACTCTGAAATTGAAAGTGCAATCTCATCAAGTAAGCGAAGAATTAAAAGAATTACTTCTAAGATTCGTAGTTTAACTAGAGCTAGATTGATTCCCGGCAGAGGAAATTTAACTCCTGAAAAGAGAGTTGTTCAAAACAAAGCGATAGTCACAAATATGCGCCTTCTTGAAGCTGAATATCGTGAGATTTGTGGCACTTATCGTGGCGCAAATATGTTAGCTCAGAAAGTATCTTTTACGGAACCAGGCCCGGGCCTTACTGAAAAACCTCTGGAGATACCGTCAGAGCGAATTGAGGCAGACGAATGAGCAATTCTTCATTCCAGAAGCTCTTTAATCGACGACCAGCTGCGGCGACAGTTGGGTTGAGCATCGCAGCAATCTCCTTTATCGCAACAATCTTGCAAGGTGCTATTTCCTTGCTTTCTTCAGCAAATAGGTTTTTCTTTGACTTCATTTCAGGGGGAGATATAAACGGGGGTGGCGGAATAACTCTCAAGCAAGCTGCAATTGGTTGCACTTGGGCACTTGTGGGCCTATTAGCTTGTTTTCGCGCACTTGAACCTAGAAACCTAGCAAGATTTACTGTGATCGCAACGTCGGGTGTGAAACTATTTGCAGCCATAAGTTATTCAAGTCAAATTGGTTTATCTCATTGGCTATATGCATTAATCCTCATGATGGCTGCAGCACCAATCATTCTGCTACTTGTGCCATCTTCAAATGACTACTACGGTCGAAACCAATAAAGAAAAGTGTTTTGATTGAAGGAAATCAGCAAGACCAAATCAGTATTTATTGCTCTTTTACTGATCACTTTCACATGCTCAAGTATTAATCTAGCCAGCGCGAGCGCCGGGTATTACCCACTTACGTTTGGTGAAAACTTAGGCGTAGAAGTTTGTGTGCCATCTAAAACCAAAGCCCCTTTGGTTTTGCAAGGCATGGGCAATTCGGGAAAATGGACAGAACTTTTACGTGTTAAATCTTGGGGCTCAAGCCGACAAGATTGTTCTAAAGGTGAAATTAAGGCTGTAATCAATTGGCGGGCAGACCGTGTTGGTGGGTTTGCTCTTTCAGTCTATGCGCCAGCATCAAAGAAGCGTTTTTATACCTGGCCTGACGGCGTAGAGATAACGAAAGCGGTTGCCTCAGTAGCAACATTTAAAGTCCCAAATGCGATTGGTTCAACGATGCAAGCCGTTGAGAACTGGAAACGTCAAAATGGGCTAAAAGTTAATATCTCGTTCAATACTGCCCTTGGATACAATTTTTCGGTCAGCGAGCGAATGACTAACCAATGTGTAGTTGTAGATCAGTGGGCACCTCGAGCAGGCACAGTAGTCAAGGATGCATCGTCAACTTGGCTAAGTTTTGATATCGATTGTTAATACCCAACCAACGAATGGAGCTTTAAAATGAAAAAATATAAAGTAGCAACGCTTATCGTTGTCGCAGCACTTGGTTCCATGGTCCTAACAAATGCATTCGCTGCAAATTCAGCCGGTGGCAAATGTACAAAGGCTGGCCAAACCGTAACTGTTGGCGGTCAAAAACTAACCTGTTCATTGATTTGGGTTGCTTCAAAGGGATCGGCCGCAGCACCAGAGCCAACTAAATCTAGTTCAATGCAAAGTAAGTCTTTCAGATTAGAAAGCGTTACCTTTAATAATGATTTCGGAAGCGCAGGAGCGACAGCTCGAGTAACCAATACATCTAAGGGCACCAAAACAGCCACGATGACCTTAACTATTTTTGCAAGCGACGGTAAGACTGTTGCCTTCACTATGTCTGGCGTAGTAAATGCAGCTGGCGCAGGTCAAACTGTTACTGCAACATTTATGAGCATCAGTGGCGAATTGCCAAGCGGAACATTTAAGTATCAGTTCCAAGTAGACGCTGAGTTCTAAAAAACAGGCAATCTCAAAAAGCTAACTCAAGGAATTTAACTGGTCGGTAAAGCAAAAACGACCAGTTAAATTCCTTGAGCGCTTTATGCAGTTCTAAAATTAGCTAAGCATATTAGCGCCAACAACTGCGCCAATAATCATTCCAACAACTGTGCCTAGAATTCCAACAGTTAGCGCAACATTGGCCAAGCTTTCGCCCTTTTTCTTACCAATTACAGCAAGAATAATTGCTATTGGTCCAAAAATTATTGGCAAAATGATGAAACTTAGTCCGCCGAGGATAAGCGCTATTACTGAAAGTGGACTTGACATAGATACTTCCTTTCATAGGGTATTTGCATAATTATGAACTCTTGATTTGAATTTTGGAATCGACGCGCCGATTTAAATCCAGCGTATTCCAAAGTTACTTTAAAGTAGCAATTCCTTCGAGTGGAATCCTAAGGGTGATAAATAGATTGTCTCGTTGGGGTTTGGGGGACACGGCTAGCAAGAACTAAGCCACAATAAGGATATGGAACTAATGCGCAAAGCCAGCCAAATACTGCTCGGTGGTGCCTTGATCTATACCGGCATCTCACACTTAACAACTAGTCGCCTTGAGTTCCAAGCCCAAGTACCTAGTTGGGTTCCGTTATCAGCTGACTTTGTTGTACTTGCATCCGGTGTCGTTGAAATACTTCTCGGCTTATCACTTGCCTCGCTACGTTACAGAAAAGAAGTTGGCATTGCTACCGCGCTTTTCTTTATTGCAATTTTTCCTGGCAACATTTCTCAGTATCTAAATAGCATTGATGCCTTCGGACTAGATAGCGATCGCGCCCGCGCAATTAGATTGTTATTCCAACCTTTGCTTGTTCTCTGGGCACTCTGGTCAACCGGGGCATGGCGAGCTTTACGAGGTAAATAATCAACTGCTCTCAAACGTTCTCGTCCTGCAAGATTTGTCTAGCGATATTTTGAGGGACATGAAATGGACATTGTGGCGTGTTAATTCGAGGTATTTTTACTAATCACTCACGCTTAAATTTTGAATCCAGCCAATTAGTTCTCAAAGTTTGACGTGTCTCTGACTAGTATCACAAAACTGAGCGTACCCTTTAACAAATCATCCTATTAGGAGGAAACATGGGTAATGCAATCTCAAGTTGCTTTAGTAAATATGCAACATTTAGCGGTAGAGCCACACGAAGTGAGTTTTGGTACTTCTACCTCTTCTACGCGATCATGTATGTAGTGGGTATGGTTGTTGCCGCTGCAGTGGGCACCCCAGCATTGATGTATTTATTCATCTTGCCATTGTGGATACCAAACCTAGCTGCAGGAATCCGCAGAATGCATGACGTCGGTCGCTCAGGATGGTTTATTTTAGTACCGATTTATAACATTGTTTTATTGTGCACAGCTAGCACTCCTGGTTCGAATCAGTACGGTGACTAGTAAATAAATTAACTAGTAAAACCCCTTTCATATGAACTATTTATGAAGGGGGTTTTGCTATCTAGCAATTTTTAGTATGACCAATAAGTTGTCATGGCCAAGAAAATTACAAAGATCGCTATAGCTAGAATCGATATTCCGGTTGACACGTAACCGACGATTATTCCAGCAGTCGCAAAACCTCTATGTGATGTGTTTCCAGTGAGCTTTAATTTTCCTAATGCTATGTGCCCGACTATCGAGCCTATAAATGAAAGAGTTCCGAGTGTCATAAAAATACAAGAAACTGATATTGCTAATGATGCAATAGCTAAGTCTTTACCTTTTTGCTCTAGCTCAGCATTTGTATCCATTTGTAAACTCCTTCATTTTAGGCCACTTTTAATTGGCTCTGATTTGAGTTTACTCTTTGAGGCCCATTAAGCAATGGTCATCATAAAATAAGCCTGGCCTTTGAAGATTACAACTGCTATATCGCCGTTTCGGGGGATGCATGACTATCGAAGGTATCAAGACCTCAGAGGTTAGTACTGGAGATTATGAAACAGCTCGAGTCGAGAAAGTTGCTTAACCCAGTTAAGATTCCGTTTAAATTACTAAGAAAAGAGAGATGTCATGGGCGCTTGCCAATGCGGTTACACAACTGATCCAGAGAAGAATTGCAACGGAACACATAAAGTTGTTCAGGCTGTTAAGGCAGATATTGCTGAAAAGCTAGCAGCTAATGGGTTTCCTCACGCTTCTGAATATGTGAAGAATAACTAAAACCTTTTTCTTAACTTATTAGCCTGGCATTAGTTACTCTTGCTAGATGGAAATAACCCTTGAGAGCGATCTAGTTCTTCTGCGACCAATCCAAGAGTCAGATGCCGAAGAACTCTGGGCAAATACTGCCGGAGATGATCAGCTCTGGAATTGGGTATGGTCGGCCGAGCCTGTTCCAAACTCGTTAGAAGATGTTCGCACGGTCATCAAAGCAATGAAAGTTCGCGATGCCCAAGGCACAAGAAATACTTTTGCTGTCGTACTAAAAAGCTCTGGCCAAGTAGTTGGTTCTACTTCATACATTGACCGCGATGAAGATGCAAAATCAGTAGAAATTGGTTCTACGTTCTATGCCGCCTTTGCTCGACGCACTGCTGTAAATACTCACTGTAAATACCTTTTACTGCGTCATGCTTTCGAAGTCCTTGGCTGCAAGCGAGTGCTTATAAAAGCCGACAGCACGAACGCAACCTCAATTCGAGCCATTACTAGAATCGGGGCAAAGCTCGAAGGCGTTATCCAGAATGAAAAACAACGCCGTGATGGAAGTTGGCGAGATGCCGTCTATTTCTCGGTAATTGAATCTGACTGGTTAGAAACTAAAGCACGTTTAGAAATACTGATGTTCAGATAACAGTTTTAAGACTGCTGGTTAATAGACCAAAGCGTCCAGATGTGAGTGCGTACAGAACGTGGTTGCTTCAAATAAATGGTGAGTTAGTAGATATAGCTAAGTTAAAGAACTAGAAACAAAAAGACCCCGCTAGTTATGACGGGCTCTTCTTCCTTCCTGGTTCTGAAATTACTCTACGTAACCAATAAAAGTGCTTTAATACGTTCAGACTTTGTGATGGAGCTGGTAACTCATAAAAACAAATTACAAAATCTTGGAGCTCTGGACAAAGAAGCCCTCGTTACCGGGGGCTTCTTTTTTTATCCACACATTTTTCTATCTCAGGAATTTCAGAATTGCTCAGAGCCCACTATTCGCAAGCAGCTCTGGTGGCGTAATGGCAGCGTGAGAGGTTTTACCAACCGCTAGGTGCGAGTTCGATTCTCGTCCAGAGCTGCACCTAAATTTATATTTTGCTAATACTTAAAAGTCCTCAGCGAGGCCTGAACTAATCTCACCATAGCCCCTTAAACTTTACTCATGAAGCAAATCCCGTTTATCCGCATAGGTTTGATCTTTGCCTTCTCACCGATTCTTCTAGCCTTTATAACCTCACTGTTTCAAGGGGGATCTATGTGGGATGAAGGCAGCGGATCTGGCGGATATATCTGGTTTATGTTCTTGACTTTGCCAGTTGGCTTTGTGCTTGTTGTTATTGGCTTAGTAATGATGGTGGTGCGTAGAACGCGTTAATTTAAAGTGTGCTTAGCTTTTCTTTAACTGCTATTGCTGATGGGTTAGTCATCGATGTTCCATCTGAGAAAACCAATGTCGGCACCATTTGATTGCCATTGTTAAGGGACTCCACTAAAGCTGCTGCCTCGGGGGATTGTTCAATGTCAACCTCTTTAAAGCTAATCCCTAGCTCTGTTAGTTGTCCTTTAAGCCGCTTGCACGGGCCACACCAGGATGTTGAGTACAAGGTAAAAGTCATGGATAAATTCTAGTCGCGCGTCGAACCGACGACCAATGAAAGTAAAATCTACAATTAAGCATGTCGAAAAAATGTGATTGCAGCAGCCCGGTCCCGAATTTTGATGGCACTTGTTCCTCTTGTGGGAAACTGCTCAGTTGGGATAAAGACCTCGATTGGCAAGCAGCTGATGATGCAGTCTCAGAATCAATTCCATCTAAATTACCTAAAAGAATTGCTTCTAAAGTTGACTTGCCAACACAACTTCGACAAGCAGCAAATGAAGTAGTTCGCTTTTCAAGAGTATTCAAATCAATCGGAGACACCCTAAATGTTCTAAATTACATATTCATCGGGTTGTCAGTAATGGGCTTAATATTTCTATTTGCTGCCGGTGCAACATCAGGTTGGATCTTCCTTGGCTCGATACTTGTGATACTTATTGTTTGGATAGTTTCATGGATTCAAACTGGTTTATTGCGCGGAATATCATCCTTTTTCCTTATGCGCGGACTTCGCGAATTGAAGGATTTGGAAGAGAACTAACGATCGGCGCCTGAGTGGCTAGCAGTCTCTAGGCAAGATTAGAAGAGATGAGTAAGGTTCAGAAATGAGGAAACTAACGATAGGTATCGCCCTTCTCTTATTACTGACCGGATGCGGATCAAGTAAATCTGCAGTTGGGTCACGAGATGCTGGAGATTGCACCACTCTTGGCGAGATTATTGAGAGTAATGGCGAGATGGCTATCTGCCTAAAAATTGAAAATACGAATAAGTATTTAATAGAAAGCCCTGTAATTGAAGACATTAAGTTACTTGCAGGAATCAAGAGAAGTGACTTCTACCTAAGTGATCAAGGGCAAGCTTTGATGTCAGAATTTGGCTGGACATACCAAGACCTCAACGGAATTGATTATGAAACTATTAATCTCAAGAGATACATTGCTGATAAGCCCGAATGGAATGGGGTTGCAGCATTAATTCTCGCAGAAGAGGCCGCTAGTACTGATATGGATTATGTGTTTAAGAATTATTGCCCTGAAGACCCGGAGGCATACTGCGCCCCAAAGACAATGTCTGATGAAGGCGTTGCTGAATATGATCGAACTTCAGCGATATGGGATGCGGCAGTAACGGCATTAAACGATAAATTAGAGCTAATTGGCGTTGCAATTGAGGGTAAGTATCAAGTCGATGGCTTGAAAGCGGCAGAGTTTGCGATGAAGTCTCTAAACTTGAATAAAAGTTGAACTAATTTCTGATCACCTGCTCTAGCAACTGAACTTCAGTCTAAGTCTCCCCAAGCGCCCGTCCAACTCGAATTCTTGGATGGGGGCTCGCTACTGTCATCTACATATTTTGCAATACCACCTAACATCATGTGCGGGGTAGTCACATCTTTACCCTTAATTTTCAGTTCGGTACCCGCAGGAATGGAAACGCATCGACCCCTCTTCGCATTCTCCTTGTAAGCCAAATCAGAGACTGTTAAATAAACATTATTGGAACAGCTGGTGCAAAATCGCTGTGACTCATCGCCATCAATCTTGAGAAGTTCATCCCACTGCATTGAGCATTCAAAAGCCAAAACGGATTCAATCTCTCGGTGGCGGCGAGATACACTTCGTTTTATAACTGCAATGACCTTGAGCATTTTGCAAGAATAATACCTACTCCTTTCGAGAGTCAATGAAATAGATGGTCAAACAGTTTCGCTAACGCCGTAAGCGGTAATTTGTAAGGTGTTAGGGAAGTGTTAGGAAATATAACCAAATAAAGAAAGCCAAGAAACGTTTAGGAGTTACTAGGCCTGTGAACAGGACTTATAAGTGGGTTGTGAAGGACTCGAACCCCCGACCTTGTGATTAAGAGTGGGTTAGGCAAACTTCGCTCACGCTCAGCCTTGCCAAACCGCCCTTACTTAGCTTGTTTACACACGCTCAGTAAGTCACCGTGCTCTACCAACTGTCGTTCAGTGGCATATTAACTCCCTTATGTTTGCTGTGCAAGCTTTGTGGGTTCATACTTTGGAAATGAAGAGAACACTCCTTGCACTGGTACTCATACTGTCAATCTTCCCTATCGTAAACATTGCAAATGCAGCCGGTTGTCCAAGCAGTATTTGGGCGAATCTGTATCCCAATGAGTGCATCCTTGAATTTTCCGATGAGGCAAAGACGATAGCTGGAACCAATATACGAATACAGCCTGAATTACTATCTTGCGATGATACTTTTGCCGGAATTAAGTTGAGTACCGGGTATGACCGAATATCGTATTTGCGATTGAAAAGTGTCCCTCTAACAGGTGAGTTAAAGAATAACCAAGTGATAAACATTGAGTTGAGCCTGTCGGAAAATTGTCGGGCCTGGGCGAATTCATACCTGGCAAGTGGAGATATTTTGTTTAAGGATGGGACCAAAGTTCCAATTAACTTAAGTGAAACTAATTTTAGATATAGAGAGAAGTTCAGTGGCTCATATGATTCATATTGCTATACAAATATCTGTGGAACGGCAACGCTTGCGGGGTCATTTCAAATTCCTAGCTCAGCTCTAGGCGCTGCGATACTTAGTCTAAATGTTTCATATAACACTGCTTCAGCAACACTTACACAATTTAGCCCAATTTCTGCACTGTACAAATATTCTGGCGTTTTGTTTGTTGGAACTCCAACACCCACTCCAACACCCACTCCAACACCCACTCCAACACCCACTCCAACACCCACTCCAACACCCACTCCAACACCCACTCCAACACCCACTCCAACACCCACTAGCAGCATTGACCAAAATGTACCTTTAACTTCCGTAACTATGGTTGAAGGCGATGATGGAAATATCACTTGTTACACACCCGACTTTACCCCTTCTGCAGTTTCCACTTATGAAATAGTTGGAACACGTTGGCGTGTCTCAGCGAAGAATTTGTCAGGACAAACAGCAATTTTGGACCAATACGATTGGAACCTAGGCGTTCAATCAAACGGTGACGCAATACGTGAATACACTTTTAATGGTGCGAAAATTTCACTAATTGTGAGTGGAAATATTATTTACGCTTATGGCCCAAGAAATGTCACAGCAGGTTTTGGTTATGAATGTTCTGTTGCTGTTCGGACGAAGAATTCGGTTGGTAGATATGCAACTCAGGTGCTTTTCGCCAAAGGAAACACTAAAGATTTCAATCAAGTGCCAGTGAATCAGCCAACTGCAGCGCCATCTATCCCAGCAAAAGTTATTCCTTCTCCCACGGTTCAAGCGAAAAAAACATCTATAACTTGCGTCAAGGGTAAGCTCACTAAGAAAGTGACTGCAGTAAAGCCTAAGTGCCCCTCTGGTTACAAAATTAAGAAGTAACCTACTGATTAGCCATCGCTTGCCCCGCAGGACATAAGAAGAGGTAACCCAAATCTGTACGCGCAGTCGGTTTAACCCCAAGGGTTTGAACGAGACATAACCCAGCCTGGCGCGACACAAGGAAGGCTTTTAATGCTGCATTTCCTCTTGTTTGGATTGAAGAGATGATTATACTTTTCGTATGAACAACAAAAAGAGATTCATTGCAGCCCTACTAGTCGCATGCGTGGCATCAAGTATTCCCGCAACTGCTGAGGCAAAACTAAAACCCACAGGAATTATCGGGCAGACAGTCGCTGATGGAGACATGGCTGTTCAAGTTCGTAAGGTTCAGTGTGGACTGACTAAGATTGGCACTGGATATTTTGTTGAAAAAGCATTAGGTCAATTCTGCGTAGTTACATTCGCGATGACTCCATCAAAGAAGAAACCAGTAAGCTATTTTTCAAGTGCCCAAAAAGCTGTAACTAAATCTGGATTCCTAGTTGAGTCAAAATCGATTTTGTCCGATGAATATCAGTCATTTCTTGATGTTAACCCAGGCAATTCAGTTCTGTTAAAAGTTGCCTTTGACGTCGGGAAGAAAGACCCAATTGTTATCGCTGAATTCCATGACTCTATTTTCAGCGGTGGAGTTCAAGTGAACTTAACCAAGGGAAGTTACAAGAGTAAATAATCCTGATTATTAGATAGCAGCGTCTCGCAGCGATCTAACGCTCGTCAAGCTTGACTATTTTGCGCTCAGATTTATTGCCAACAACTGGTAATCAAATCTTAATTAAAACGCGCCAAACTTTTAAGTAAGGCAATAAGGAAAGCATTGCGAGTAAAAGCGCGATTACTGGAACAATGAATGATCTATCTGCGCCGTAATGATCAATCATGTATCCGACAAGTGGACCTGGAAGTGCGTTTCCAACTTGGAGACCGGCGAGTACCCAGGCAAAGGTTTCGGTAACTTTTGCGGCAGATACTGATTTTTCAACCATTGAATAACCTGCAACGAGTATTGGAGCGACGCCAAAGCCATTGATGAAGAGCACTATGCCGAGAACTAATATTGAATGCGAGACGAGCAGAAGTAGCGTTGCAAAGAACATGGCGATTATTGAATAAATAAACTTCTGGCCATCTGTTATTTTCCATTTAATGGCGCCATTGAAGATTGCGGCAACAGCGCTACCGGCTGACCAAATTGCTAAAAGTATTCCGGTTGAGCTTTTAGCACCATGTTGATCTGCAAAAGCGATTGTGCTGAGTGTGGCCGACATGAAGAATGCCCCCAGGAAAATGTAAGGCAAAAAGACTGCCTGAACGTTGGGGATTGTAAGTACTGCAGTTCTCTTCTCACCTTTAATAATTGGATGAGGGGGAGGTTCACTATTTTTCTGCAAAATATAAAGTCCAGTACCAACGCTCATGAAAGAAAATGCAAAGTACATGCCGGCTTCTGGGGCAATTGAAATTGCTGCAGCGGATGCTATTAGGGGGCCGATCGTAAAAACTATTTCGTCAACGAGTGCTTCAAACGAATACGCGGTGTTGATTAGTGGGCGATTGCCCTCTTTCTCGCCCAAAGTGTGAAGCCAACGTCGCCGAACTAATCCACCGATGTTAGGCAAGAATGCTTCGGCCAGAAAAATAGAGGCCATCCAAACTAATGTGGGGGCGTCATGAGTGATCGTGAAGATAAAAAGCAGACCGAAACCTATGTACGAAGGTATTGTGAAACGTAAAACCTTTGCTTGGCCAAGTTGGTCAGCTTTTCGAGACCACATCGGTGAAAAAGCGGCATTAATAAGCGCAGCACCAGTAGATATGGTTCCGGCCAATGTGTATGAGTTTGTTTCGTGAACCACGATAAATGTGACTGATAAATAAGTCATTGCTATTGGCAAACGTGCGATTAATCCAGAAATTGAGAATGCGAGTCCGCCTGGCGTGGCAAAAAGATTTCGGTAGGGAGTCAGCACTTGAAAATACTAATGGTGTTTTGGTCATAAAAGGTTTTCTAACATGATCTTTTAAGTTAAAATCAGGTTCGATTCAAATTGACTTCATTTATTTGCAAGCGATAACCCGTTCAGGAAAGAGCGAAATGCAAAGCATTAATAAGGACAATGACTTGTATTTATTAGTGGACGGTGGAAAATCAAAGACTGAGGCAGTAATTATTGACTCAAATGGATTAGAAATTGCGAAAAGTCGTGGGCCTGGTTTAGAAATAATTGGTAGCGTCAACGGGTATGAAAGTGTTGTTAATAGCTTGCGCGCTACATTTGACCAACTTCCACAAATAGCAAGATTTGCCGGAGTTGCATTCGGGTTAAACGGAGTACAGGCTCCGTCAGAATCTGCAGATCTTGCTGCTAAGGCAATCTCATCACTAGTTAAAGCTGATCGATTTACGATTGCAAGTGATGTAGTTATGAATTTTCTAGGCGCAATTGGAAATCAACCCGGCATTGTGGTGGCAGCAGGAACTGGCTCGGTTGTCATGGCAATTTCAAAGCAAGGCGTTCCATTTCGCATCGATGGCGATGGTCCGCTATTTGCAGATCGCGGTAGTGGGCATGACATTGGTCGCCAAGGACTAAAGATCGCTGCGATGGTCGATGATGGGTTGCCCGGTTCAGTTGCGCTTCATAAAGCCATGATTCAACGTTTTGGCACGCTGGAAAATACCGCCAACAGCGTTTATGGTGCGCAAAACCCCATCGAAGTAGTCGCCTCTTTCAGCAAGAGTGTTGCAGAGGCAGCAAAAGAGGGTGATGAAGTTTCTATCGAGATTCTGCGCTGTGCCGCCCAGGACCTTGCCCTGAATGTGCAAGCTACTGCTCGTCGCTCCAAGCTAGCAGGGGCGCCATTTAGTTACTCCACGGCTGGCGGACTCTTTAATATCGGGCCACTTATTGAAAAACCGTTCCACGATTTTATAGGGGCGTTTCTACCTGAAGCGCAGTACCAAAAACCTTTAGGTGGCGCTATCGCAGGTGCCCGAATTGTGGCATTAAATAAAGCGCAGACTTTGGAACAAGTAACCACCTGGGTTGGCGCAAACTAGTTAGGTATACCAATTTCGTAAGTGGACTAAAAAGTTACTAGAACCCCGTAAGTAGAAATGATTGACTTTGAGCTAGGCATAGTGAAACATTTGGCTCACCAAAAGTTTTGACGGTTCCATAAAACTACTGCGATTGGGTATAAATGAAAATTAAAAAAGTAAGTTTAGTTTTTGCGATGAGCATGTCGTTAATTGTTCCTACATCACTTGTAGCGACATCAGCACAGGCAGCTCCAGTAACACTAACAATTGAGTCATGGCGTGCAGATGATTCAGTATTTTGGAAAAACACTTTAATTCCAATGTACGAAAAAGCTAACCCAGGTGTAAAAATTGTCTGGGCACCAACACCATCAAACGAATATGACTCTGCACTTAGTTTGCGTATCAAGGGCAAGACTGCCGGCGATGTAATTATGTGTCGTCCATACGGTTTGACTAAGACTCTTATCAAGAATAAGAATTTAATTCCATTGACCGGGTTACCTGGACTAAATAACTTCACAACCCAATCAATGCAATCTTGGGCAGATGCTAAATCTGTGCCATTCTGCGTGCCTTCAGCTTCAGTAGGAGCAGGTTTCTATTACAACAAAGATATCTTCAAGGAATTGAAGCTAACTCCTCCTAAGACTCAAGCTGAATTTATTGCTGTCCTTGAGGCAATCAAGAAAAATGGAAAGTACACACCTCTCGCAGCAGCTGGCGCATCAGCTGATTCTTGGGCACTAGATCAGATGGGCCTTGAGCTAGTTGGTCCTTACTACTGGAAAGGCGATGCCGGCGGAAAAGCACTTGATGATGGCACCAGAAAAGCAACAGACCCAGAGTATGTTGCTGCATTTAACGCGCTAGCTTCATGGAAGCCATATCTTCCTAAAGCGTTCTCAACCATCAACTACACAGATGCTGAGCAGCTATTTATTCTTGGCCGCGCAGCAATTTTGGTTGAAGGATCATGGAGCGTTAAAGAAATTGCTCCGCCAGGAAAGAATGTTGGCGTATTCGGTGCACCAGTAGCTAAAGCTGGCGACAAGCCATATGTTCAAGTTCTTGCAGATCACGGTTTTGGAGTTAACTCTGCTAGCCCAAATCAGGCAGCAGCTAAGAAACTTCTTACCTGGTTTACAACTAAAGAGTTCGCACAGGCCTATGCCAATGGATTACCTGGATTCTTCCCATTGAGTAAAGAGAAGATTTCAATTGATAACAAAATGGCTCAGGCTTGGCTTAACTTGCGCGATGGAGCGATCGTTACAGCTCCAATCGGCATGGATAAGATGAATACCGGAACACCTAACTTCTTCTCAGTCATCAACAATATTCTTAACGTGATGCTGACTACGAAGAAGACCCCAGAACAAGCAGCTGCTGATCTACAGAAGTCACTTGAATCCTGGTATCCACCACAGAAAAAGAAGTAAGTAAGGAAGGCGCTCAGATCCATAATGGGTCTGAGCGCCTTCAACTTTCTATTTATTTCTAAATCAATTGGGGAAGTACTTGAAATCTAAAACTTTAACGCGCAAGAGGTACCGACAACTTATTTTGTTTACTTCTCCAGCCCTTGCTTTTTTTCTGATTTTTGCCGTTTTTCCTTTACTGGGCACGATCTACATCAGCTTCTTTAAAGAAAATGTTTTTGTTGGATTCGATAACTTTATATTCCTCTTCACCGACGAGAATTCGAGCACCAGACTCTTTCTCGCGTTCTTGCATAACTGTGAATTTTTCTTAATTGCCGCATCGGTCCAACTACCGCTAGCACTATGTATGGCAGCCCTTTTGACCTCAGGGCGAGTCCGAAGATTAACCGGGTTTTATCGCACTTTGCTATTTATCCCTTCTACTCTCTCTGTTGTAATTGTTGGTTTCATTTGGCGGTTAATTATTAGCCCGCTGTGGGGAATAGTTGAGTACCCACTATTGGGCGAAAAAGCTACTGCGCTTCCTACAATTACCTTGATGTCGGTCTGGCAATATCTAGGAATCCCGCTGGTTTTCCTCTACAGCGCGCTACTTTCAATTCCTAGCAACATTATCGAAGCTGCTCGAGTCGATGGCGCATCAGATATGCGAATTCTTTTTAGAATTAAAATTCCGCTGATTGCGCCTCAAATCGGAATTATTACTATTTTGACTTTTATCTGGACATTCAATGGTTTCGACATAATTTATGCCTTAAATGGTGGAATGCCAGGGCCGGATTACAGCACCGACGTATTAGGCACACTTTTCTATCGAACTTTCTTCGGTTGGGGCGCTGATCAAGGTAATCAGAATCTTGGCGCTGCAACTGCGACGATAATATTCTTCATAATTTTGCTTGGAACCGCCGTGTATTTTGCGACCGTGCAACGCCGTCTGAAAGTGAGCCAATTATGATTCAGAAAGATGGCAAACTTCAGAATCAATCGAAAAATCTGATGGTCCATTTATCTTTGCTAGTTTTTGTACTTCTAGCAATTGGCCCAATATTAGTAATAATTATAAATTCATTTAAGACAACCGACGGCATCTTTAGTGGACCGTTAAAGCTGCCAGACTCAAAGACTTTTAGCCTAGAAGGATTTAAACGTGCTGTCGAAAATGGTAATTTTATAAAAAATTACGTTAATAGTACCGTCATTACTTTAGGTTCTACCTTTTTAACAGTTGTCTGCTCTTGTTTGGCAGCTTATGGAATAACTGAATACACCACAAAACTTTCAGCAATGATTTCTGGCTTATTTACTATTGGCATCATGTTGCCAGTTACGCTGGGCACAGTCGTAATTCTGAAAATGATGGTTAAATTTCATCTGCTAAACACTCATTTATCTCTAATTCTGGTCTATGTAGGAATCTGCGTGCCGCTTGGGGTAATTTTAATGGTTACCAATTTCCGAACGGTTTCTAATGATTTAAAGGAAGCTGCTCGAATTGACGGTGCTAATGAGTTCAAAACTTTCCGAATAGTTCTTCCGCTGGTTATGCCAGGTGTAGCTGCGGTGGCTGCAATCACGATGCTGCCTATTTGGAATGACTTATGGTTCCCGCTAATTCTGACTACGGGCCCTCAAACTCAGACTTTAACCCTTGGTATTCAGCAATTTGTTGGCGTTCACACAAACGACTGGGAGGCGTTAATTGCCTCATTAGTGCTTGGAGCAATTCCGCTAATTGTGCTATTTACACTGTTTTCAAAGCAATTCATTAAGGGTCTGTCAGATGGATACAGCAAGTAGGTCTTTCACGTAACAAACAACCAAGGGAGCAGTAATGAAGATAGATAGTGCTGAAGATATTAATTCAGTTTCAATAGCTGAATTGATTGCTCACCTTGGTTTAGATGCCGTTAAACGCCAAGTGCCAGAAATCAAAGCTGCAGCAAAGTTGATATTTGATTCTGTTACAAGTGGTGGGCATGTATTCACATTTGGCGCCGGCCATGCGCAAGCTTTAGCTATGGAGTTCTCAAGCCGCGCAGGCGGTCTGGCAATATTTCAATCAATGCATCTTCAAGATATCCGCGAAGAGCGCCGTGACGCCTTCTGGGACCTTCGGGATTCCCAACCTGAGCGAATTCCGGAAAATGGGATAAAAGTTTTAGATCATCATAAAATCAAAGAAAATGACGTCGTAATAATTGCCTCACAATCTGGTCGCAATGGCGCAATCGTTGAGATGGCACTTGAATGCAAAAAACGTGGGATCAAGGTTGTTGGCTTGAGTTCGAATAAACACAGTCAATCAGTTGATTCAAGACACCCATCGGGCTTGATGCTCAGCGATGTTGTCGATATATCACTTGATAATGGTTCAGTAATAGGAGATGCCGTTGCCGAGCTGCCTGAAGGCAAGAGTATTTGTTCGGCTTCAACTGTTTGCTTCGCGCTGATTGCTCAAGCAATAAATGCCGAAGTCACCAAGTTGTTTATGTTGAATTCTTTGCCCGCGCCATTACTTGTAAGTGCTAATTTAGATCATGGTGATAAGGCAAATTCACCGCTGAAGTTTCCAGCGATCAAAATTTAGTAGTTAGGCGCTTAGCGTGCAATCTGGTACTTGTGTAATTAAGAATGCCCGAATTGTTCTGCCTGAATCAGTCATATCTAATGGGTTTTTGGAAATTGTAGATGGCAGAATCGCAAGAATCTCAGCAGGGGAATATTCCACCAGCAACACTGAATTAATTTTTGATGCTCAAAAAGCGACGCTAACCCCTGGTTTTATTGATCTGCACGTGCACGGTGGAAATGGTGGCACTTTCAATTCAATTGACCCAGCCGAGCACAACTTAGCCCGAAAGTTCCATCTAAAAAATGGAACCACATCAATGTTGGCAACTACCCACACCACAGAATTCTCAAGCCTATTGGCGATACTGAAGTCTTTATCGACGAGCTCTAGATCAAATGAAAATGGATCTAAGGTTTTAGGTATTCATACTGAAGGTCCGTTTATCTCAGAATATAAGCCCGGCGCTCATGTGGTTGCACAATTAAGAGCTGGTAGTTTGTTAGAAATCGACAAAGTTATTTCAGCTGCCGATGACTTTATAACAATGGTCACCGTAGCTCCAGAAATTCCTGGTGGGCTAGATCTGATTAAGTATTTAAAGAGTAAAAACATAATTTCAGCAATTGGTCATACCAATGCCACTTATGCGCAGGCGGTCGCTGGAATCAAAGCTGGCGCAAGATCTACAACTCACTTGTTCAACGCCATGTCTGCACTCTCACACCGTGATCCTGGGGCAGTGGGTGCCATTTTGGATAGTGACGAGATTTTTGCTGAATTAATTTTAGATGGCATTCATATTGATGAGGCAATATTTAGAATTGCCCTGAAATCTAAAGGTATTAATCGAATTAACTTAATTACTGATGCAACTTATTTGGCAGGTTTTCCCGATGGTGATTACGGATCTCTGCCAGATAGGGCAGTAACTAAAACTGGTGGAAAGATCGTTGTCGCAGGCACAGATACCCTGGCCGGAAGCGCACTTGATATGAATATGGTCTATAAAAATGCAGCCAAGTTTGCTCAGCTAAGTCAGCCAGAATTAAGCAAAATCACTTCACTAAATGCGGCCAGGATTTTGGGTAAAGAATCAGATATTGGTTCCATCGAAGTTGGAAAACTAGCCGACTTAGTACTACTAGATACCGAATTTAGCGCGTGTGCAACCATGGTTGAAGGTCAGTGGAAGCACGTAAGTGCGGGGTGGGAAGAAGCACTTAGCCGTTAGTGGCAGGTGGCCCTAAACCCCTATTTACCAGCGGTTTTAAGCCGTTAGTTAAAGGCTGATCTAAGCCGTTAGCGACCAGCGGATTTCATCGCCTAATTCAGCCAGCGTCATATCTAGGCCATTACCAAAGATGCGAGTCGGATCTGAACTAAGTGATGCTCGAATTGAACTGATTTTCGCTAGATCGGCAGCTGATCCCTTTAGATTTGAATTCGCAGAGATGCCACAGTTGCTTAAAATATTGGCAACTTCAAGAAATGCTTCTCCAACAGCTTCATACTTGATCAGCCACTTCATGGATTCTTCGCGCCAAGTAGGTTGTGAGAATTTCGCCGACTTGATTGTCGCAACATCACTTAGCATCTGCTTTGAATGATCTTCAATTAGTTTTCCGGCTTGAGCAGGTTTACCGGTTTTCCACATAAACGATGCTGCCTCTAGCATCGCACCGAAATCTGGCGCTGGGTTTACTCGCAAACAAGACTCAAAGCATCCGCGCAAGAGATTACGGATTGCAGCGCGATCACCAGGATTATCCATTAGAAGCGTCAGTGAATATTCCCAAGCCGCTTCTGGGTCATAGCCCTGCGTATCCCACAAATAATCACCGATAGTGCTTAGCGAAATTAGTGAAAGTTCGAAACGATCCATTGGGTTGGCAAAATATCCAAGTGAATGGTTTTCTAAACCTTTTTCACGACCTTCAATTGGACCAACATGTAGTTCGTGCAACATGGCCACATCATTTACTGGGTAATTATCCCAATACAGGGGGGAGTGATTGGTATTAGCTTTAAACACCTTGGCATCAGAGACATCAAGATACTCAGAGCAAATCTCACGCCCAGTCCAAATTAGGGCTAGGTCAGAATCAAGGGCCTTGCCAAACTCGGTTATGTATTCTTCAGTAGCTTTACCGTGATACTGCATTGGGCAAATTGCTAAAGTATTTGCCGAATCAAGCTTTTTTACCTCAGCCCATACAGCGTTGCAGTAATAACTATGCGCCTGCATGACCGAATCAAATTTGGCAACATCGTTCTCACTCTGCAAACGAGCTGGAATATCATCAAGAAATAGGCCAAATTCACGCACGCCGATGCTGTGTAGCTGCTTGAAACGAACCATAATCGCGGCAACATCACTTGGGTCGCAGTATTCAACTGTCAGGCCTGGTGAAATCGCAACGGCAACAGTGACCCCGTTCTTTCTGCCTTCAGCCATCAAATCAGATACTCGACTTAAGAAGTCTTCACTTAGCGCTGAGCGCCAGTCGTATCGATGCCATGGGTCATCTTTCGGTGCTAGTAAATAACGGTTAAAACCAAAATCAGAGAAGTGAGCTAGGCCGCGCAATCTTTGTTCGTGGCTCCAGGGAGTTCCGTAGAAGCCTTCGATGACGCCCCTGATTTTAAAGTCTGGCGAATGCTTGTGACCTGTCACTGCGACATTTGTTAGTAAAGATTTATGCAATACATTAAGCGCGTAGCGGAATCCGGCATATGTTGATCTTTCAATGCTTGCTTTCTTGTTAGTTGACAGCGAAGTAGTAACAATTGACTCTTCGGCACCGAGTTTAGAATTCTCGCTAACGGTAATTTCACTATATCCAGAGCTTGCAAATACCTGATGTCGCTCAGTAAAACTCTTAAATAGGGCATTTTCTGCAGCAGTTGCTCCAATTAAATTACTCACGACACATCCTTTTCTCTGATATCTATTTCTAAATTATCTCGATTAGGAGATAAATTGAACTTATATTGATCGCCGACATAAACACATTCGGCAAGCATGATAATTCGACCGTTCTGGTCTAAGTCAATCATTGTGAGTTCCAGACAAGCTTTATTCTTCTGAATTTTTAACTGATCAGCAATTTCTTGGCTTGGAATTGATGCGGCCAAACTAGTGTTGGCGTTGATAATTTTTATGCCGTATCTTTCATGTAAAAGTGTATAAAGAGAGCCGCTTAAATCTGCTTCGCTGATATTTGGAAAGTATGCAGTTGGCAGAAATACCGTCTCGACACCTAGCGCGACGCCATCGGCAAGGCGCAGACGTGAAAATGTCAGAAGTTCTGAACCTATTGGCACGTTCAGAATTGAAGATTTACTAAAATCTGCTTTTAAATACTTAAATTCAAGGATCTTTGAACTCGGCTTTAAGCCCAAATCAGTCATTTCTTCAGTAAATGATTTCAACCGGAATTCGTGCGTAATAGGCGTGTAAGTAATGAATGTGCCCGACCCTGGCCGTCTTTCTAGCTTTTGTTCCTGGATCAAAAGATCAATCGCCCGACGAATAGTCATTCTGGCAACTTGGCAATCTTGCGCTAATTCACGTTCACCTTTTAGGCGGGAACCTTGGGGTAGCGAGACTATTAAATTAAGTAAATGGAGTCGGGCCTTTTGCGACGCCGTTACATTATTAGCGAGCGGCATGAAGAGTGCCTGTACTTAAGACCTTGATTGGTTCTGCATATGTAACATCTTTACTCAATTTATTTGCAGCATGCCCAAGTCCGGCAAAGTACTTAGATCGCATCGGCAGGGCTTTTAACATCCCGGCCATGGATTCATCGGTAAATTGACTGACGTATTGCGAGACAGCGGTCAATTTTGTTTCTAAAACCTGATCGATATCGACAAAAGTATTAGCTTGATTCGAGTTAAAGAGAGCAACGGCTTGAATCTCTCGCTTTTGTTCACTGACAAACTTTGCCGGAATCTGTAAATCATTGCCTTCGACACCTAAAACATCCGCCAAAATAACGGCTTCAACGGCTGCAAAGCCGGACTTGTAATGGTCGGCATGTGCCTCATTATTTAGCCAAGGATCTAACGAGATAACACCATCTGGCTGGAATTGGCGCACAACAGTAATTAAGTCACGGCGGGCTTGGTAGACAGTCCAGTCACCTGCATCTGGATAATTTAAATAGTAAATGCCAAGGACTCCAAGAGCTTCTGCCGCTTTTGCTGCTTCATCTGCCAGGCGCGCAGCTGCGACCTCTTTGGAAAGCGTCAAATCAATGACACCTGCCAAATCATCGGTAACTGTCACATAAAGAACTTCAGCCCCATTTTTTACAAGTTGGGCGACGAGTCCACCGACTGCAATATCTACATCGTCATAGTGAGCTTGAATGGCAAGAATTCTCTTGCAAGAGAAAATATCTGGCATAGGCGACAAAGATGGAATATCCACGAAATCTGAATTCATATCAAGCCCCCCGTTAAATTCGACTAAGGATTTCAGAAATTCACCCTAGATACAAGGTTTTTTAGTATTGTTCCGTTCGTGGAGCTGCTTACTTTTGAATCAGGCGAGAGTGTTCGTAAATTTCAAGAGGAAGATAGATCAGGTCTCTACCACGTCTGTTTAGCTACCGGTGATAGTGGAGCAAGTGCCCTTCATTTATACAATCAAAAAGAGATGCTCGGGGAAATTTATGTTGGTCCGTATTTAAGCTTTCAACCCGAATTATCTCTGACTTTAATTCAAGATGGCGTAGTTGGTTATGCCCTTGCCGCACTTGATACCAGAGTATTTGAAGATACTTTAAGCAAACAATGGTGGCCTTTAATTCAAGAGAAATACAAAAATCGCTCACCAGAGAATTTCAATGAACGTGAAAAGGGTTTGTTTGAATACATACAGAACCCACCGCTAAGACTCGAAGAAGTTGTTAAGCACTACCCAAGTCATCTGCACATTGATCTACTTGAAAAAGCTCAAGGCCATGGAATTGGCAAAGCAATGATGAAGCTTCTACTTGACACACTAAGAGAGCAAGGCTCAAAAGGAGTTCACCTTGGAATGGGTGCGCAAAATGCCAGAGCTTTCACTTTCTATACCAAATTGGGTTTTACTCTTCTTGATAAAAATGATGATGAATGGACTATGGGTTTAAAGCTTTAATTAACTTCGGACTTCTTAAGCTCTTTCCATCCTTCGTTGCTACTCCAAATTATGGCAATTATCCAAACAGCGGCTGCAAGGAATCTTAAGAAACCATTTCCTTCACAATTCCTGCCGTAGTTACGACATTCCTCTTGATCTATGAATAGATCTCCTACATTCCAGAGAAGTATCGCAAAAGTTGACCCTGCAAGTTGAATAAATAGGAAAGTTACAAATGCCCTCACTGCGTGAGTCGTTCGATTCTGAGCAGTAATTAAATCGTCTATGGAGCGCTCAGGTTTGCTAGGTAGAGCATCTGGAGGGGTGGTAACTTCGAGTTTTTCAGGAACAACTTTCGGGACCGCAGATTTTAATTTCTTAAATTCTGTGCTACCGCAGTTCGGACATTTTTTATCGTAAGTATCGACTTTAGTACCACACTTAGTACATTCCTCATAACTTGCGCCGAGCATGCTCATATGTAAATTCTATGCGCGTGTCATTTAATGTCAACGAATTGACCTTAAAGAACTCATGAGTAATCCCACTAATGTCACATACACTTTACCTATGCAAAAGCCAGAACTCACGGATATTTGTGGGCCTATGGCTGCATCTATAGGTTTATGTTATGGCAAAATAACGAGGTACAAATCCGTTGGTTTTTTGGAGCTTTACCAGAACGGTTATATTTCAATAGATCCAGTCTGGCAAGAACGAAATTATCCAGACTGTGGTGGCATTGATTACAAACCGCAATCTCGAGACGCTTCATTAGATTTTAAAAGTTTTACGTATGCCTTCCCAGAGAGACTAATTTCGATAAATTTAGAATTTCGTGATGTCAGATATCAATCAATTTTGCGCCGAACAATTATTGGGTTGATAACACTTGGCATTAGCTTGAGATCAAGCCGAAGCAGAAGTGATGTTTTCGTGAATATCACCACAAATTTTGATACCTACAAAATCTATGGTCGAAGTCTAAAAGATTTTGAAGTTGTAAATTTGAAGGAATTTGTAGCACTTGCAAAATCAATTGTTGAATTAAATAAAACCGCAAAGTAGCCCATCCTTAGATTTCGAAGTCTAAGCTAGGAGCGGTATTGGTCTAGTAAATAAGTAGTTATTTCATTTTTTAGCACCGTCAATCTAGATACCTGCCTAGAATCTAATTACACTTTATCCATGAAAAAGCTAAAGTTCATTGCGGTCTTTGGAATTTTGAGTCTCATTCTTACAGGTTGCGGAAAAGCCACCATCAAGCAAAACGAGAGTACCCCTGCCGAGAGAGTTGTCGAGAGCACGCAAACTGATGCCCAATTGATTCAGCAGTTATTTGATGGCGTAAATGAAAGTTTCGGATATAGCTCCGAAGATGGGCTTCGATATTTGTTGAGTGTAAATTATCCAGGCCTCGTTGACGAGGTTAAGTCGATGGAGTGCATTGGTTATCTTGTTGATGCAGATATTCAGTGGTTCTTTACTCCTGACATGAATACTTTGGAATCTGCTGCTGATTGGCAAGTGCCGGAAGTTTCTGGATCCAATGGTGAATGGCTTGGAGGGGGACTGATTCCTGAAGGACGTACCTACACATTGCAAGTCAGCGGGGAGAGAATTTATAGGGGTGATTTTTCAAGAGATGGTTCTGGAATTCGACATTTCACAATCTTGAATGGCAAGGCCTATTCTTACAACACATTCTGTGCTGGAGATTGGTGAGAATTTGTAATTGAGATTTAGTCCAAAATAATTTAATGATCTCGAACGGAGGAACAGAGTGGGCATTAGAAAAAGTTATGTGGAAGAACTTGTTGTTCAAGGCACAAGAGAACACTGGTTAAACCTAAGTCAACAAGCGCTAAATAATGCAGGATTTAAAAAAGTGATTTCGAATGCAGTTCTAGGTCAAGTTGCCGGTAACTTTAAGCCAATTATTGGCACTCTTTATGGAGAGATTACGGTTACAATTTTGCCAGAAGGCGATAATGTTCGTTTGCGAATAGATGCTTTAGCCAATGTAGATAACATCTATGCCGCAGCGAAGTCGCCAGGTAGCCGACTCATTACCAAATTCAAAGATGCCTTAACGGCTATTGCCTAATTGGAATTTTAGGAATCTAAATCTCGTGGAGCCTAGATTGCCCAACTTTGATAAAGTTTTATAGTGAAATTAATGAAGGTGTTGTTGCTTAGCTCTTTAGCTATCGTCTTAAACTTGGCTCCTGTTTCGCCGGCATCCGCTGACACTTGGCAAGAACAGATGCTGCAATCCCTTAACTCCCTTCGCGCCCAGAAGTCCCTACCTGCCCTCATAATGTGTGCTCCTTTGACTCGTTCAGCTCAGAATTACGCAGTAACTATGGCAAATATAAACTTCTTTTCTCATACCGGAAAAGATGGTTCAACCATGGACCAGAGAATTCAAAAGTCTGGCTACAGATGGAAGCATTCAAAAGTAGCCACTGCAGTTGCCGAGAATATTGCGGCAGGGCAAATTTCGGTCAAAGAGGTCATGGCTGGTTGGCGTAAATCAAAAGAACACTACAAAAATATGATGAATCCACAATTCGAGCATGTTGGTTTTGGAAAAGCAACTAATTCAAAATCTGATTACAAGACTTACTGGGTGCAGAATTTTGGTACGGGAGCCTCTTGCTCGCCTTGATTATGTGGATAATTGAAAGTTTTGTTTGTGTTTTAAACGTAAAAGTCCCTTAAGAATAATCCCACCAGGTCTTATCGCCCTTGTACTCATACTTACAATCTAAAATCTTCACGCAGAACGCATCTAGCGAAACCGCCCCGTTGTATTGCTCTGTTGTAGAACCCCAGGTAGTAGCCTCAATCCCTAGTAAGCGCAACTGGCGGACCTATAAGATAAAGGCTCTAGTTCATGGAGGTCAATGCATCGTGAAATCACTTGCCACACTTCTTCGCCAAAGTGGTGTACCGCTCCCTTATACAACCACGCGACCGCTTGAAATTGTCGAAGTTGATCTAGCACCACCCGGAGCCGGGGAAGTACTCGTCAAGATTGAATCGGCAGGAATTTGTCATTCCGATCTCTCGGTTGTCAACGGCACGCGTCCACGTCCGCTGCCACTTGTTGTCGGACATGAATCGGCAGGTGTTGTCGTTGAAGTTGGCGCTGCTGTTAAGGGATTAAAAGTTGGCGATCACGTCACGAGTGTTTTTCTTCCGAGTTGTGGCAAATGCGGTGAATGCACAACAGGTACGCCAGCTTTTTGTTCCATCGGTGCATCATCAAATGCACGTGGTGAAATGATTAGTGGAGGATCGCGAATTAGTTTTAATGGCACACCGGTAAGCCACTACAACGGCGTTTCTTGTTACAGCCAATACGCAGTACTTGATGAGCGCTCGTTGATAAAACTTCCCAAAGACATTCCATTTGATATCGCCGCGCTCTTTGGTTGCGCACTCCTGACAGGCATTGGCGCAGTTCGAAATTCGGCTCACGCAAAACCCGGGCAATCACTCGGCGTCTGGGGACTTGGTGGCGTTGGTCTGTCAGCGCTAATTGGTGGATTAATTTCCAAAGCATCACCAATTTTCGCAATTGATCCGGTTGCATCAAAGCGCAAACTTGCTCTTGAACTGGGGGCAGATTTTGCTCTAGATCCAAATGAAAATCTTCGCGATCACCTCCCTACTGGCGTTTTGGTTGCAATTGAATGTGCCGGAAGAGCAGATACTTTAAAAGCTGCCTATGAGGCAACCAGCCGTGGTGGAACAACCGTCACAGTCGGACTGCCACCTGCATCGGAGATGCTTTCCATCTCTGCACTTTCACTCGTTTCAGATGTCAAAACTATTCGTGGCTCATATCTAGGATCTGCTAATCCACGTGTTGAAATTCCAGAATTTGTAGATTTCTGGCGAGCAGGGAAACTGCCAGTTGAGAAGCTACTGTCATCGGTGAGTCCAATGGCTCAAGTAAATGAAGCAATGGACGCGCTGCAAGGCGCCCAAGTGGTCAGGCAAGTAATTCATCCAAATTAAATTGGGGCGACTTGGATAGTACGAGATGAGATGCAAGTGGGTTGCGAGAGACTCGAACCCCGACCCAATGATTAAGAGTTACCGAACACTCCGCATCACAGCTGTTACCTTGCCCAGGATCTCGCATTTGTTTCCATCGATAGGTGCGAAGTTGTCATTGGCAGGTAGTAGCCAGATCTGGCCGTTCTTGCGTGAGAAGGTTTTAACGGTTGCTTCGCCATCGATCATGGCGGCAACTATTTCGCCGTTGTTGCAATCCTTTTGAGAGCGGATTACTACATAGTCTCCGTCGCAGATTGCGGCATCGATCATTGATTCTCCGACAACGCGAAGCATGAATAGATCTCCGCTGCCGACAAGGGACTCAGGTAGTGGGAAAGTCTCTTCGACTTCTTGCTCTGCGGTGATTGGGCCACCGGCTGCGATGCGACCTACGAGCGGGATGTACTTGGTCTTATCTACTGGGGCTGAATTCTCTAGCGTCTTATCTTCTGGCAGCAGAACTTCGATGGCGCGACCTCGGGTGGCATCGCGGCGGATGAAGCCTTTTTTCTCGAGGGACTCAAGCTGGTAGGAAACACTGGCAGTTGAGGTTAGCCCGGCAGCTACGCCGAGTTCGCGCATGGTTGGGGGATAGCCCTGGGTCTCAACGGCTGACTTGATCGCTTCGAGGATCTTTAGTTGGCGCCCAGTTAGGCCATGTGGGCCAGGGGTGTCGGGCAGCTCTGAAACATTGGATTTTTCGCTCATGGGATAAGAGT